>NZ_JAJVKW010000018.1 GCF_024198255.1 Myxococcus guangdongensis
CGCCCAGCTTTCCTTCCGTACCCACTTCACGCGCGACGCGCGTCACCTCGGACGCGAACGAGTTGAGCTGGTCCACCATCGTGTTGATGGTGTTCTTCAGCTCCAGAATCTCGCCGCGCACGTCCACCGTGATTTTCTTCGACAGGTCACCGCGCGCCACCGCCATCGTCACCTCGGCGATGTTGCGCACCTGGGACGTGAGGTTGGAGGCCATGGAGTTCACGTTGTCCGTGAGGTCCTTCCACGTGCCACCCACGCCCTTCACCACCGCCTGACCGCCCAGCTTTCCTTCCGTACCGACTTCCTTCGCGACGCGCGTCACCTCGGACGCGAAGGACGACAGCTGGTCCACCATCGTATTGATGGTGTTCTTCAGCTCCAGCACTTCGCCGCGCGCATCGACGGTGATCTTCTTGGACAGGTCACCCTTGGCGACGGCCGTGGTCACCTCAGCGATGTTGCGCACCTGGGACGTCAGGTTCGACGCCATCGAGTTCACGTTGTCCGTGAGGTCCTTCCACGTGCCGGCCACACCCTTCACGACGGCCTGACCGCCCAGCTTTCCTTCCGTACCGACTTCGCGCGCGACGCGCGTCACCTCGGACGCGAACGAGTTGAGCTGGTCCACCATCGTGTTGATGGTGTTCTTCAGCTCCAGAATCTCGCCGCGCACGTCCACGGTGATCTTCTTCGACAGGTCACCGTTCGCGACCGCCGTCGTCACCTCGGCGATGTTGCGCACCTGGGACGTGAGGTTGGACGCCATGGAGTTCACGTTGTCCGTGAGGTCCTTCCACGTGCCGCCCACGCCCTTCACCACGGCCTGACCGCCCAGCTTTCCTTCCGTACCCACTTCACGCGCGACGCGCGTCACCTCGGACGCGAACGAGTTGAGCTGGTCCACCATCGTGTTGATGGTGTTCTTCAGCTCCAGAATCTCGCCGCGCACATCCACCGTGATTTTCTTGGACAGGTCACCGTTGGCGACGGCCGTGGTCACCTCGGCGATGTTTCGCACCTGGGACGTGAGGTTGGACGCCATGGAGTTCACGTTGTCCGTGAGGTCCTTCCACGTACCGCCCACGCCCTTCACCACGGCCTGACCGCCCAGCTTTCCTTCCGTACCCACCTCGCGCGCCACGCGCGTCACTTCCGAGGCGAAGGACGACAGCTGGTCCACCATCGTGTTGATGGTGTTCTTCAGCTCCAGAATCTCACCGCGCACGTCCACGGTGATCTTCTTCGACAGGTCGCCCTTGGCGACGGCCGTGGTCACCTCGGCGATGTTTCGCACCTGCGACGTCAGGTTCGACGCCATCGAGTTCACGTTGTCCGTGAGGTCCTTCCAAGTGCCGGCGACGCCCTTCACGCGGGCCTGTCCGCCCAGCTTTCCCTCGGTACCCACCTCGCGCGCCACGCGCGTCACCTCCGAGGCGAAGGCGCCGAGCTGCTCCACCATGCCGTTCACCAGCCGGGCGGTGCGGAAGAACTCGCCCTTCAGCGGCCGGCCATCCACCTCCACCGCCACCGTCTGGGACAAATCGCCCTTGGCCACCGCGCCGATGACGCGGCCCATCTCCGTCGTGGGCTGCACCAGGTCCGCCACCAGCGTGTTCACCGACTCCACGCAGTCGGCCCAGGACCCCACCGCGCTCACCACGTGGGCGCGCTGGGTGATGCGGCCCTCCTTGCCCACCACGTTGCCGATGCGCTCGAACTCGTGCGCCATGCGCTCGTTGAGCTCGATGATTTCGTTCAGCGAGTCGGCGACCTTGCCCGCGTTGCCCACCTTGTCCACGGGCATGCGCACGGAGAAGTCACCCTTGCGCACCGCCGTCAGCACCCGCAGCAACTGCCGCGAGTCCAACGCATCCGAGTCGTCCTCCACGGGGCGCTGCGGTGGCACCACCGCGCGAGCGCGACGCGAGACAACCTTCTTCACAGTCATGGAGAGCCCCTGCACGTCCCTGGGATGGGCGCGGCCACTGCGTTGTCCCGCGCTTCCCCGGGCCCCGACAGCCCCCTCGGGAGGCCCTGGTGCCCACCACAGGACACTCGCCCGCGACTTCGTGCGCCAGCCAACATTGACCCAGGGGGCCTTCACCACAGGGGGTGAAATCCGGAGCGCTCTCCGCGCCTGCTCGCCCGCCCGGGAGGAAGGCGGTTCGGCTCAGTGCCGCACGCGCGGCTTCGGGGCGCGCACGTGGACCTCCATGCGCGCGTCCCCCGCCACCACGCTGCTGAGCACCTCCTGCTGCTCGGGCCCCAGCCGCGCCACCGCGCGCAGCGTGGCCACCAGCAACAGCGCCTCCACCGTGGAGGGCACCCCCACGCCGCCCGCGCCCGTCTTCAGCGGCATGGGCAGCCGGGGCACCCGCCCGGCCGAGGACAGCGCCTCCACCGCGTACGCCGGCGACGTGTCCAGCGTCACCGCGATGGCGGGCAGCTCCTGCGCCGACTCCGCCTGTCCCTGCGCCTGCATGTGCATCAGCTGCTGGAGCGCGCCCGGCTGGAAGTACAGCGCCAGCCCCGCCCGGCCGTCACCGGTGTGGAACACGCAGCCCTCGAAGGTGTGCGTCAGGGGACCGGACACCGCCACCTCGAAGGGCTGGCTGTCATCCCAATGCGTCCACGGACGCGCCTCCCAGTACTCGGTGGCCGCCTGCACGAACAACAGCGCCTTGTCCGAGCCGAGCCCGGACAACCCCCGCTGTCCCCAGGCCAGGAACGTGGCGATGGCCGCGCGCGACGACAACGCCGCCTCCGTCGGCTCCTCCGCCCGCACGCCCAGGGCGGCGCCAGCCTCCGCGAGGGCCGGCTCGCACCGCGCCGACTCGCGCTCCTCCAGCCCCTCCAGGAGCACCGTCAGGCCCGCCACGTCGTCGCGCTCGAACACGGGCGCGGACGGCTCCCCGGTGTCGGAGATGCGCAGGTACACGTCCGTCGCGCCCTGGGAGAGCGGCACCGGGCCCAGCTTCAGCAGGTAGAACATGGGGAGGGCTCTTCTAGAGAGCGCGCTTGCCGTCCAGGGCCTTGCGGACCTGCTTCATCAGCGCGGGGATGTCGAAGGGCTTCTGGAGGAAGGGGACGCCCGGGTACTCCGCGCGCAGGGCGGCCACGTCCACCGCGCTCATGCCCAGCAGCGACACGCCCTTCCACTCCGGCTCCGTGCGGATGTGCTTGATGAGCGCGGGGCCGTCCATCACCGGCATCATCCAGTCGGTGAGGACCAGGTCCGGGCGCAGCTCGCTCATGCGCGCCAGCGCCTCTCGCCCATGAGAGGCGGTCAGGACCCGGTAGCCCTCCTCGCGCAAAAGGTCCGCGAGGGCCTCCAGGATGCCCTGCTCGTCATCCACCACCAGGACCGTCTCCATACGGGCGGGCTTCGCTCCTCGTGAATCAGGGATGGCCACCGCTCCGGTGGCGGGCAAGCCCCGTCAACAGGGTGTCCAGGGCGACTTCGAAGGGGGGCTGTACCTCGATTCCTTGGCGGGAGATGACGAACTCCCGGATGGAGGGGTCGTAGTCGGTGTCCCGCAGCTTGAAGATGGTCAGGAGCCGGCGCAGACGCCCCTCCAGCTCCACGTGACGCAGGAAGAAGAGGTTCTCCGCGACGGCGGAGGGCCCCGGCTCCAGCGGGACGTCGAGCACCGGCCCGAACAGGCGCGGTGTCTCCAGACTGAAGATGGTGGTCGCGCTCGAGGAGCGCAGCTCCTGCGTGAGCGCCGCGAAGAACGACGGCATGCGCGAGGGGTCCGGCGCCGCCTGGCTCATGGCGGGCAGCCCGTCCACGAAGACGCGGGACACCTTGTGCTTGCGCACCGTGCTCAGGAGCTGGTCCGCGAGCACGTCCAGGATGCACTCCGCGGGAGGCTGCCAGAGCAGGTGCATCCGGCCCTCCTTCACCGCGCCGGACATGTCCATGCCGGCGGCCGCCACCTTGTGAAGCAGCCGCTCGGGCGACTCGTAGAAGCCCATGTACAGACAGCTCTCGCCCTGCCTCAGTCCCTCGGCGAGCAGGCTGCTGCCCATCAGCGTCTTGCCGCTGCCCGGAGGCCCCAGAATCAACGACGTGGAGCCCGCCGCCAGCCCGCCGGGGAAGAGCACGTCCATGGACGGGATGCCGAAGTGGACCCGCTGCGTGCTGGGCTCGGGCGGCGGGCCACGCCGCATCCGGGCCTCCAGCCGGGGGAAGACCTCCAGCCCCGCGTTGGAGATGCGGAAGGTGTGCACCCCTCCCATCGTCGCGCCCCCGCGGAACTTGCGGACCTGCAGCTCGCGCCAGGAGCGCACGCCCAGGGTCCGCTCGCGCAGCTCCAGGATGCCATCCACCATGGTGTACTCGGGGTGGACGGTGGGGCCGTTGGAGCTGGTGAGCATCAGCGCGGTGAAGCGGGACAGGCCCGCGGACACCTGCAGCTCGTGGATGAACTTCTTGAAGTCGCGGCTGCTGCCGGCCGCCTCCTGGGCCTGCACCAGGCCGTCCAGCACCAGGATGTTGGCGTTGTGGTTGCGCACCTCGCGGCGCAGGAGCTCCAGCAGCCCTGGCAGGCCCTGCTCCTCCAGCGTGCGGAAGCCGCTGACGTAGTACACGCCATCCGGCAGCAGCGCGGGGTCGAAGAAGGCCATGTCGCGCATGTTGGCCAGCATGCGGGCGTGCGACTCGGCCAGGAGCGTCACGTAGAGGCAGCGCACCCCGGTGCGGCCCTGGTGGTAGCAGAGCTGGTTGGCGAAGAGTGTCTTGCCCGCCCCGGGCTCGCCCACGACGATGTAGACACCCGAGGTGATGAGGCCGCCGCCCAGCACGGCGTCCAGCCCGGGCACGCCCGTGGACACCCGCGCGTCCTGCCGCGGCGCTTGCTCGGAAGGAGACATGAGGCGCTCATACCGCAAAACGGAGCCCTGGCGCGCCTGGATTGCTTACAGGGATGCGATAAGGCGGCGGGTCAGTGCGCGGCGACGACCACGAAGTGCTCCTGGACGTGCCGCAGGTCCGAGGCGTGCGACACCCGGAACTCATAGCGGCCCGGCCTGTCGATGCGCACGCGCAGGGGGGTGGCGGCGGCGCCCGTCCGGGCGATGAACTCGTGGACGCAGCGCGCCTCGTCGCAGCCCACCCTCGCGAGCGCCGGGGGATGGAGCAGGAAGTCCAGGGGCGGCGAGGTCTCGAGCTGGACGGTGGCCGGCGCGCCCGAGTGGACGTCGTGGGTCCACGGCAGCTCCAGCCACCCCGCCCCATTCCCGGGCAGACGGAAGGCGACCTCCCTCGCCGGCAATCGCACGGGGCCTGGGTCGCCCCCTCGCTCCCCCGTCGCGCGCAGCACCAGCGCCCCCAGCAGCACCGCGCCCATCAACACGCCCGCGGCGAGGCCAGGGCCCCGCAGCACGGGGGCCGCGCGCGCCGGTGCGGCGATGGGGGCCCGCTCCGAGCGCTCGAGCGCGGCCTGGAGGCGCGAGCGCAGCGCGGGTGAGGGCTTCTGGGCGCGCAGCGCGCCGAGCGCCGCGCGGAGCTCCGCGGGGAGGGGCGGCGGTGTGTCCTCGTCCTCGGCGCTCATGGAGGGCCTCCTTCTCCGAGCGGCTGAGCCTGCCGGCCCGACGCCTCGGCGAACAACACCCCCAGCCGCGCGCGGCCGCGCGAGTGTCGACTCTTCACCGTGCCCATCGGCAGCCCGAGCACCCGCGCCACCTCGTCGTAGGCCAGCTCCTCCACGTCGCACAGCAGCACCACCAGGCGGAACTTCTCCGGCAGCGCGCGCAGGCAGGACATGAGCAGCTCCGCCTCCTCGCAGCCGCACAGCCGCGCCTCCGGGTCTGGCTGCTCCACGCCGCCGACGAAGAGCGAGCCCAGCACCGACGACGCGCCCTCCAGCACCGACTCCAGCAGCGAGCGTCGGCGCGCCGACGAGCGGCGGTGCTCCAGGAACTGGTTGCGCGCGATGCCGCACAGCCAGGCCAGCGAGGGTGGGCCCTCCAGCGCCCGGTGGACGTAGGCCCGCACCAGGGTGTCCTGCAGCACGTCCTCGGCCTCCTGACGGTCGCGGCACAAGGCGAGACAGAAGCGATGGAGCCTGGGCAACAGCGGCTCCACCTCGGCCTCGAAGCGCTCCCGCTGCCGCTCGACGGGGCTGGCCTGTTCCATTCTCAATCCAGACACGACACCGCCCACCGTCCCATGCCATGAGAATCCAAGACACCCAGGGCACATGCGAGCCCATTCATGGGGGACACCTCCCGCATCTGTCTTGAAGAAACAGGATGAATCAAGCGCGGGAACCCGCGCGTGTCTCGTTCCATCTCCCCGCTCGAAAGATGGGCGTGACGGAGCCGGCTGGCGCTGTCCGCCCGTGTACACGGGGGATGTGAGTCATGTCCGGGACGCAGTCCGATGTCAGTCATTCGCCTGGAACCGGGGGGCCATCCGCCTGGAGACACGATGTCGTCTCGGGCTTCCTCGTCTTCCTGCTCGCGCTGCCGTTGTGTCTGGGTATCGCCATGGCGAGCGGCTTTCCGCCGGTGGCCGGAATCCTCACGGCGGTGGTGGGCGGGCTGCTCTCCACCTGGCTGGGCAGCGCGAGGCTGACCATCAAGGGGCCCGCGGCGGGGCTCATCGCCATCGCGGTGGGCGCGGTGACGGAGCTGGGGGGCGGTGACGGGGCGCTCGGCTATCGCAGGGCGTTGGCGACGCTGGTGGTGGCGGCGCTGCTCCAGGTGCTCTTCGCGCTCTTGCGAGCGGGGCGGCTGGGGGACTTGTTCCCCTCCTCGGTGGTGCACGGGATGCTCGCGGCCATCGGCATCACCATCTGCGCCCGGCAGGCCCATGTCCTGCTCGGCGTGACACCCTCGACCCGGGGCGTGTTGGCGTTGTTGGCGGAGGTGCCGCGCAGCGTGGCGCGGCTGAATCCGGAGATTGCGCTCATCGGGGTGTTGAGCCTGGGGGTGTTGTTCGGCCACGCGGCGCTGGCCCGGCGCGGAGGGTGGGCGAAGCGTGTCCCGGCGCCACTGGTGGTGCTCGCGATGGCGGTGCCGCTGGCGTGGGTGTTCGACCTGGAGCACGCGCACACCTTCACGTTCTCCCACACCGTGTTCTCGGTGGGGCCCGAGCAGCTCGTGAACCTGCCGGGCAACCTGCTCGGCGCGGTGACGTTCCCGGACTTCGCCGGCGCGTGGTCGCTGGTGGGGCTCAAGTACGTGGTGATGTTCGCGCTGGTGGGCAGCGTGGAGTCGCTGCTCACCGTCAAGGCGGTGGACCTGCTGGCGCCACAGCAGCCGCGCTCGGACCTGGACCGGGACTTGTTGGCCACGGGCGTGGGCAACCTGGTGGCGGGGCTCATCGGTGGGTTGCCGATGATTTCAGAGGTGGTCCGCAGCTCCGCCAACCTGGCGTACGGGGCGCGCAGCCGCCTGTCGAACTTCTTCCACGGCCTGTTCCTGTTGTTGTTCGTGGCCTTCGCGCCCGGGCTCATCCATCGGATTCCGCTGGCCGCGCTCGCGGGGATGCTCATCTTCACGGGCGTCCGACTGGCCTCGCCTGGAGAGCTGGTGAAGGCGTGGCGCATCGGCGCGGAGCAGGTGCTCATCTTCTGCTTCACGGTGGGGGTGACGCTGGCCACGGACCTGTTGGTGGGCGTGGCCTCCGGCATCGTGTTGAAGGTGGGGCTGCACCTGCTCCACGGCGTCTCCGTGAGGGAGCTGTGGCGCGCCGACATCCAGGAGCACTCGGGCCCGGACGGCGTGGTGCTGCGCGTGCGTGGCGCGGCGGTGTTCACCAACTTCCTGGGGCTCAAGCGGCGACTGGAGCGCCACGCCGGGGCGGGCCGCGTCGAGGTGGACCTGACCGAGGTCCGGCTGGTGGACCACACGGTGATGCAGCGGTTGCATGAGCTGACGCAGGAGTGGTCGCGGGAAGGGCGGCGACTCCGGGTGCTCGGACTGGAGCAGCACCGGAGCGTGTCGTCGCATCCGTTGTCGGCGCGGAGGAAGCCGGCGGGTGGCGACCTGGGGCTGACGCCATGAGCCACGCGCCCGCGTCTGTCGCGACGGAGGAGGACCGAGGGCTGCGCGCCGCGCTGGCCCGCGCCAGTCAGGTCCTCCCGGTCCAGGGTCCGTTGAGCGTGTTCGTGCACCACAACCCGCTGCACACGCTCCAGCACCTCCCCTTCCATGAGGCGCTGGCCGCCGCCAGGGCGACGCTCGGCGCGGAGGGTTATCTGTCCGAGGCCCGGTTCCTCGAGCTGTATCGCCAGGGCCGCATCACCGACGAGGACCTGCGCGCGGTCCTCGCGGAGTGGGAGCACACGCTCCACGAGGCGCCCTCGGGGTCTCGGCTGGAGGTGGCCCGGCTGGCGCTGCTGCACCCGGTGGAGCACGAGACGGACGCCTCGCTTCGCTGGAAGCTGGAGGAGTGCTGCGCCTCGCGCCGGCTGCGCGCGGACCTGCCCTCCACCGCGCGCCAGGTGCTGCTGGAGCGCGCCCTGCCGGAGCTGCGCGCCGACCTGGACCGCGTGGGACGGGGCTGGACGATGACGCAGCTGGCGTGCGCGCTCCTGGGCATCGACCTGGACCCGGTCGTCCGCGCCACCTCGAGCACCCTGCCCTACCTGCTCCCTCGGAGCATCGCGCTGAGGCGCCTGGGCATTCCCGCCGCGCTCGCGAGCGCGTACGTCGACGGTGTCTCGACACGGCTGGCTGGGAGCCCGGGCGTCACGGTGGATGCATGGCTGAGCGCGGAGGCCCTCCGGGTCACCGAGGCGCTGGCCTCGGCCCTGGGAGGCGATGGGAGTCTCGGCTCGCTCCGCGCGCGTCTGGAGAAGTCCCCCGAGCCCTTCGTCGCGAGCGCGCTCTGGTCCGCGAGCCACACGCCCACGCCGCCGCGCGCCCTCCCGTCGTCGGGAGTGCTCAGTCATCGAGAGTGGCTGCGCGCGGCCACGGGCGAGGACGTGAACGACCTGCTCCATCCGCACCTCATCCGGGTCTGCGCGGCCTTCCTGGATGAAGGGCTCTCCGCCTGGCCGCTGCCGGCGCGTGAGCAGGGGCTCCACGCGGCCTGGCGCGCGCAGCTGCGCGAGGGGCTCGGCGTGGCCCCTGACTGGCTGGAGGTGGAGTGGATGGCTTCGTCACCGGGCTGTGCGCAGGACACGGTGCTCGCGGCCCTGGAGGGGCTCGGGGTCGCCGAGCCCGACTGGGAGGCCTATCTCGCCCGCGTCCTGCTCGCGCTGCCGGGCTGGGCGGGCATGGTGCATCGACTGGAGCAGCACCCCGAGGACCGGCCCGAGGGTGCGCCCCCCGCGCGGCTGATGGACTTCCTCGCCGTGCGGCTCACCCTGGAGCGGTCCGCGCTTCGGGACGTGGCGCGACGACGACTCGGCTACACGGGGCCGTTGTCGGGGCTCGAAGCGGTGGCGCGCGCGGCCATCGACCCCCTCTCGCCTCCGGAGCAGGAGGGCCGCTGGCGTCTCTTCCATCAGGCGCAGCTCCTGGGCTGGTCTCCCATGGAGGTGCGAGCGCTCCCGGTCTCCACGCGGCAGGAGTGGCTGCGCTGGTTGGACGGCTTCGACGTCACCGCGCGCCAACGGGTGTGGCAGGAGGCCTACGAGCACCACTATCGGATGGAGGTCTCACGGGCCCTGGCGCGCAACCACCTGCGCCCTTCGAGCGCGCGCACGGTGACGGCGCCGCGCTTCCAGGTGTTGCTCTGCATGGACGACCGGGAGGAGTCCCTGCGTCGCCACTTCGAGGAGCAGGACGCGCGACACGAGACCTTCGGCATCGCGGGGTTCTTCGGGGTGGCCTTCGACTACCGAGGGCTCGACGACGCGAGCCATGTCGCGCAGTGCCCGGTGGCCGTCACGCCGGCGCATGTCATCGAGGAGCACGCGAGCCCGGAGCACCACTCCCTCGCCGAGACGCGCTCACGGCGACGGACGCTGTGGGCGCGCCTCGGGCACGTCGTGCACCAGGGGACGCATGCGATGGAGACCTCGTGGTTCCTCGTGCCCTGGCTGGGGCTGCTGTCCTTGCCGAGGCTCTCCTGGAACCTCCTGTTCCCGCGCGTGCGCGCTCGACTGCGACAGGTGTTCGCGCGACGCGCCCTGCCGCATCCCCGGACCCACCTCGCGAGCCTGCGCGCCTCCGAGCCGGTCGAGGCACGGCATGCGCTGAAGCCCCGAGGCTTCACGCTCGACGAGAAGGCGGCGCGAGTCGCTGCGTCGCTGGAGAGCATGGGATTGGTGGAGTCCTTCGCGCCGTGGGTGGTGCTGCTCGGCCATGGCTCGGTGAGCGTCAACAATCCGCATCAGGCGGCCTACGACTGCGGCGCCTGTGGTGGACGACATGGAGGTCCGAACGCGCGCCTCTTCGCGGAGATGGCCAACCGTCCCGAGGTCCGGGCGAGGCTCCGTGAGCGCGGCATCCGCATCCCCGACTCCACGTGGTTCGTCGGAGGGATGCACGACACCACCACGGACCAGGTGCACCTCTACGACACGGAGGTTCTTCCCGCCACGCACCGCACGGAGCTCACCGCGCTGCGCGAGGCGCTGGACCGGGCGCGGGCCCTGTCCGCACAGGAGCGCTGTCGTCGCTTCGAGTCCGCGCCGCTCGGGCTGTCCGCCTCGGCCGCGCTGAGGCATGTCGAGGCCCGCGCGGAGGATTTGGGACAGCCGAGGCCGGAGCTGGGCCACGCCACCATCGCGGGGTGCATCGTGGGGAGGCGCGCGCTCACGCGAGGACTGTTCCTGGACCGAAGGGTCTTCCTCATCTCCTACGACCCGACGCGGGACGAGGACGGCGCCATCATCGAGCGCATCCTCCTGGCGGCGGGTCCTGTGGGCGCGGGCATCAGCCTGGAGTACTACTTCTCCCACGTCGACAACGAGCGCCACGGCTGTGGCACCAAGCTGCCGCACAACATCACGGGGCTGCTCGGCGTGATGGACGGCGCGGGGGGAGACCTCCGCACGGGACTGCCCCGGCAGATGATTGAAATCCACGAGCCGCTGCGACTGCTCCTCTTCGTGGAGGCGAGCACCGTGACGCTCTCGCGCATCCTCGCGAGACAGCCCGCCCTGCACGAGCTCATCCACCATCAATGGGTCCAGTTGGTGAGCGTGGACCCGGTGACGGGGGAGCAACGCAGATACACCCCGCGCGGCTTCGAGCCTCTCCTCTCGAAGGACGTGACGCTGCCCGAAGTGGCGTCCTCCATCGACTGGTATCGCGGCCACCGCGACCCGCTGGGCCCCGCGCTCGTCCACGGGCCAGCGCACAGGACACACGGCGCCTCCCGAGGAGCAGCCCATGTCTCCCGTTGAGCCCCTTCACAGTGGGCTCGCGACGCTCGTCCCGCTGAGTCCACTGCTGGGCTTCCTCGTCCTCGGCCTCGTGATGCTCCTGCATCGCGTGCCCGCGGAGCGGACGGTGGCGCGCTGGGTGCTGGGCTCGTTGGGGGTGTCCCTCGGCTGCGCGTCGGCGACCACGCTCCTGTGGCTGTCACGGCCCGACAAGGTCCTGAGGGTGGAGTGCTTCTCCGTCATGGGAGGGCTCGACGTCTTCCTCCGAATCGACGCCCTGTCCGCGACGATGATGCTCCTGACGAGCCTGCTCGCGTTGCTCATCGCGCGCTTCTCGGTGACGTATCTCCACCGTGAGCCGGGCTTCGGAAGGTTCTTCCTGCTGCTCACGTTGGCCACGTCGGGGATGCAGTGGATGACGCTGGGAGGCAGCCTGGAGCTGCTCTTCGTGGGCTGGGAGTGGGTGGGCCTCACGTCCGCGCTGCTCATCGGGTTCTTCCACGAGCGGACCACGCCCGTGAGCGCGGGGCTCCGCGCCTTTGGGACCTACAGGCTCTGTGACCTGGGGCTCCTGGGTGGCCTCGTGCTGATGCATCACGTCCTCGGCACCACGGCGTGGAGCGGCTCCATCCAACACCTGGGTGCTTGGCCCGCGACGGCCGTGAGCCTGTGTCTGTTGCTCGCGGCGATGGGCAAGTCCGCGCAGCTCCCCTTCAGTGGGTGGCTGCCTCGCGCCATGGAGGGACCGACTCCGTCGAGTGCACTGTTCTACGGCGCCCTCTCCATTCACGCGGGCCCGTATCTACTGCTGCGCGCGGCACCGTTGCTGGAGCGTGCACCGTGGGCCCGAGGGCTCGTGGTGGTCGTGGGATTGCTCACGGCGGTTCAAGCCACGCTGGTGTGGCGCGTCCAGACGGATGTGAAGGGCGCGCTGGCCCAGAGTGTCCTCACGCAGGTGGGGCTGATGTTCGCGGAGGTGGGGCTCGGCCTCCACACGCTGGCACTGGTTCATCTGGTGGCCCATGCCGGCCTGCGCTGCCATCAGTTCCTCAAAGCGCCCTCCGCGCTGAGGGATGCGAAGGCGCGACACGCGGCGCTGCGAGATGCACCGGTGCCCTCTGTCGCATGGGTGCAACGAGGGCTGTCGACACGAGTACATCGACTGGCGATGGAGCGCTTCGCGCTGGACGAACTGTGTGAGCGCTGGGCCATCAAACCGGTGTTGCGCCTGGGCCACTGGCTCGACGCTGGAGAGCGACGCTGGGAAGCCACTCTCGACGCGGATCCAGCACGAGCTCCCACCCGTTCCGCCGAGCCAGCACCCGACACCTCGTCCACGGGGGCGACATGACCCCCACGCTCGCCCATCCGCCAGACCGCCACGACCGGCGGATGGGCCTCCCGCCCTTCGCCAACGGGCATCGACTCGATGCGCGCCGCTCGAGCAGCCACGGCCGCTACATCCGCCCCTCGCCCTTCACCTGCGGCCATCACCTCAACACGCACCGTTCGCGCATCCACGACCGCCGCATTTGCTCCTCGCCCTTCACCTGCGGCCATCACCTCAACACGCACCGTTCGCGCATCCACGACCGCCGCATTTGCTCCTCGCCCTTCGCCTGCAGCCGTCACCTCGACGCGCACCGTTCGCGCATCCACGACCGCCGCGTGCGCTCCTCGCGCGTCACCTGCGGCCATGGCCTCGACACGCGCCGTTCGCGCATCCACGACCGCCGCGTGCGCTCCTCGCGCGTCACCTGCGGCCATGGCCTCGACGCGCACCGTTCGCGCATCCACGACCGCCGCGTGCGCTCCTCGCGCTTCACCTGCGGCCATGGCCTCGACACGCGCCGTTCGAGCCGCTGCGGCCGTAGCACCTGCCCCGCGCGCCGCCGCGCTCACGAGCCCCTGCGGAACACGTACGGGAGTTCCACACCATGAACCTCGCAATCCACTGGCCGCTCTGGATGGCTCCGCCCGCCCTCGGCGCGCTGCTCGTGTGGCTCGGTCCTCATGCTCGCGCCCGAGCCCTCGCGACGGGCACGACGACGCTCACCCTCGGCCTCGCCCTGCTCGCTCCCATGACAGGGCCCCGAGTGGACGTGTCGACCACGTCGGCGCTCACCCTCACCTCCCTGCTCGCGCTCTCCACAGTCGTCGCGAGCCCACGTCAGTCCACGCGCCGGAGCCACCTCGTCGCGCTGCTGCTCACCCAGGGCGCGACCCTGGGCCTCTTCCTCGCGACGGACCTGCGCTGGAAGCTCGGCCTCTTCATCGCCATGGGGCTCCCCTGGAGCCTCCCCTTCCTGCGCGAGGAACCCACCCCCACGAGCCCCCGCCCCTGGCGAGCCGCGCGCCTCTACTGGCTCCTCGCCACCGTGCCGCCCCTGGTCGCGATGGCCGCGGCCCTGCTCGGCGGACCCGCGGCCATGACCCCGAGCGCGCTCGCGTCCCCCCACTCGTGGCGCGCGGGGCTCTGCGCGCTCGTGCTCCTGGGCGTGTGCACACGCCTGGCCATGGTCCCCCTGCACGGCTGGCTCCCCCTGCTGATGGCCCGAGGCCCTCTCGTCATGGCGGCGCTGTGGATGAACGTGCTCGTCAGCCTCCAGCTCCTCACCCGCTTCCTGCCCTCCCTGACCACCACGCACTGGGCCTTCATCGCGCCAACGCTCGAGTGCCTGGGCGCGGGCACGGCGATGTACGGCGCGCTGCTCGCGCTCGTTCAGGTCGACCTGCGCCGCATGCTCGCCTTCCTCGTCGTGAGCCAGTCCGGGATGCTGCTCGCGGGCGCGGCGACGGGAACGCAGGCCGGCCTCGACGCAACCTGGTTGCAGGGGCTCGCGGCGAGCATCGCCTTCTGCGGTCTGGAGCTGGTGACACGCGCCCTCGAGGCACGCACCGGCACCACGGACATGCGGCGCCTCGGCGGACTCACCTCTCGCGCCCCACGGATGGCCGCGCTCTTCCTGCTGCTGTGCCTCGCCGGTCTGGGCCTGCCCGGCACCCTCGCCTTCACCAGCGAGGACCTGCTGCTGCGCGGCACACTCGGCCTCCACCCCTGGCGCACCCTGCCCCTGCTGCCCGCGCTCGCGCTCAACGCCATCACCCTCCTGCGAGCCTTCCATCGCACCTTCCTCGGCCCCCTCCCCGAGGCGCGCGGCGCCGCTCCCCTCCCCCTCCAGGACCTCCTCCCCCGCGAGCGCTGGACGCTGACCGCCCTGGTGCTCGTCCTCGCGCTGACGGGCCTGGGCCCCTCCCTGCCACGCCGACGCCCACTGCCCTCGCGAGCGGTAAGTCCGAGCACGCAGGCCACCGGATGCCATAGAACGGACCTGGAACCTTCCAGGAGCCCCCTGCCCGCGTGGACACCCTCGTCCGCATCGCCGAAGCCCTTGGCCGCTTCTCCGCGCGCTTCGTCCCCAGCGCCTTCTCCATCGCCGTCCTCCTGAGCCTGCTCACCATGGGCCTCGCCATGGGATGGGTGGGGACCAGTCCCCCCAAGGTGCTCGACGCGTGGGGTGGCGGCTTCTGGGAGCTGCTCACCTTCTCCATGCAGATGGCGCTGGTGATGTTCACCGGCTACCTGCTCGCGCTCACCACGCCCGTGCGAGCGCTGCTGGAGAGAGCCTCCGGACTCGCGCGCACGCCGCGCGGCGCGGTGGCGCTGATGGCCTTCGTGTCCATGGCCCTGGCGTACATCAACTGGGGCCTGTCCCTGGTGGCCAGCGCCATGCTGGTGCGCTTCGTCGCGCGGCGCCGGCCGGACGTGGACTACCGGCTGCTCGTCGCCTGCGCGTACTTCGGCCTGGGCGCCACGTGGCACGCGGGCCTGTCCGCCTCCGCGCCGCTGCTCGTCGCCACGCCGGGCCACTTCCTCGAGAAGAGCATCGGCCTCATCCCCATCGACCGGACGCTCTTCTCACCCTTCAACGTGTCGCTCACCGTGGGCGTCGTCGCGGGCCTCACCCTGCTCGCCTGGGCGCTGCACCCCAAGCCCCAGAACGTGGTGCGCGTGGACCCCGCGGTGCTGGAGAAGCTGGGGGACTTCGTTCCCCCCGAGCGCCCCGCCGAGAAGAGCTTCGCCATCTGGCTGGACCACGCGCGGCTGCTCAACGTCATCTTCGGCGTGCTCGGGCTGCTCTGGCTGGGCCAGTACCTGTGGCTCAACGGGGGCTGGCGGGCGCTCAACCTCAACGTGGTGAACTTCACCTTCCTGGTGCTCGCGGTGCTGCTGCACGGCACGCCCGCGCGGCTCATCAAGGCGGCGGAGGAGGCCGGCACGGTGCTGCACGGCATCGTCCTCCAGTTCCCCCTGTATGCGGGCATCTACGGCATCTTCAAGGCCACGGGGCTGACGGACCGCATCGGCCAGCTCTTCGTGTCCCTGTCCACCCCGCAGACCTTCCCGGCCATCGTCTACCTCTACAGCGGCGTGGTGAACTACTTCGTCCCCTCGGGTGGTTCCAAGTGGGCCATCGAGGCGCCCTACCTGCTCGACGCGGCCAGTCGTCTGGGGGTGGCGCCGGAGAAGGTGGTGCTCGCGTACGCCTGGGGTGACATGGCCACCGACCTCATCCAGCCCTTCTGGGCGCTCCCCCTCCTGGCCGTGGCTCGTTTGGAGTTCAAGGACATCCTGGGATTCTTGCTGGTGGCGTTCCTGGTGTACCTGCCCCTGGTGACCCTGGCGTTCCTGCTGCTCGGATGAGACGTGACGGGGTTCCGTGGTAGACCTCCGGCAGGACCCGCCGGGGAAGGCGGGTCCCAACTCATCAAACGAGGGGACCCCGAGTATGAAGAAGCTGATGACGCGGACCATGGTGTGTGCGGTGTTGGGGATGTCGTCGCTGGCGTTGGCGCAGGACGCGGCCGAGGCACCGGACAAGGAGCCCGCGAAGGTTCCGAGCGCGGACTCGGTCCGTGACACCTGGAACTTCTTCTACAACGGCAAGGGCCAGGGTCCCGTGCTGGTGGAGGCCAAGCTCTGTACGGAGGTGGCCAAGGACGGCCCCAACAAGTACGAGTGCACCGCCGAGGTCGCCGCCGAGGGCATCAAGGCGAACACCACCGTGATGCTGTGGCAGGCCTACCTGGTGCCCCAGGGCGACTCGGTCGAGGACGTCATGGTCCAGACCAAGCAGGGCAACGTGGTGCGCGAGACCAAGGACGTGAAGCTCAAGGGCGACGGCTGGCGCGCGCGTCAGTGGACGGGCGTGCGGCTCAACAAGCCGGGCACCTGGACGGTCTCCGTGATGCGCGGTGACCAGGTCCTCAAGGAGCTGCAGGTCAAGGTGAACTGATTCACCGGGCGCGCGCTCTTCGAGCGTGAGCCTGAAGCACGAGACGCCCACCACGAGGCCCTTGGCGGCCTTGGGTGGGCGTTGGTGTCAGAGGTCGGGCCGACTGGCGAACAGCTCCGTCACCCACTCGATGAAGACGCGCAGGCCGGCGGCCTGCTGGCGCGCGGGCGGGTAGACCAGGAACAGGGGCCGGGGTTCTGGCCGCCATCCCTCCAGCACCCGCACCAACTCACCCTTGGCGATGTAGGGCTCCAGCACGAAGCGGGGCGCGAACATCACGCCCAGACCCGAGAGCCCCGCGGCCAGGTACGCGTTCGTCTCGTTGAGCGTCAGCAGGCTGCGACCGTGGACCTCCAGTCGCTCGCCGTCGCGGAGCAGGACGAAGGGGCTCTCCTTGCCGCTCGGCGACGAGAAGTAGCTCACCACCGCGTGCGTGGGGCCCGCCAGCTCCTGCGGATGACGGGGCCAGCCGTGGCGCTCCACGTACGCGGGTGACGCGCACAACCCATAGGTGAGGTCCACCAGGTGCCGCGCCACCAGGGACTCGTCCTTGATGCCACCTCCGCGAATCGCGCAGTCGACGTTGTCCGAGAGCAGGTCCACGACGCGGTCGCTCACCCCCAGCTCGATGTGAATCTGCGGGTAGCGCGCGTAGAACGACGGCAGCGAGGGGACCAGGAGCAGTCGGGACAGGGTTCCGCTCGACTCGACACGCAGACGACCCCTGGGGCCGCGCTTCGACTGGGACAGCGTGGATTCGAGCTCCCGCACCTCCCCCAACAGGCGCAGGGCCTGGGGGTAGTAGCTCATGCCCTCGGGAGTGACGGTCACCCGGCGCGTGGTGCGGTGCAGGAGCTTCACCCGCAGGTGTGACTCCAGCTGCTGGATGAGCCGGGTGACAGCGGTCTTCGGGAGGCCCAGCGCGTCCGCCGCCTTGGTGAAGGTGCCGCTCTCCACCACGCGGACGAAGGCCTCCATCGCCATGAACTTGTCCAAGCGCCACCTCTCCCTATGGCATATCGCGTTCGTGCGGAGAGAGGGCGGCGGATTGTTTCTGGGGTGAAACAGAGTGTGAGAGGTGCGCCCGTTTATCCCAGACAGGTCCGGGCGCTATCTCATCGCCCATGACCAGACCTCTTCCCCGCGGTGCTTTTCACGCAGTCTCACGCGCCCTCACGATGCTGGTGATGGCCACGGCCCCCATGATTCCGGCCACCGTCCACGCGGCGGCGCCCCAGGTGCGGACACAGGCGCCTGGCTTCCACCGGATGCTGCTCGGTGACTTCGAAATCACGGCGTTGTCCGACGGCACCGTTCCCCAGACGGTCCGAGACGTGGCGACCCACACGACGCCCGAGCGGGTCAAGGAGCTGCTCTCGCGCGACCACCTGGAGGACCCCGTCGAGCTGTCCATCAACGCATTCCTCATCAACACCGGCAGGGCGCTGGTGCTGGTGGACACGGGCGTGGGGAGCCTGTTCGGTCCCGACGTGGGAGGCCGGCTCGTGCAGAGCCTCCAGGCGGCGGGTTACCAGCCCGAGCAGATTGACGTGGTGCTGCTCACGCACATCCACTCCGACCACTCCGGCGGACTGATGTCTGGGACGCGTCGGATGTTCCCCAACGCCATCCTCCAGGTCCACGGGCGCGAGGCGGACTTCTGGCTCGGGCAGGACAAGGGCAGGGGAACGGTGGACCCGAAGTACTTCGAGGAGGCGCGGGCGATGGTGGAGCCCTACCGCGCGGCCGGGAAGCTGAGGACGTTCGGCGGCGGAGACACCATCGTCCCCGGCGTCCGGGTCATGCCGACGACGGGACATACGCCGGGGCACAGCAGCTTCATCATCGAGAGCCGGCGTCAGCGACTGGTGCTGTTCGGCGACCTGATGCACTTCGGCTCGGTGCAGCTGCGCGAGCCCTCCGTGACGGTGGCCTACGACGTGGATGACCGGTCCGCCGCCGCGCAACGGGCTCGCGTGTTCGCTGATGCCGCGGGGCGTGGAGATTTGCTGGGCCTCTCGCACATGCCGTTCCCTGGGCTGGGGCGA
The DNA here is from genome assembly GCF_024198255.1 of Myxococcus guangdongensis. NCBI lineage: Bacteria > Pseudomonadati > Myxococcota > Myxococcia > Myxococcales > Myxococcaceae > Myxococcus > Myxococcus guangdongensis. The sequence goes on from NZ_JAJVKW010000018.1 coordinate 18,634, forward strand.
CTGAGCGCGGAGGGGCGGAGCTACCGGTGGATTCCCCTCAACTACAGCTCGGGCCAGCGGTGGCCGGAGGCGAAGCTCAGCGCGGAGTGAGACAGGCGCGGCCCACCGCGAGCCCGGATTGCGAGGGCTCGGGTGGGGCCGCGTGACTCAACGGGGCTTGCGACGCTGCTCGGTCAGCTTGGCGTTGAAGTCGCGCTCGGCGGCATCCGCGTAGGGCTTGCAGGTCATCGCCTTGGCGCCGGCGGCGTATTCCCAGCCACTGGAGCCGGGGTGCGGTGACGGGTGGGAAGACGATGTCATCGCCGAAGTGCAGGTCATCACTGCCTCCGCGCGCCAGCAGGACCGCTGATTCAGCGCTGGCGACGACTCGCGCGCCGGTGCGGCGCTTCAATGCGGCGAAGGGGCCCGCATGGTCGGCGTGTCCGTGGCTGCTCAGTATCAGGCGCAGATCTCGCGGCGCGAAGCCGCGGCGCCGCAGGTTCTACAGCAGAGGGTCGGCCATCTGGGGCATACCCCCATCAAGCAGCACGACGCCGTCCTGGGTTTCCACCAACAGGGCGGTCAGCTCCTCGGTGCCAATCTGCCAGGAGTGGTCAGCGATGCGCAGCGGCAGGATGGGCTGCAACCAGGGCGCATCCACGGTGTACGCCTGCAGCCGCGGAAGCAGCGGGAGCTTCGGCGAAGGAGGGCCAGTCCTGGCACCCAAGACTGGCTTGATGCGGTTCCACTGGGCATCGCCCAGCTCATGTCGGCGCATGGCCCGAGAACATCGACTCAAGGAAGCTCTCCAGTTCCCCCTCCAGCCGCTTCAGCTGCGTGGGTGTCATGCCTGGGGAACAGCCCACTCTCCCTCACACATTCTTGAAGTGACCAAGTCGTACCAGACGGTTACTTCCAACCGTTGCCCTCGCATGGTATCGCGTGCACGCGCAATAAGAGAGCCGCGCTCTGCGGTTTGCCATGGGCGAAGGACCTACCACCGTGCACGTGACGTCGATTGCCAGCCTGATGTTCGCGTACCGATCCGAGCGGCTCGTAGCGGCTGGTCGTGGGCACGCGGGTGTAGGTCGTCATGGGAAAGGCGTTCGCGAACGAGGACAGAGGTATCGGGACACGGCTCACCGCGGTGACGAAAGGGCCTGGCGCGTCGTAGGCGATAATCCCAGGCGGTCCAGGCCCGTCTCCGGTATGCCTCCCCAAACTCGGTCGCTGCGTCAGAATGCGCGCCATTCCGGACGCCGTAACTGCCGCATCCCTGGTGTCCACTGAAGCAGGGCATGCCCGCCCCTCTTGGCGCGGAGCCGAAGAGAGCAGCATCAACCACGAGACGACCACAGCGGGAGCAAGCCATCATGGCCTCTGATGTCTTCATGAGCGAGAAAGCACTAAGGGAGCGTCTTGGAGATTTCGAGAGCGCTCCATCGGGCACCTTCGCGGACGGAACGATCGGCCATGCCCTTCAGAATGAGGGATTCAAGGGATTGATATTCAAATCCCACGGCATTTCATTCGAAGTCTTGGGAACCAACGTCTATCGAAGACCCGGAAAGCTCTTCAGCTCTCCGCAAATTGATTGGGCGATCTTGGTCGACTACAAGTGCGACGCCCCCCTCGAGATCCCCCCCCACGACAAGGTCTATTGGGACTATTTTGAGCCGTGCCTGTTGCTTCCCCTGGCGCCAATTGAAACGGTTCAGAAGAATTTCGAAGCGGATGATATCCACTCGGATCCCAGCGCGTTCCGGTTGAGGTTTTTGCGCGCCCTGACGCCAGATGTCCGGCCCGATACTCTGCCCCATTGGCTTGAACACGATTTCCTGAAAACTGCTAAATCGCATATGGCCGTCTGGGCATCGGCAGAGGCAAACGGCTGGAAGGCGCATCTCTACTGCGACCAGATATCCCCTCGCGCGGAAAAGTTGTTTTCTTTCAGCATCAAGAGCATCCAGCGACTTGAACTTCAATTCGAGGACTCAGAGCCCGTCGTCAGAGAGCAGGAACTGTTTCTCGGAAGGTTGTATCCAGAGGCATTCCTTGCGCCTCCGCCCACCTCGAAAGAAGTAGAGAAGTTCCTGGCGGAACTCTCTCAAAAGCAATCCAAGAAGCTCCTTTCCATCGTCAAGAAGCTTGGAAAAACCGAGCCGTCTGAATGGATGCCGCATGATGTTTCGATCAAGCCCAACCCGATTGCATTATTGCAGAAGCATCTGAAGATTGAATCCGTCATGCGAAGTCAGGCCGGTCGTTGAATACTGCGCCTCTGCACGGGCTCGACGCGGTCACCAGGGGCTGTCCCTGATTAACGCAGCCAGAGAAGCATGGATGCAACGTGCAGGACGGCGAGGTAGCTGGTCGCCGTCTTGTCGTAGCGGGTGGCGACAGCCCGGAAGCGCTCGAGGTCGTGGAAGAAGCACTCCACCCGGTAGCGCAGTCGGAACAGCGTGCGGTCCAACGGCAGCGCTCGCTTGCGGCTCGGGTTCGAATGGATGACGGGCTTCATCCCGAGTTTCCGGACGTTGGCGCGGATGCGGTCGGCGTCATAGCCCGGATGCGCCTGATGACCGGCCCGCCGGCTCGATTTCCGTTCACGAGCTCAGGAACAGCCCCTGGCACGGCACTTCGCGGATGCAGGGCGCGCAAGTCGTGGTGTCTCCGGACCACGGCTCACGTCACGGGTCGTCGGACATCTCGTCGAGTTGCCCTTGGGCCACTTCGAGATGGTGCGGGACCCGCTCAACCGCGAGCACGTCCCGCAGCACACGGCCCCGGCGCTCGGGGCCTATCTGGCGGCGGTCCTGGTGCGGCGGTTGGGTGGCACGTGGGTGCCACGGCAGACGCGGGAGGAGTCCCAGGTTCGAGTGGGCAAGCGCGTCTGGCGCCCCTTCCTCCGCGCCCGTCGGTACATGCAGTCCCGCCAGTCCCTGCTGAACTACTCGCTCACCCAGTTCTTCCGTGAGGCGGAGCGACACCAGTCCTGAGTCGATATCTCCATCTCGCGACAACCATTCCCGGGCCAATGGCGCCTGCTTCAACGGGATGTGCCTCTGCTACATCGATGACTGACACCCCGTGTCGCTGGAACGACCGCGCCCACCGCGGGCCCTCTGCGCGAGGACCCGGGTGGGCGTCGGTGACATCAGCGTCCGGCGTCTCGGTTCACGGCGCCGGCAGCGGACTGAAGCTGGCATCGTTCGGAGAAGAGACGCTCCAGGTGTTCACGCGGGTGTTGATGACTCGGTACGAAAGGGAACTCTCCCACTCTCCAATGAGGATGAGGAAGGAGGGCGTGGTGAGCACCCGGCCCCGGATGGTGCGCTCGAGAGGCGTCGTCTCCTGGGTCTTCAAGCCGAGCCAGGTGTAAGCAGGCATCGTCGTGGACACAGGCGGCGTGAACGACACCCCCGTGACGGGGAGCGTGGGCGTGGCGAGCGTCGCGCCCGTGAACAGCGGCGTGAAGACGTCCCGGCTGGAGCCATCCGCCTGGAACGAATAGGCACCGAAGTCGAGCGGGCTGGGCGAGTTGGCGGAGCACGGGATGAAGCGCAGGAAGGGAGACTGCGCGCTCTCCGTGGCGAACTCGTCCTTCACGAGGGTGAGCGTGGGCGCGCCGGCAATCCGGCCACACAGCACTCCCAGATAGCGACGCCCCGCCTCCAGCGGACCGGTGGTCGCGCCCTCCAGCACCGCCTGCCCGGGCTGCCCGTTCACCGTGACCCGAAGCGGGAACCCCGTGTCGGACACCGGCAGGTCCGCCACCTTCGGCGCGGTGCCATACGCCAGGGAGGCCGCGATGTTCGACGAACCGCGGATGACCTGGAGCGACTGCTGCGTCCCACCGCCGGCCGCCGGCAGCAAGCCATGGAAGAAGTACACGAGCGGGCCACGCTGGAAGCGCGCGAACGCATCCTGCTTCGCGGTGACGATGAGCAACGCGGGAGAGGCCTCGTCCGAGAGCGTGCGACGGTCCTCACCCGTGTTGATGGCGTAGTACGCCTTGCCGTCCTCGAACGTCCCTTCCGGCAGCGAGTAGAACAACCAACCACTCTGCGCGGGCGCGAAGGTGGGCGAGGTTCCGATGATGGCCACGCGCGGCGTCTTGGAGGGGACCAGGAAGCCTTGCTCGACGGGGTCCGCCGAATACGGGTCCACGCTGTTGTCGTCATAGGGCCTGCCCGTCTCGTCCGCGAAGCGGCGCTTCGCCGTGGCGGAGACGACCCGGTCCGCGGACATGAAGCGCACTCGCACCTCTCCCTCCGGTGCGGCGGCGGCCAGGGCGTTGTCCCTCAACACCACGAGCCTCGGATGGTCCGGGCGCGCTTGCCCGACCTGGAGCAGCGAGCCAGCCCCCACCACGGTCACCCAGTCGCCATCCGCCAGGGAGATGTCCACCGGCACCACGAGGTCCGGAGCCTCCGACGTGCCCTCCGCGTCCCGAGCAACCATCCGCATGCTCTGGGTGGGCCCCGTCAGGAGGACCTCCCGGAACTCCGACACCGCCGCCGCGCCCGCCCTCATCGACCGGAAGAACTCCACGTCATCCACGCGCAAGGTGACGCGGAATGGATCCCACAGCTTGTCCACCGTGTCCGCCGGATTCCCCTTGAACCCCACGAAGGCGTTGATGAAACGCACGTGCGCTCGATAGGTGGGGGGCGGCTCACCACAACCTCCATCCGGCGAGGCAGGGCCACCGTCACACGTGTTCGTCGGAGGCCCGCCGCAGCCACCGTCCGGCAGCACGGGGCCGCCATCGCACGTGTTCGTCGGGGGCTCACCGCAACCCCCATCCGGTAGCACGGGACCGCCATCACACGTGTTCGTCGGCGGCATGCCGCAACCCCCATCCGGCAGCACGGGCCCCCCGTCGCACGGATTCGTCGGAGGCAGGCCACAGCCACCATCCGGCAGGACAGGGCCACCGTCGCACGGCTTCGGCGGAAGCGGCTCTCCACAGCCTCCATCCGCCAGGACACGCCCGCCATCGCAGCGCGCGACCGACCCAGCGTCCGACGGCCCTTCGTCATCTCCACAACCGGTGACCCCCGCCGCGAGGGCGAGCCCCACCATCAACAGCCACGAACCCAGGACGTTTCTCTTCACGTTGACGCTCCGGAGGAATCGACTCGCTGAAGGACTCACAGGGACGCCCTGCTTCATGGCTTCACCTGTCGCTCGCACTCGGTCCGCAGGGGATAGATGCCAGCTGTGCCCTTGGACAGCTCGTCGCGCAGGTAGAAGTACGCCATCACGCCCACGTTGAATTGCGCGTGCTGGAGCCACTCCCCCAGGGCCGGCTCCTGCCCCGCCCGGACCGCCGCCGTCAGCGGGTTGTCGAGCGAGCAGACCTCTTCCCACATGCGCACGCCGCCAATGGCGTTGCGGTTTCCGCTCGGAGGCTCGGCGGACGCCGTGCCGAAGTTGCCCGTGCGGATGAGGTCACAGGCCCCGCGCCCGGCCCCCAGCATGTTCGCACCCCACTTGCCCCAGTCCGACGTGCGCGGGGAGAAGTCGATGTCCACCTCTCCGTATTTGATCCACGCGCTCATGAAGTCCGGCGTGAACTGCACGGGCGTTCCACCCGAGGCCATGTACGCCAGGTAGCGCGCGCCACCATGCGGATTGATGCTGTCGAAACGGCTCAGGTGGGAGACCCCCTCCGTGACGCCGAACAGCCCCGTGATGAGGTTCGCCACCCGGCCGCCATTGAGCGACACCAACACCTTCGCCGCGCCCGTCTGCCCATCTCCCGTACGGCCGTGACAGTTGGAGCAGATGCCCTGGAAGGCCGTCGCTCCCGGCGTCGTGTAATAGAGCTCGCCCCAGGGCGCCTTGGGATTGCCCAGCGCGTTCACCATCCACTTGTCGCGCGAATCATTCCAGGGGTCGTGCCCCGCCGGAGGACTGTCGCGCGACGGGAAGCGGCAGGTGCGCTTGGGCAACCACCAGTTGGTGGGGAAGAGCTTCTTGGCGAGCTGCTCGTGCTGCTCGGTGATGGCGTACCGGGTGAGGTACTCGAACTCCCCTCGGCCGATGGCGTCCTTCCAGGCGGGATTGCGCGGCTCGTAGGGGACCTTGTCGGTGAAGTCCTCGGCAATCCATTGCACGTCCGCGGGGTCCGTACACGCGCCCGCCACGACGTTGTCCGCCTCGCGCAGACGTGCCTTCCGGGCCGCGGCCTGCTCGGCGGGGGCCAGGAGCTTGTCAGCGGGCCACTCGAGCGCCGCGATGTAGCGCGCCACCAACAGCGAGGCCCGGCAATCCTTGCCCGGCACGTTGGTGGGCATGTGGATGACGCGTGCGTCCGTGTCCCGGGCCACGCGCTGGTAGAGCGTGCTGGAGGGCGTTCGCAGCAGCAGGTCCTGCGAGAAGTTCTTCACCTCGCAGTCCACGTAGACACGCTGGCCGTTGCTCTCCTTCACGCCGCAGGGCTTCCAGCCGAAGAGGATTCCCGTGGCGGAGAAGTCCAGCGAGGCGATGGCGGGGTTGCTCTGCACCGCGAAGCCGTTGGGGTTGTGGCACTGGGCGCAATTGCCGATGAAGTAGCCCTGGAGCTCCAACGTGGCCTTGTGGGCCTCCGGTGAGGGAGCCTCCCCCTGCACGGACTCGGCGATGCGCTCGAGCCGGGGCAGGTAGTCCTCCGTCTCGCTCAACTGCCGGAAGCCAGGCACGCCGGTGATGACGCCGTAGCGCACCAGCCGGTCCATCTGGTTCAGCTCGTCCTCGTCGATGAGGGCCTTCGGGTCCACCCCGGCCTCGCCAGGGGACCGGCGATTGAGCTGCAGCGGGGTGAAGCCCAGGATGAAGTTCTGCGCCTCGGAGCCGGTGTGGCACTGGATGCACCGGTGGGCCCCGGGAATCGCGTAGTTGCGCGTGGCGCCGCTGATTTCATGCGCCTTGTAGACGAGCACGCGGTCGGAGAAGGGCTCGTTGTCGCGGTAGCGCAGGTCATGCAGCTCCGCCACCGTCTCGTCCTCGTTCCAGAGGTAGGTCCCGAAGAGGGATTGGTTCCAGGGTTCGCGGACGATGATGAGCCGCGTCTCCATCTTCCGGTAGAAGCGCTTGCCCTGTCGGTCCGACACGGACTTGAAGAACGTCTTGTAGAAGCGCGTGTTGGGCGGGATGTGGAACTTCTGCGTCGCCTCGTCGTACCGGATGGACTGTCCCTGCGGGACGTGGACCAGCCGCAGCTTCTTGGCGTTGTCGGAGAAGAGCGGGTAGGCGGGTGAGAAGGCCACGGTGCCGTGGTCGGCCAGCTTGTCCGCGTCGAACGTCATGATGTCCGTGTCGGTCTCCGACAGGAAGCGAGGCAGCTTCGTGAGCCCCGCGAAGAAGGTGTCCTTCTCCGGGTCGCTCCCCAACGGATAGCCCTTGGCGACCTGGGGGACGCAGTGGCCCAGGTCGCTCATCGAATCCCCCACCTCCCGCGCCACCGTGACGCCGCCCTCTGAGGTGGCCTCGCACACGACGGGGAACGTGCCGGTCGGCGCGCCCCGGGCGAGCCAGGCATTGAGCGCACAGGACAGCTCCACCGCATCCTTGAGCTGCAGGGGCGTGGGTCTGGGTGGCATCTCTCCTTGAGAGGCTTTCAGGGCCATCCGTGCGCCGTCGCGCTTGAGCCCCTCCAGGTCCGCCGTGTACTGGAAACCACCCTGGACGTTGGGTGGGAGGTGGCAGGAGCCACACTGCGTCCCCACCCGCGCCAGCAGGTTGTCGAAGCTCTCCGTCACCGGCTCCCGCGTGGCGGCCCGCCGCAGGGGTATCTTCTCGCCGGAGCGCACCGGATCGCAGGCCCGCTTGAAGGCAGGCACCTCCACGGGCACCTCCACCACGTCGCCCCGTTCGGACGTACATGCCAGCAGTGCCGGGAAGAACAACAGACACACCCGTAGCACGCGGTCTGGGGCAGGCCCCATCCGAGTCATCCCCATGTCGATGTCCCTCCCGCATCCACTTGGGATGCACCGTGGTCGCCCCCGGCCTCCCGAGTCATGTCAGACACGGGTGACCTGCCAGGATGGGGCGCACCCTAGCCGTGCGTTCCGACAGGGAATGACAAGTCCTTGCAACAAAATCAGACACCACCCCGCACACCCAGGACAGACTCCTCCATGCCAATGAAAAACAACGGACCATGACGCGTCGCGACTGTCTTTCCAGTCTCACGAACGCGTCACGGTCCGGCTCCCCCCATGCAACAGGTCCCGGAATCGTCACGCCCCCAGGGCGAAGGCGTGACGAGGACTTCAGGGAACGGCGATGGCCCGCAGCTTCCCGAGCTTGTGGCTGCCGCGCTCGGTGAACCAGACATGCGCATCCAGGCACCAGTTGCCGGGGGGCGCGATGACGATGCCAGACGGGCGGCTGTTGGCCGTGGGCAGGGCGAACTCGGTGATGGCGCCCGAATGGGTGATGCGGCCGATGCGATTGCCGGCGAGCTGGGTGAACCAGAGCTGGCCATCCGGCCCCAGGGCGATGGCGTTCGGCTGGCTCGCGGCGGTGGGCAGCGGGAACTCCGTCACCACGCCGTCCGGGGTGATGCGGCCAATCTGGTTGGCGGCCTGCTGGGTGAACCAGAGGTTCCCATCCAGCCCCGCGACGATGGAGGACGGTGAGGAGCGCTCGGTGGGCAGGGCGAACTCGCGGATGACGCCCTCGAAGGAGATGGAGCCGACCTTGTTCGCCGCCTGCTCGACGAACCACAGGTTCCCGTCGAAACCCTGGGTGATGGCGCGGGGCTGCGCGGCGGCCGTGGGGAGGGCGAACTCGGTGATTTCACCCGAGGGGGTGATGCGTCCGATGCGGTTGCCAGTGAGCTGGGTGAACCAGACATTGCCATCCAGGCCCGCCGCGATGCCCGCGGGGCTGGAGCCCCGGTTGGGCAGCGCGAACTCCGTCACCACGCCGGCCGGCGTGATGCGGCCCATCTGGTTGGCGGCCAGCTCCGTGAACCAGAGGTTCCCATCGAAGCTGGAGGCAATCTGCTGCACGCCCGCGCTCGCCGTGGGCAGCGCGAACTCGGAGAGGGCGCCAGCACGGGTGGCGCGGCCAATCTTCCCGGAGCCGGCCTGCGTGTACCAGAGCGCCAGGTCGGGCCCCAGGGTGATGCTGAGCGGACCCGAGCCGGCGGGCAGGGAAATCTCCCCAACGTCTCCCACGGCGCCGCGGGAATCGCGGCACACCCAGGGGGCGGCGTGCAGGTCGGACGCCAGGGCGGGAGCGCCGATGGAGAGCAGCAACAACGAGGAGCGGAACAGGACACGGAGATGGGTGCGCATGCTGGGTGGGGCTTTCGTCTGACGCAGGTGGGCGCGGAGGGTTCTCCTCCACGAGGGACGGGCCGGAGGAGCTGACGGCGCCCCTCCGGCCCAAGACATTCATTGATGACGGCTGAAGCGTGACGTCACATCACAGGCCGGAGCAGAGCCCCGCGCCGCGGCCCAGACCGTCGCCACCGCAGTCCAGCGGCGCGGCGTCGCTGCAGGCGATGAAGCCCTGCTGCTTGAGGATCTCCTCGAAGTCGCCCGTGTTGGAGACGTAGATCCACTCGTAGAGGGTGGCCTCGTCGAAGGACTGCGCGCGGTTGACGTTCTCGTTCAGGAAGATGCGGCGGGAGAGCGGATAGGCATCCGTCGAGCCGGCCTGGATGAGCTTGCGCACGTTCGCGGCGGTGGGCGCGATGAAGGTGCTGGTCGTGGGGGTGATGGGGGACACGGCCATCAGCGGAACCGCGGCATTGCCCGGCCGCTTGGCCGAGTCGCCCGCGTAGCCGATGGCGTTGTTGTCGCTCTCCGTCAGCTTGCCGATGCAGGTGGTCGCGCTGTCGGAGGCCGTGCACGGGCTGGGGTTGGTGGCCGCGCCGTCGACGATGACCGTGATGCCAGGGCAGAAGGTGCCGCCCTTGAGCAGCGACTTGAACGTGTCGGTGGTGCCGGACAGGTCATCGCGGCGGTACTTGACGATGGGGGCGGACGGCTGACCGAACGCGCTCCAGTCCGTGGGGCACGCGCCAGGGATGGCGACGTTCGAGCTGTCGGTGGCGAAGTAGATGCGACGCAGCTCCTGCGTCGTCAGGCCCTTCACGAACGCGGGGGGCGGCGTGGGGTTGGGAACGAGCGGGAACAGGCCGAACCGCGCCGTCGACACGAACGCGCTCACCGCGTCCAGGGCGATGGTGTTGCTGCGCTCGCCAGGGCAGCAGGCGCCCACCGCCGTGCCGCTCGCACAGGCCGAACCCGACGCCGTCTTCGGCGCCGCGAAGTCACGCGACATGGGCGCCAGCGTCTGCGCCGCGGAGGAGCAGAAGCCGCTGGAGCCCACGCCGTTGCGCAGGCAGGCCTCGCCCACGCCAGAGCCCTTGCCCTCGATGCTCAGGCCGGACCCCGACTGCAGGGTGGCCGCGACGAGCGCCTCCTTCAGCGTGTCCGAACCGTAGAAGTTCGGAATCGCCAGCGCCGCCTCCCGCGCCGACATCTCGGAGGCCTGCGCTCCCACTCCGGACTGACCACCGCAACCGACGACAGACATCGCCACCACCGTGGCGGACATCACCCACTTCATGCTGTTCATGGACGACTCCTCTGGTATCGCGGGGGATTGACGGCAAGACGCGGCCCTCTTCCGCGGACGCGGGAGCGGTGAGGCCTCAAGTGCCTGGAGAGGACCGTCGAACCCGGATGCCCGGGATTCGACGAGGAGCAAGGTGCCTGAATGGCCAGACAAGCGCTGACTCAACTCTGTCAAATCTTGGCCAGCGCCACGTCACACCCACCGTGCGACAGCCTTCACAATCATCCGTGGCGCGTTCGTGGCACTCCGCGGTGCAATGTCAGACTCCGGACACCTGCCGACCCCACACCACGCCACCTCGTCTGCCCCACCCTCCCCCACGCCTGCTACAGGCCTGTCTGCCTTCCTGCCGGCCGCGTCGTTTTTCCTCCCGCGTTGGCTGGTGGACAGGGATTTTTTCAGGAGACAGGACATCCACCCCGCCCTCCGGGCCCATGTTCCCGGGCCCCTCAGAGGGGAAACCCTTGCGGGGACGTCGCTGGCAACCTGCTTGCAGAAGCGTCCTCACGGTTGAAGGGCAGAGGGTCGTCGGGGGGTTGGGCGGCGGGAGAGGCTGGGGCGGGCGATGGCGGGTTGGCGGTGGTTGAGCGTGGTGTGTCTGCTGGCGCCTGCACTCGTGGCGTGCGGGGAGCAGGCGATTGCAGCACCACGTGCTCCAGGCCCGGTGGTGGGGGTGGGGACGGCTGAGCGGGGTGGCGAGGGCGAGGGGGTCATGGCGTGGTCGCGTCCGCTGGCGCACGGGGACAGCGAGGCGCCACACGCGGTGATTGCTCCCGACGGGGACGTTCTCGTCGCGGCGACATACCGGGAGCCGATGGACGTGGGGGGCGGCCCCCTGCCTTTCAACCGGAGTGCTTCAAAGCCTCATCTGTTGGTGGCGCGCTTCTCCCCGGACGGGGCCCTGCGCTGGGCCCACGGTGTCGTTCCGGAGGAGGGCACCTCGCGCGTGCGCGTGGGCGGGCTCGTCATCGACACCCAAGGACGGCCGTGGCTGGGCGGCGCCATCTCGGGCGCCACGCTCTCAGGCACGCGCCTGCCGGATGGTCCCTTCCTCGCGCGCCTGTCGCCCACCGGCACCCTCGAGGCCGTGAAGGGCTTCGACGGTGAGGGCGCGCTCACCATCCAGGCCGTCACCTCCGACGCGGGCGGCGTCGTGGTGGTGGGAGACTTCAGCGGCGAGCACGACTTCGGCGACGCCGTGCGCGCACCTCCCGACGGCGAGCGCGGCGCCTTCGTCCTGCGCCTGGACGCCCAGGGCCGCACGCGCTGGAGCCGCGTCTGGTCCGCGGGAGCGGACGGCTTCGTCACCGCGCGCGCCGCGGGCGTGGATGCGTTCGGCGGCATCTACGTGGGCGGGGCCTACGCGGGCGCGGTGTGCTTCGGCGGCGGCCAGTTCCTCACGGTCCGCCAGCGCACGCCCTTCGTCCTCAAGCTGACACCCGAGGGCGCCCACGCCTGGAGCCGCGACTTCCGAGGCTCCACCGGCGCGGTGAACGCGCTCGCGGTGGGCCCCGACCGCGTCTACGTGGCGGGCGCCTTCTCCAGCCGCTTCTACTTCCAGGGCCAGCCCCACGACGCGGGCAACCACCACGGCTTCGTCGCGGCCTTCAGCGCCGACGGCCACGAGCGCTGGGCGCGCTCCTTCGCCGCCACCGCCACCGCGCTCGCCACGGATGACGCCGGGCAGCTCACCGTCTCCGGCACCCACGACGGCGCGCTGGACCTGGCCCGCACACCCGCCCCCGCGGGCCTCTACGTCGCCCGGCTCCAGCCCGAGAAGGGAGACGCGCTCTGGGTCCGGACGCTCGAGAGCCCCCAGCAGCCCTCGGCCCGCACCGTGGCCGTGGATGTCACTGGGCATACCTTGGTGGCTGGCGCGCTGCGGCGAAAGCTCCCAGCGGGGACACCCTACCCGCAGCCGCAGGATGGTTTTCTTTTCCGCCTGAAACCCTGACACAGAAAATGGTGGGAAACACTTAGACGCGGCATCCCAATCATTTGTCTTGCGGGCAATCGAAGCCTGTCTCGGATTCGACTTCCCACGGGCGGCCATGGTATTCGCCGTCTCGCCTTCGGACGCGTGGCATTCGCGCGCCTTGAAGGGCGAGGCTGTGCTGAAGCGTCGGCGCGCGGCAACTTCGTTCGCAGACGGCCAACCCCTCGACACCACTCCCTGTCATCCCGGGGCGCGGCGTTGTGGGTCGCGCTTCCGGCCGAGTCTCTGTGAGGAGTTGCACCCCCATGACAAGCACCGTTTCACGCAAGGACGCTCCGTCCCGGAGCGTCACCGGCGTGGTCGCCAGGGCCCTGGGGCTCCTGTCGGTCCTCGCCGCCACGTCCGCTCACGCCAGTGAGGCGGACCTGGTCCTCCCCGACTTCGCCACCAAGACGTTCCTGGGCGGCGGACTCAATGGCCATCAACTGCTGCTCTCGGGCATCGCCGTCTGTGTGCTGGGGCTCGTCTTCGGCTTCCTCCAGTACGCGAGCCTCAAGAAGCTGCCCGTGCACCGGGCGATGCTGGAGATTTCCGAGCTCATCTACGAGACGTGCAAGACGTACCTGATGACGCAGGTGAAGTTCATCTGCGTGCTGTGGGCGCTCATCGCGGTGGTGATGGTGGGCTACTTCGGCTTTTTGCGTCACATGGACGCGGGCCGGGTGGGCATCATCCTCATCGCGAGCCTGGTGGGCATCGCCGGCTCGTGCGGCGTCGCCTGGTTCGGCATCCGCGTCAACACGTTCGCCAACAGCCGCACCGCCTTCGCGAGCCTGCGCGGCAAGCCCTACCCCACCTACGCCATCCCCCTGCAGGCGGGCATGTCCATCGGCATGGTGCTCATCAGCACGGAGCTGTTGCTGATGCTGGCCATCCTGCTGTTCATCCCGGCGGACTTCGCGGGCCCGTGCTTCATCGGCTTCGCCATCGGCGAGTCGCTGGGCGCCTCCGCGCTGCGCATCGCGGGCGGCATCTTCACCAAGATCGCCGACATCGGCTCGGACCTGATGAAGATTGTCTTCCGCATCAAGGAGGACGACGCGCGCAACCCGGGCGTCATCGCGGACTGCACGGGTGACAACGCGGGTGACAGCGTGGGCCCGTCCGCGGACGGCTTCGAGACCTACGGCGTGACGGGCGTGGCGCTCATCACGTTCATCCTGCTGGCGGTGGGCGAGGGCTTCCGGGTGGAGCTGCTCGTGTGGATTTTCATGATGCGCATCGTGATGGTGCTCGCGTCGCTGGCCGCCTACGCGCTCAACAACGTGTACCAGTCCGCCAAGTACAAGAACGCGGACCACATGAACTTCGAGCACCCGCTCACCGCGCTGGTGTGGGTGACGTCCATCATCTCCGTGGCGCTGACGTTCCTGGTCAGCTACCTGCTCATCCCCAACCTCAACGGCGACCCGTCGCTGTGGTGGAAGCTGTCCGCCATCATCACCTGCGGCACGCTGGCGGGCGCCATCATCCCGGAGGTCATCAAGGTCTTCACCTCCACGGAGAGCCGCCACGTGCGCGAGGTGGTGACGGCCAGCCGCGAGGGCGGCGCGTCGCTCAACGTCATCTCGGGCCTGGTCGCCGGCAACTTCTCCGCGTACTGGATGGGGCTCGTCATCGCCCTGCTGATGGGCCTGGCCTTCTGGTTCAGCGGCGCGGGCGTCGCGGGCGAGGGCGTGGGCCAGCTGATGATCGCCGCGCCGGTGTTCGCCTTCGGCCTGGTGGCCTTCGGCTTCCTGGGCATGGGCCCGGTCACCATCGCGGTGGACTCGTACGGCCCGGTGACGGACAACGCGCAGAGCGTCTACGAGCTGTCGCTCATCGAGAACGTCCCCAACGTGAAGGACGAGGTGAAGCGCGACTTCGGCTTCACGCCCGACTTCGACAAGGGCAAGGAGTACCTGGAGGAGAACGACGGCGCGGGCAACACCTTCAAGGCCACCGCCAAGCCCGTGCTCATCGGCACCGCCGTGGTGGGCGCCACCACGATGATCTTCTCCATCATCGTGCTGCTCGTCGGCATCAAGAACGGCGTGCTCGACCCGGAGAAGGCCCAGTACCTGTCATTGCTGCACGCCCCGTTCCTGTTGGGCCTCATCACCGGCGGCGCCATCATCTACTGGTTCTCCGGCGCGTCCATGCAGGCGGTGTCCACGGGCGCCTACCGCGCGGTGGAGTTCATCAAGGCCAACATCAAGCTGGAGGGCGTGGAGAAGGCCAGCGTGTCGGACTCCAAGAAGGTCGTCGAAATCTGCACGCAGTACGCGCAGAAGGGGATGATCAACATCTTCCTGGCGGTCTTCTTCAGCACGCTCGCGTTCGCCTGCCTGGAGCCGTACTTCTTCGTGGGCTACCTCATCTCCATCGCCATCTTCGGCCTGTATCAGGCCGTCTTCATGGCCAACGCGGGCGGCGCCTGGGACAACGCCAAGAAGCTGGTGGAGGTGGAGCTGAAGGCCAAGGGCACTGACTTGCACGCGGCCACCGTCGTCGGTGACACGGTGGGAGACCCGTTCAAGGACACGTCCTCCGTGGCGCTCAACCCGGTCATCAAGTTCACCACCCTCTTCGGCCTGCTCGCGGTGGAGCTGGCGGTGGAGCTGGAGGCGGCGGGCCAGGGCCAGCTCATGCGCATCCTGTCGGTGGTGTTCTTCGTGCTCTCGACGGTGTTCGTCTACCGCAGCTTCTACGGCATGCGCATCCAGAGCGTCGGCGGCGCTGCCGCGGCGGAGTCCAAGCCCCAGGCCGCGGTGAAGACGGCCTGAGCGCCGCCTTGCCTTCGTGAGTCATGCGCGGCGGGGTCCTCTGTCCCGGGGCCCCGCCGCTTCTCGTTTCAGGCGCCGATGCCCTCGGGGTCCGTCAGGTGCTCGCCGCCCAGGTGCATGCCCGTCTGGCAGCGGTAGTCCGTCACCAGCGCCACCGCCAGCGACGACAGGCCCAGCAGCACGTGCACCGCGGCGGTGAGGGGGTGTCTTCGCGCATAGCCCAGCGCGAAGGGCGCCAGCACCGCCGCCGCGCCGTGGACGTAGTCGAAGAGCTCATGCACCTCGATGGGGATGAGCTTCGAGACGCTCAGGCGCGAGTCGGTGAGCAGCGTGATGCCAACAAGCGACGCGCCCAGGGCCCAGCCCGCCCGACGCGCTGTCCCATCCTCGGACAGGTGCCCCGCCACCACCGCGGCCACCCCGGCGCGGTAGTCCAACAGCGTGTGGACCTCCGAGGGCACCCAGCGGCGCAGCGGGAAGCGCTCCAGGAGCGGCCGGGAGAGGATGCCCGCACGGGCGCTGGTATCCACCAGGTGGCGCGCCACCCGGCGGGGGGCGCTCTCCGCCCGAGGGGAGGTGGGAGGGGGAGGCAGGCTGGACAGGCTCATCGCGGAGCTCCTTTCCAGGACGGTAGGCACGCCCGCCGCCCGCGCCCCTCCCCGGGCCCGCGAGAAGTAGGAATCCCGGCCACCACTCCTCACCCCTCCCGCACGGCAAGCGGCCAAGGGGGCTTCCACTCAGCCGGCTGCCCCAGGCAGACTATGCCCGACTTACGGCCTCTACATTCTCAGAGGCCGATAACCGCGGCGCGCCGCACCACCCGAGAGAACGCGATTCATGGCAACTGGTACCGTGAAGTGGTTCAACGATGCGAAGGGCTTTGGTTTCATCGTGCAGGACGGTGGCGGTGAGGACGTGTTCGTCCACCACACGGCCATCAACATGGATGGCTTCCGGACGCTGCAGGAAGGCCAGAAGGTGGAGTTCGAGGTCGGCCGCGGCCCCAAGGGCCTCCAGGCGCAGAACGTTCGCGCGGGCTGAGCCTTCTGGAGTCCGGACGTCCCTGAAGCCCGTCTCCGCCGCGCGCGGGGTCGGGCTTCTTCCTTTCCGTCGGGGCGCCTGCTTTGCGAGGCTGGGCCACCCATGCGCCTGCCCCGCTTCCCCCGAGTCATCGGCTTCGACGATGGGCCCTTTCCCCGCCGCGCGGGCGTCTCCGTGTCCCTGGCGGGCGTGGTGTGCGCGGGCACGCGCTTCGAGGGGCTCGTCTGGGGGCGCGTGCGGCGCGATGGCTGGAACGGCACGCGCGAGGTGTGCCGGCTGCTGGAGGGCGGCAAGTTCCTGCCTCAAGTGCATCTGGTGTTGCTGGACGGCATCGCGTTCGGCGGCTTCAACGTGGTGGACCTGCCCGCGCTCGCATCCCGGCTGGGCAAGCCGTGCGTGGCGGTGATGCGCAGGCCGCCGGACCTGGACGCGGTGGAGCGCGCGCTCAGGCGGCTGCCGCGCGCGGACGAGCGCTGGGCCACGCTCCGCCGTGCGGGGCCCATCCATCAGCTTGCGGGCTTCACCTTCCAGGTGCAGGGCGCCGGACCGGATGACGTCGCGGAGGCGCTCCGGCGCGTGACGGACAAGGGCCACGTGCCGGAGGCGCTGCGGCTGGCGCACCTCATCGGCTCGGCGGTCGTCACCGGTGAGAGCAGTCAACGCGCCTGAGTCGGATGTGACTCGACTTCACGTTGGGCGCGGAGGATTGCGTTGGCGTGAGATGGGGTGCGCGCTGGTGGCAATGTTCCATCGTCCCGGGTCTGTCTCGACACAATTCCTGTCGACTATTCCAGGGCGGACAGACCGTCCGGGGGTGGTTTCGAAACAGCCGGGATGTTTGTTATTCTTTATCCTCCCCAGGAGGGAGGGCTCCATGTTCGAGGTCTCCAACGATACGAACCGCCGCACCGTCACGGTGCGGTTGAAGGGCTTTGTCCGACCCAATGAGATGAAGGATTTCGCCGCG
Organism: Myxococcus guangdongensis; assembly: GCF_024198255.1. Classification (NCBI taxonomy): domain Bacteria; kingdom Pseudomonadati; phylum Myxococcota; class Myxococcia; order Myxococcales; family Myxococcaceae; genus Myxococcus; species Myxococcus guangdongensis. The sequence continues at coordinate 35,969 of NZ_JAJVKW010000018.1, forward strand.
GCCTACCGGACCGCGACGGATACGTATGCAAGAGGCCGGCACCTGGTGCTGGCGGATATGCGGGGCTTGAAGGCGCTGGAACCGGAGTCGGCCACGCTCTTCGGAGAGGTCGTCCAGTACGGGCGCGAGCGGGGGTGTCTGGTGTGCGTGCATGTGTCGGACTCGGTCATCGCCCGGCTCCAGACGGCGCGCGTGGCATCCGAGACGGTGACGGAGAACGGCGACATCACCGTGAATTGTGTCTCCATCGAGGAAGCGGACAAGCAGCTCGCCAAGGCCCGCACCCAGCACTTCCTGATGAACGAGCCCGCGGTCGCCCACGCGCGCTGACGCAAGTCTCGGCTGTCTCATCCACGCGCGGGCCCCCTCCTCGACGTCACTGTCGCGCCCGCACGTGGAGGTCTCATCCTGGCAATCCCTGTCTCGAGGACACCGGCTCACCCCGGTATGGCGGTGCCTTGTTTCGAGACACGGCCCGCGCGTGACGCGGTGGACGCGGGCGGGGCCCCGTGGGCCCGTCGTCTGCCCGCATGGGATGGACGGAGGTCAGCGGCGTGAGCGCGCGTGCTCCAGGTAGGCCCGCACCAGGGGCGAGACGGGCAGGCGCAGGGCGGTGTCCAGGTCGATGAACGCCGCCCAGGTGACCTCGCGGTCATCGATGGTGAGCGCGGGCTCGTGCTCCACGTCGAGCTCGAGGAAGCGGACGTGGTCCTCCTTGTTCTCGGTGGTGCCCACGGTCTCGAAGACGGGGCGCAGGGTCGACGCGTCCACGCGCAGGCCGACCTCTTCGTGCAGCTCGCGGGCGCCGGCCTGTGCGGGGGACTCGCCCCGGTCCATGCCTCCGCCGGGCATGCTGAGCTGGTGCTTGTAGGAGTTCTGGAGGAGCAGCACCCGGCCGGCGTGCCACACGCCGACGAAGACGCCCTCCGTCCTGGGGTGACGCACGAGCCAGTACACCCGCGCCAGCGTGTAGGCGCCCCGGTACCCCGTGCGCGCGAGCGCATCCACCCACCGCTTCACCGTGGCCTCCTTCCGGCATCAATTCGAGTCCCCGTCATAGCAGGGGCGCGGGGGCGGCCCCTACCGGGCGCGGACCTCGGGCGGCACCTGCGCGAGCCAGCCCACCTCCAGCACGCCCCACAGGCCCAACAGGATGGCCTCCGCGGCGTCATGGCGGAGCGACGTCGGCTTCGGCGCGCCAGACCACGCGATGACCCTGCGCGCCAGTCCATCCGCCGCGTCCTTCGCCTGTCCGCCGCTGCGCTGCTCACGCGCGTACAGGAGCCGCTCGCGCCAGTCCTCGGCGGAGACGCGCAGCACGGGCAGCGCGCGCCGTGACGCCTCGCGCTCCCAGACGTCCGCCACGGGCCCGCCGCCCTCCAGGACGAGCCAGGCCAGCGCCCCCGTCCCCGCGAGGACCGAGGGCACCGCGCGCTTCAGCCGGGACTGGCTGCCGAAGTTCTGCGAGCGATACGTGAGAAGGCGCCCATCCGGCCCGTACAGCGCGAGCCCCGAGCGCAGGCCCAGGTCCACCGCGAGCAGGCCTGGCGCGGTGGGCTCAGGAGACGCCATTGCGCCACGTGCAGCGGTAGGTGACGTCGGCGGGGGTGAAGTCGCGCACGGTGACGAGCGGCTGCACGGCCCCGGTGGCGCGCAGGCCCGCGCGCAGGGCGCCCTGGGTGAAGTAGCGGATGGGGCCGGCCTCGTTCATCCAGAGGTCCACCTCGGTGGAGGAGACGTCCTCGATGCGGGCCTCGGTGTAGTTGTTGCCGGAGCGGAACATCTGCTGGGCTCGGCCGACGCCGCGCCGAGGGCCCAGCAGTTGGATGACGCTGAAGAGGGCACGCCCCATCGCCGTCTCGCGGTAGCCGTCCACCATGCGCTCGCCGAGCAGCGCATAGCCCTCCTCGGGGGTCACGTCGGGGTGCAGTCCGAGGGCGGCGACGCGGACGGCGGAGCACCAGACGTCGAAGTCGTAGGCGGGCCGGAGCTTCTTCAGGTCCAGGCCGACCTCGCGCAGGCGGTCTTGCAGGACGGGCGTGACGCGCCCCGCGAGCCCCCGCACGAAGAGACCTTCGAAGGTGTGCTCGAAGACGAGCTTCTCCGGCATGTTCACCAGTGTACTCTGGTCCCATCTGTCGTTGCAGCGGGGAACGAAAGCACCATGGGTCTCCAACGAGAGCTGGCCGTGATGGCCATGAACGCGACGCCCCTGCCGGGCAAGACGAACTTCCTGGAGGAGCTGGGGTTGGTGACGCCGGTGCCGGCGGTCCGGGGCTCCATCGGCGCGGTGGCGCACGAGCCGTTCCTCGCGTTCGAGAACAAGCGGCTGTTCGACCTGCTGGTGGCCTTCACCATCGCGGACTTCCCGGATGGCGTGGGGTGCTCGGACTACTTCAATCCGCACAGCCCTTGGTACAACGTGTTCTACGGGGCCTATGGCGTGCGCTCGTACAAGCGGGACGGCACCCCCTGGGGGTTCCGGCGCGATGGACGGGTGGACGTGGAGGAGATGCTGGAGATTCCGCGGCTGGACTACAACTTCCTGACGGCGGGGGAGCTGGGGTGCCCGGCGTCACGGATGTGCTTCGAGCCGCTCGAGGTGACGACGGGGCGGCAGGGCGCGTGGCACAGCGCGGACGTGGCCTGTCTCATCCCCAGCGGGTTGCATCGCACCGAGGACGCGCAGGCGCCGGACCTGAGCTACTACGCGGTGTTCGGCGTGCCGGAGGAGGACTACCTCGCCGGTGGCCGGGAGAGCTACGAGCCGGTGAGGATGCGAGGGCGGATGTACTTCCGCCCCGTCGCCGAGCGCCTCACCCTGGTCTGGGGAGGACTGTGCCCGGACACACCGGACGGACAGGCCCTCATGCGCGCCATCCTCGACACGATGACCCCCGTGTACACGGGCGGGTGAGCCACAGCATCGCCCAGGAGCCGACAACGCCCCGCCGATGCGCGGGTGCGAACCCTCGCGCGCCAGTAACCTCCACCGGATGGAACGAAGGGCTGGCTCGGGAGTCCGGCGCTACATCCGCGTCCTCTTCGTCTGCGGACTTTTCGCGTGTGCCCATGTCGATGAGGGGAGTGGCGGCGGCTTCGGCCGCAACAGCGCGGAAGCACGCATCACCCACCTGATTTCGGAGGGTCGGTTCGCGGAAGCCGAAGCACTCGTGTCCGAGTCCGCGGCGTCCGGACTCATCGAGTCCTCCGCCGCGACCGCCTTTCACCGTCACATCGCGGACCTCTCGATGAAGCTCGGGGAGATTCCCGCCCGGCTCCAGCGAGTGCCGAACTTCCCCGCCAGGCTCAAGGACTTCACCCGTCACGATATCCAGAAGATGTACGACGCGGAGAACTTCACCCTCGCGACGAAGAAGGAGCTGCAGACGGCGCTCAAGCTCCTCAAAGATGTGGCGAAGGACCACTCCCGTCTCCTCCAGAAGCAGTGAGCCCCATGCACCCGAGCCCGAACGACCTGCGACAGCTCCTGTCCGAAGCGAAGCGCCTCGAGTTGGGGAGTCCCGAGCAACTCCGACTGCTCGAGCGCCTGCGGACGAGCTGCCCCGCCCACGTACCCGGGCTGCTCCTCTCCAGCAGGGCGCTCCTCTGGGGCAAGCCAGAGCCTACCGAGGACCCCGAGGCCTTCTTCGCCTCCGTCGAGCAAATCCTGAACGAAGCCCTGGAGTCCTCTGACCGGAGCCCCGAGGCGCTCATCGGCATGGCCCGCTTCCAGAGCGTCGTCCGGGACGCGCCCCAACAAGCAGAGGCCCTGTATCAGGAAGCGTCCACCCGAGCCTTGAGCACACTCGAGGAGTCCTGGGCCGGCCTCATCGAATCCCTCGTGGAGCAGGGAAAGAGCGAAGAGGCCGCTCGACTCGCCACCCGCGCTCGCGCCCTGTTCCCCGACTCCACCGCCATCGCCGAGGCCCACGGCTTCGACAGGCCCGATAAATGAACAGGGCCCGAGCCAACCGCCTCGGGCCCCGTGTTTTACACAGACGGTGTCACGCGGCCTGACTGGGCCCGGGCTCCACCGGCGCGACCGAGGGCGTGGCCGCCGGGGCCTTCTTGCGCCCCCAGCGCCCCACCCGCTCCATCGCCGCGAACACCACCGGCACCACCAGCAGCGTCAGGAACGTGGACGTGATGACGCCGCCAATCACCGAGATGGCCATGGGCGCCCGGAACTCCGAGCCCGTCCCCGTGCCTATCGCTGTCGGCACCATCGCGATGCCCATCGCCGCGCTCGTCATCAGAATCGGACGCAACCGACGAGGCCCCGCCTTCATCAGCGCCTCGTCCACCGAGTCGCCCTCGCGCAGGTGCTGCAACGCTCCGTCGATGAGCAGAATCGCGTTCTTCGTCACCAGGCCCATCAACAGGATGATGCCAATCATCGCGCCCATCGACAGGTGGTAGCCCGTCAGCACCAATCCCAACAACGCGCCCACCAGCGCCAGCGGCAACGACGCCATGATGGTGAACGGGTGCTTGAAGGACTCGAACTGGCTCGCCAGCACCATGTAGATGAACACGAACGCCAACATGAAGGCCGTGCCGAACGCCTCGTTCTGCTCATCCATGCTCTTCATCTGGCCGTCGTAGACAATCGCATACCCCGGCGGCAGCGGCGCCAGCGCCACCTGCTCCTTCAGCTTCTTCGCGATGTTGCCCAGCGCCGCGCCCTTGCCCAGCTGTGAGAACACCGCGATCTGCCGCTCGCGGTTCTCGTGCTCGATGACGCTCGGCCCGTCCCGCAGCTCCACGTTCGCCACGTCCGTCACCGGCCGCAGGCCCCGCGGCGTGAACACCTCCAGCTGCCGCACCCGCTCCGGCGTGCTCCGGTCCTTCTCCGCCAGCCGCACCCGGATGTCCGTCTCCGTCGTCCCCTCGCGCAGCTTCGCCACCACGTCGCCGCCAATCGCCAGCCGCAGCTGCGTGGCCAGCCCCGCCGCGTTGACGTCCGCGTCGCTCGCCCGCGCCCGGTCGATGTGAATCTGGAGCTCCGGCTTGGGCGGATTGGCCTCCACCCGCACGTCCGCCGTCCCCTCCAGCTTGCGCAGGATGTCGGCGATGCGCTCCGCCTCCTGCTGCACCCGGACCAGGTCCGGCCCCGTCACCCGCACCATGATGGGATAGAAGTCACCCCCCAGGCCCTCGAGGATGGGCGGGTCGCTCAGGTTCACCTTCGTGGACACCAGCCCCGCGAGCAACGCGCGCGCCTCCTCCTTCAGCTGGGGGATGCCCTTGTCGCGCTCGCCCTTGCCCACCGTCAGCACGCGCATGCGCGCCTTGTTCACGTCGCCGTTGGTGCCCACCACCGAGTAGACCGACGTCACCTCCGGCAGCTTGCGCAGCAGCTCCTCCGCCTCCGCCGTGCGCGACTCCGTCTCCGCGATGCTCGCCGAGTCCGGCAGCTGCAGGTCCACCATGAACTGCGAGCGGTCCTCCGCCGACAGGAACTCCAACCCCAGCCGGCTCGACGCGCCGAACGACACCACCAGCACCAGCACCGTGATGCCCGTCGTCATCCACTTGTGCGCGAGCACCCAGCGGAGGATGCGCTCATACACGCGCTCCGTGCCGTCCAGGAAGGCGCGCAGCCACGCCGCCACCGCGTTGTCCTTGTGCACCTCGCCCGGCTTGCGCTGCTTGGCGAGCCGCGCCGACAGCATCGGGTCCAGCGTGAAGGAGATGAACAGCGAGATGAGCACGGCCACCGAAATCGTGATGCCGAACTGCTTGAAGAACTGGCCCACGATGCCCGGCATGAACGCCACCGGCACGAACACCGCCACCAGCGACAGCGTGGTCGCCAGCACCGCGAGACCGACGTCCCGCGTGCCGTTGGCCGCCGCGCTCATCGGGTCCTCGCCCTTCTCCAGCCGGTGCGTAATCGCCTCGCGCACCACCACCGCGTCGTCGATGAGCAGGCCGATGGCCAAGGACAGGCCCAAGAGCGTCATCTGGTTGAGCGTGTAGTCCAGGAGGTACATCGCGAAGAACGTCCCCAGCACCGACGTGGGCAGCGCCAGCGCGGAGATGAACGTGCCGCGACCATCCAACAGGAACATCAGGATGATGAGCACCGCCATCGCGCCACCGAAGATGAGCGCCACCCACACCTCGTGCGCGTTCTCCTTGATGAGGTCCGACTGGTCGATGAGCAGCCGCGCCGTGAAGCCCTGCCCCACCTCCGGCCCCATCTCCTTGAGCACGCGCTTCACCGCGTCGCTCACCGCCATGGTGTTGGAGCCCGGCTGCTTCACCACGTCCAGGATGACGGCGTCCAGCCCGTTGAGCCGCGCCACCGTGCGCCGCTCCGCCACCCCGTCCGTCACCGTGGCAATCTCCTCCAGCCGCACCTGCGAGCCCGTGCGGCTGCGCGCCACCGGCAACCGGCGAATCTCCTCCACGTCCTTGAACTGTCCCAACGAGCGCACCGTCAGCTCGCTCGCGCCCAGCTGCAGACGGCCCGCCGGCAGGTCCAGGTTCTCCGCGCCCACCCGCTGCGCAATCTCCAGCGGGGACACCCCCGCCGCGCGCGCCTTGTCCAGGTCCAGGTCGATTTGAATCTCGCGCGTGTCGCCGCCCGTGATTCGCACCTCCGCCACGCCCTCCAGCTGCGCGAGCGCGGGCTTGATGCGGTCATCGATGAGCCGGCGCAAGTCCTGCGAGCGCAGGTCCGCGGACACCGCGTACGTGAGGATGGGCGTGGCCGACAGGTCCACCCGGCCCACCACCGGCGCGTCCGCCGTCTGCGGCAGCTTGTTGGCGATGCCCGCCACCTTGTCGCGCACCTCCTGCACCGCGCGGTCCACGTTGGTGGACAGCTTGAACTGCACCACCACCGTGCTCAGGTTCTCGCGGCTCCAGGAGTGGATCTTGTCCACCCCGCTGATGCCCGCGACGGCATCCTCGATGGGCTTGACGACCTGGGTCTCGATTTCACCCGGGCCCGCGCCCTTGTAGACGGTGTTGACGACCACGACGGGGAAGGCCACGTCCGGATACAGGTCCGTGCCCAGCCGCCCCAGGCCCATCAGGCCGAGGACGACGAGGCACAACGACAGCATCGTGGTGAAGACGGGCCGACGGATGGAGACGTCGCTCAGGAGCATGGCGGCGTCCCTCTACTTCACGGTGACGCGCGAGCCCTGCGACAGGCTCGGCGTGGGGTGGTCGATGACCGACTCGAACTCGGAGCGCGCCAGCACCACCACCTCGCGCTCGCGCCGCTCCAGCACCTGCACGTCCACCCGCTTCACCTCGCCGCCCGAGCCGACGATGAGCACGTGGTCCCCGTTGGCCGAGGACAGCGCCGAGCCCGGCACCACCCGCGCGTCCTGGTCATCTCCCAGCTGGAGCACCGCGCGCGCCAGCGTGTGCGCCACGAAGCGGCCATCCGCGTTGGGCACCGCCAGCTCCACCGGCACCCGGCGCGTGGCCGGGTCCGCGGAGGGCAGGATGGTGCGCACCACCGCGTCCTCGGTGAAGGCGCCCCCGCCGATGGACTCCACCCGCACCTTCTGGCCGGGCTTGAGCCGCGCGCGCAGCGACTCCGCCACCGTCGTCTTGAGCAGGAGCGTGTCCAGGCGCTCCAGGTTGAACAGCGGCGTGCCCGGCCCCACCGTGGCGCCCGTCTGCTCCGGCGCGTCGATGAGCGTCCCCTCGAAGGGCGCCTTCAAGTCGTGCCGGCGCCTGGCCGCCCGCGCCTGCGACAGCTGCGCCTTGGCCGCGAGCAGCTGCGCCTGGGCCTGCGCCGCCTGCGCCGCCGTGGAGCGGTTCTGCAGGTCGCTCACCCCGCCCTCCTTCTGCAGCGTCTGGTTGCGCGCGGCCACGTCCGCGGCCATGTCCGCCCCGGCCTGCGCCGCCGCCACCGCGGCCTCCGCCTGCGCCACCTGCGCGTCGGAGATCTCCACGTCGAGCTGCCCCAGCACGTCCCCCTTCTTCACCACCATCCCCTTGCCCACCTTCACCGCGGCCAGCCGCCCGCCCACCTCGAAGCCCACCTGGAGCATCTGCGCGGGGAACAGCGTGCCCGTCACCTCCTCGCGCGGCGCGGCCTTCACCGTGCGCGCGGACACCAGCTTCACGGACGGCGGCGCGGCCTCCGTCTTGGCGCCAGCGGCGGGCGTGGACGAGGCGTCCGCCCGGGAACAGGCGGACACGGACAACGTCGCGGCGACGAGCCCCGCCACGGCGAGCGCCCTCGGGGCGCGGGAGTTCCTGGAGAGGTTCACGGACGTTTCCTCGGGGTGTGGCGGGTCTTCGCGCGGGCGGGTTCCCGACGCGTGGAAGTCTGGGGTCGCTGCGCGCGCGCGGGAGGGCGGGCGACAGCGGGCGTCTCGAAGCGGGGCAGCGTGCCGCCCTCGCACAGGCGCTGGAGCGTGTGCGCCCAGGCGCTCAGGTCCGGCTTCTCCTGCAAGTGGACCATGCGCTGCGCGAGCAGCACGAACGCGCCGACGATGAACGAGGCGAACAGCCGCGCGTCCATCTCCTGGTCCACCGCGCCCGCCTCCTGCAGCCGTCGGAAGTCGCGCGCCACGCGCTCCACCTGCGCGTCCGTCATGCGCCACAAGAGCGACTCGAAGGGCGTGCCCTGGCTGCCGTTGACGAGCACCGCGACGATGTCCCGGTGGGCCCACATCAGCTCGAGCGACTCCAGGTCGAAGTCGATTTCGGTCTGGAAGAAGCACTGGTAGCGCTCGGTGCGCTCCAACCTGTCTCTCGGCCCGGGCAACCCGTGCTCGCGCAGGTGGCGCTCCATCGCCTCCATCCGTCGCGAGTTCATCGCGTTGAGCCGCGTCTCGAACGAGGTGAGCACCTCGGCGAACAGCGCCTCCTTCGACTCGAAGTGCAGGTAGAAGGCGCCCTTGGAGAGTCCGCACGCGGCGGTGATGTCCTCGATGCGCGCTCCGCGCAGCCCCTTGCGGGCGAACTCCGCCCGGGCGGCGGTCATCAGGGCTTCCCTGGCGTGGGGGTCCGCGGGTCTCGGCATGACGGACCCGTTACTAACCCGCCAGTCAGTAATGGCGCAATGTGAGTGAACGGCGGGTCAGAAACCCCGCCATCCATCCACCCCGGAGGCCGGGCTCACGTCTGGGGAGTACCCGCGCCCACACGCGACAGGGCGGTGCACAGCGGACACGCGGCAGGGCCGTGGGGCACGTCGCGGCGGTGCAGGTCCAGCACGGCGCGGGAGATTTCCGCCAGCTCGCGGCGCACCTCGCGCCGGGCGCCCTTCACGCGGGCGATGCTCATGTCGTCGTACTGGGTCGTCTGGTGGCGCATCCAGGCGATGACGGCGGCCTCGGCGCGGCGCTCCACGGGGATGCGCTCCGTGCGGGCCACGGTGCCGCTGCCCACGGGGGTGGCGTGCGCGGAGACGAGCACCGCCAGCTTCTTGGCGTGGGAGAGCCACGCGGGGGAGAAGGCGAGGAAGCGCAGCACGCTGTTGGCGAAGTCGACCTCGTACTCCTCCTGTTCGCGGGCGCGGCGCTCGCGGCCGGCGGCCAGCTTCTTGGCGTAGGCGGGAGTGGCGCGCTCGGCCTCCAGCGCGGCCTTGGCCTGGAGGATGTGCGGCGCGGGGGCCCACACGCCTCGGGAGAAGAGCTTGCGGCCCACCTTCTCCACCACGGTCCAGGTGGGGCCCGCGGCCTTCACGCGGCGGGTGAGGCCGGCGTCACCAGGAGGCAGCAGGGCCCAGCCCTCCGGCACGGAGAGCACGCGGCCATCCGGGGCGCGCACGCGGCGGGGGTCCGAGGTGGGGGCGAACGTCAGGGATTCGGGCATGGCGGTGTCTGGGGGGCGGCTCACATAGCACGGGCGGGTCCAAAGCCTGCTAAATGGCGCCTCGCGCCCTGGCGGTCCGGGCGCGGGAGACACTCTTCGCGTGGGAAGTGCCGGCATGTCCCTCCTCAGGCTCACCTTCCTCGGCACCTCCGCCGCCCAGCCCACCCTGCACCGCAACCTGTCGGGCCTCGCGGTGAAGGCGGACACGGACCTGCTGCTGTTCGACTGCGGCGAGGGCAGCCAGCGGCAGATGGTGCGCTTCGGCACGGGCTTCACGGTGGACGCGGTCTTCTTCACGCACTTCCACGCCGACCACTACCTGGGAATCATCGGCTTCTTGCGCACGCTGGGGATGATGGGGCGCGAGCACGCCATCCACCTGTATGGCCCGCCCCCGGCCCGGCGCCTGTTGCACCAGGCGGTGCACCTGGGCGTGGAGGCCATGTCCTTCCCCGTCGAAATCCACGAGGTGAAGGACGGGGACGTGGTGCAGCGCAACGGCTACGCGCTGCACGCCATCGGCGTGGACCACCGCATCAACGCGCTGGCGTACGCGCTGGTGGAGGACGAGCGGCCGGGGCGCTTCCACCTGGAGAAGGCGCGCGAGCTGGGCGTGCCGCCGGGGCCCCACTACGGAAAGCTGCAGAAGGGGGAGAGCGTCACGCTGGAGGACGGGCGCGTGGTGAAGCCCGAGGACGTGCTGGGCGCGCCGCGGCCGGGGCGCAAGCTGGTCATCTCCGGGGACACGCGGCCGTGCGCCGCGGTGGTGAAGGCGGCCCAGGACGCGGACCTGCTCATCCACGAGTCCACCTTCTCCGATGACGAGCAGGCGCGGGCGCTGGAGACGCATCACTCCACGGCGCGCGAGGCGGCGCGGGTGGCGAGGGAGGCGGGAGCACGCAGGCTGGTGCTCACCCACCTGTCCAGCCGCCACGACACGGACCCCGCGAAGCTGCTCACGCAGGCGCGCGAGGAGTACAAGGGGCCCTGTGAGGTGGCGTACGACGGCTTCACCCTGGAGCTGCCGCTGCGCGACTGACGCGCGGCGGCTCCTCGGGGCACAGCGACTTCGTTACTGAATCTTCTCCGCCTCGGCGCGCAGGGCGGTGGCCGACTCGGCGTCCACCTTCTGCAGCAGCTCCCACTCCATCTCCGGGTCGCGGTTGAAGGTGGTGCCGTCGGCGCGCGGAGCCGGGTCGTTGAACTCCGACTGCTGGCGACCGCCGCTCTGGGCGCCGCGGGTCTCGGTGGACAGCTGCTTGTGGTACTCGATGGTGCACTGGCCGGGGCCGCGCTCCACGGCCTTCACCAGGTAGCGCACCATGGTGGTGCCCAGCGACGAGGGGGCGCCGTGCATGAGCCACTCGGTGGACGCCTCGAAGCCCTCCTTGCCCGCGCGCATGGAGTAGCCCTTCTCCTTGAGGAGGGCGATGGCCTGCGGCCAGACCTCGGCGGCGGGCTTGCGGTAGGTGTGGGTGCGCGCCTTGTCGTTGAGGAAGGCCTCACGGCGGCGGCCGGCGCAGCCGGTGGCGGAGGTCAGACAGAGGGCGGCGACGACGAGCAACGACAACGCCCCGAGGCGGGACTGGGACGGGTTCATGCGCTTGACTCCAGGGAATGTGAGACGGCGCGAACATCCCTCACTGCCGCCCCGTCGCCAAGTCCCCGGAGGGAAGGTTGCGGAGGGCAACCATCTGCTTGCGTCTGTCTACGCTGGGCGTGTGGGCTGGGGCGGGTGTGTGCCCACGTGTTCGAGGATCTGCGCGGAAACCCGGGCCGGCGCCTCCAGGGGGGCGAAGTGGCCCACGCCCGGGAGGTAGCGCACCTGGGGAGGCAGCTCGAACCAGGGCTCCAGGTCCTCGGTGAGCTCGCGGCCCAGGGCGCGGTCCTCCTCGGCCCAGACCAGGCGGAAGGGGGCGCGGATGCGGGGGTAGCCCTGGAGCAGGCGGCGGGCGCCGTTGGGGGTGAGGAGGTCGCGGAAGGACTGGCGGTAGTAATCCACGGCGGCGCGGGCGGCGTCCGGGTGGGCGAGGTTCTGGGCGTACGGGGCGAGGCGCGCGTCGCTGACCTGGGAGTTCCGGGCCATGCCCGCGCGGATGAGGCCTGGGACGCGGGCGCCGTTGTTCGCGGACAGGGCGCGCTCGGGCAGCCAGGGGAGCTGGAAGAAGAACATGTACCAGGAGCGGCGCAGCTGGGCGGGTCGCCAGATGCGGCGCAGCAGGACGGCGGGGTGGGGACAGTTGACGACGGTGAGGGTGGCGACGATGTCCGGGCGGGTCGCGGCCACGTGGTAGGCGATGCCGCCGCCCCAGTCGTGGCCCACGAGGTGGATGGGGCGGTCGGGCTGGAGGTGGCGGGCGAGTTGGTAGATGTCCTCGGCGAGCGTGTCGAGGTCGTAGCCCGTTCGGGGACGGTCCGTGCCGCCGTAGCCGCGCAGGTCCGGGGCCACGGCGTGATAGCCCGCCGCGCCGAGCACGGGCAGCACGTCACGCCAGCTCTCCGACAGCTCGGGGAAGCCGTGCAGCAGGAGGATGAGCGGACCGTCCGTGGGTCCCGCTTCCAATGCCTGCATGCGCAGCGAGGCCAGGGGAATGGACAGCGAGGCGAGCGCGGGGGCGTCCATGGGGGCGCAAGCTAGCAGTCCGCCAGACGCGGGCGGACTCATGCGGAAGGCCTTGCGTCCATGACTCATCAACGTGCGAGGATTAACGACGGGAAATGGGTTTCCGTAGGTTCCTGACTTGAGGCAAGTGAGGTTGTCGGAGCGTCCGCCATGTCGACGCCACTTCGATACTTCATGGCCAGACTGGGCGTGGCCCGGCTTCGTAGACAGGTTCGTTAAGCTGCCAGCCTACTTGTTGCGGCCTCTCGCTCGAACCCTTCCGCTGAAACGAGTCCCGGGTCGACCATGAAGCTTGCCACCCGCATCCGTCAGTCCGAGGTCGCCTTCCGCAGCGGCGTCCGACTGGTCCTGTTCATGATGGCCCTGTGGCTGTGCGCGATGCTCTTCAGCGTGCCGCTGGCCGCGAGAATCACAGGGTTCCTGGCCCTCTTCTTCACAACCACGACGGCCCTCGAGGCCTGGAACGTGTGGCGCTTGCGTCGCCTTCCACCCGAGGAGCCAAAACGAAGGAGAAACCCGAAGTGAGCGGGAGGCCGCATCGGTCGGATGACCGACCTCATCCCGTTGACCGACCTCGGGCAAATGACGGACACGCGGCGTGAGACACTCGTGCGACGAGTACCTCACACATGACGACTCCCACCACGTCACATAGGAGGAACAGGGGCCCTGTTGCGACGTGAGGCGCGAGTGGGCAAGGGGTGCTGAGGAGCAGACTGGCCCGTGCGCTCCGGGTGCGCCAGAGTGTCGCGCGCCCGCCCCAGGCTCGGGGCGGCCCTCCATCCAGACAGGTGCGCGAAACGATGCTGCGACGAATCGGCGGGCTCCTCGGTGCGGTACTGCTCCTCTCCCTTCTCGGCGGCTGCACGCGGAACACTCCGCGCCCGGACACCGCGGGCACCTCCGTCTATGTGGCCGCGCGCGTGCGCACCCTCGACCCGGGCCGCCCCGTCGTCGAGGCCCTCGCCGTGCGCGAAGGCAAGGTGCTCGCCACCGGCACCCGTGACGAAGTGCTCGCCGCCGCCGGTCCCGGCGCGCGCGTCGTGGACCTGGGCACCGCCACCATCGTCCCCGGCCTCACCGACTCGCACGGCCACCTGTCCTCGCTCGGTCAGTGGGAGGCCACCGTCACCCTGCTCGGCGCCACCACCAAGGAGGAGGCCCTCGCCCGCGTCGCCAACGCGCCGAGCACCTCCTACCAAGGCGAGTGGCTCGTCGGCCAAGGCTGGGACCAGAACGACTGGCCCGAGAAGACCTTCCCCACCCGCCAGGACCTCGACGCCAAGCACCCGCGCACGCCCGTGTACCTCACGCGCATCGACGGCCACGCGGCCTGGGTGAACAGCGAGGCGCTGCGCCGCGCCGGCATCACCCGCGCCACCCAGGACCCCAACGGCGGCCGCATCCTCCGCGACGCCAGCGGCGAGCCCACCGGCATCCTCGTCGACAACGCCATCGGCCTGATTCACACCGTGCTGCCGCCCCTCACGGAGACCGAGCGCGCCGCGCAGCTCACCGCCGCCCTCACCCGCGCCGCGCGCGTGGGCCTCACCGGCGTGCACGACGCCGGCATGGACCTGGCCACCTTCCAACTGCTCCAGCGCATGGACAAGGAAGGCAAGCTGCCGCTGCGCGTCTACGCCATGGCCGACGGACAGGCCCCCGAGCGCGCCGAGTTCCTCCGCATGGGCCCCTACCACGGCGAGCGCCTCACCCTGCGCGCGGTGAAGCTCGTGCTCGACGGAGCGCTCGGCAGCCGAGGCGCCGCCCTGCACCAGGACTACAGCGACGAGCCCGGCCACCGCGGCCTGTTGCTCCTCACCCCCGAGGAGTACGAGAAGCGCGTCACCGACTTCATGCGCGCGGGCTTCCAGGTCTGCACCCACGCCATCGGCGACCGCGCCAACACGCTGGTGCTGGACACCCTCGCGCGCGCGATGCAGGCCACGTCCACGCAGGACGGCCGCCACCGCGTGGAGCACGCGCAAATCATGGGCCTGGACGACATCACCCGCCTGGGCCGCATCGGCCTCATCGCCAGCGTGCAGCCCACGCACGCCACCAGCGACATGCCCTGGGCCGAGGCGCGCGTGGGCCCCGAGCGCATCCGCGGCGCCTACGCCTGGCAGCGCCTGAAGTCCTCCGGCGCCGTGCTCGCCCTGGGCAGCGACTTCCCCGTGGAGCGCCCCGACGTGCTCGCCGGCCTCTACGCCGCGCGCACGCGCCAGGACGCGCGCGGCACGCCCGAGGGCGGCTGGTACGCCGACCAGCGCCTCAGCGGACAAGAGGCCCTGGAGGGCTTCACCGTGGGCGCCGCCTGGGCCTCCTTCGCCGAGGCGCGCCGCGGCCGCCTGCAGCCCGGCATGGACGCGGACTTCGTCGCCCTGTCCATCGACCCCGTGGACGCGCCCGTCTCCGAGCTGCCCGGCGCCCAGGTCCACCTCACCGTGGTGGGCGGCGATGAAGTCCACCGCGCCACCCCGTGAGCTGTGATTAGAGGTTCGACACCAGGCTGAGCGACTGGACGCGGCGGTGCAGCTCCTCCTGCGCCGCCTGTCGCTCCTTCGCCAGCCGCTCCAGCTCGCGGGCGATGGCCTCCAGCCGGTCCTCCTGCTCGTTGAGCTTGGCCACGAAGCGCTCGGCCAGCTCCCGCTGGGACACGCCGCTCTTGAGCGACTCGATGTTGGAGCGGATGCGCTCCTGGTCCTTGAAGAGCTGCGCGCGCTCCTGAGTCAGCTGCTGCTCGTCGCGCGTGAGCGTGGCCACGCGCTCGCGGATGGCAATCACCTCCCGCAGCGCGTCCGACATCGCCTTGTCCACATAGCGCTGCGACAGGAAGAAGGCCACGTCGTCCGGGCCCACCGAGGACAGCGCGTAGTGCCGGTGGCCCGTGGTGCGCTCGGACACCACGAACGTCTCCTGCGCGCCCGCGGCCAGCGTCCGCTTGAAGCGCCAGAAGCCGTCCGTCGTCTCCTCCGGCGCGGGCACGTCCTTGGCCAGCTCCCAGCCGATGCGCGGGTGCTCGATGAACAGCACCTGTGGCCGGGGCGCCTTGTTGCGCACCACGTACGTCGTGCGCCGCACGTTGTGGTACTCCGCCATCAAGCTGCCGTGGTTCACCACCACGCGGTAGACGGGCCCGTCCTCGGCGCCCTCCTCCACCGTGACGACGCAGCCCAGCTCCACCGCGTACGGCACGAAGCGCGTGTCCTGCGGCTTCATCGTGTCGAGCATCGCCTCGCCCACGTAGCGCTCGTCCTCCGTCACCGTCACCGGCCCGCCCTCCAGCGTCAGGCCCGTGGTGTTCTTCAGCTCGATGCACGCCATCGGGTTCTTCTCGCGCGTCGCCCGGTTGTAGAGCAGCACCCGACGCCCCTCGAACGGCTTGTGCAGGATGGGCACCAGCGCGCTCTGGTTGCGGTGCACCGTCACCGGCCGGTCCACGCCGTACTCGAACAAGTCCCCCACGTCCTTGGTCAGCGTCGTCACCTTCGCGCCCTGCTGCTCGAGCACGTCGCGCAAACGGGGACCGCCAGGGCCACCGGAGGATGGGCCGCCCTTGCTGCGCATCAGCGAGCGCGAGCGACCCGGCGCCATCGCGGGAGCAGGCGCCATCTCGGCCATCATCGGCATCGCCTCACTCTCCTTATCCATCATGATGTCCGGGGCGCTCGCGTAGCTCTCCTCGGGAATCACCGGCGCGGCGGCGGCCTCCGTCCTCACCTCCACCACGGGACGCTTCATGTAGCGGGGGTTGTAGAGGTCGTGCACGAAGGACACCGGCAGGCCCGCGACGAGCGCCAGCTCCACGTCCACCCAGTCCTCGTCCCCCGTGTTGTCCACCAGCGCCCAGCCTTGCAGGAGCGGCGACTCGCCCTCGTCCAGGAGGATGCGGTAGCTCGTCTTCCATACCGGCGCTTCCACCACGTAGCTGACGAACACCTCGCGCTCACCCTCGCCGGAGGTGAGGATGCTCATGCGCTTGCTGTCCTTCTTGTACGAGGACAGCACCGTGGACAGATAGAACTCCAAATCCTTGCGCACCGCCTCGTCGAGGAACTCCAGCTCGGTGATGTCCAGCACGTCGAACGTGCGCAGCGAGGCGCCCACCAGCAGCGACAGGAAGGGGCGCACCACGCTGGTCTCACCGGCGGCCACCGCGAGCGACTCCAGGCCGATGATGGCGCCCTCCACCTGACCGCCACCCACGCGCGCCCTCACGCGCGCACCCTTGATTTGACCGAGCAGCGCCGTGAGGCTGCCGTCCTCCGGAATCCGGATGGTGGCCTCCGCGAGCAGCTGCTCCAGCGGCTTCGTCGAGTCGTAGCTCACCGCCGACACCGAGCCGCCCGACAGGTCCAACACCGTCAGCGACTTGAGCACGTCGTTCATGTCCCGCGCCTTGAAGTCCAGGTGCAGGGTGTCGCTGCCCGTCACGCTCCCCTTACGCTCGAAGTAACCGACGCCATGCTTGTAGAGGACGACCCGGCGGATGGACAGTGGGGTGGGCATGAGCGCGGAAACTCCAGGAAGTTGGGGATGACCTGTCCCCCGGTGTATCAAGCCCCGCCTGGGGTCGCGCAATGCCGCGCAAGGCCCTTCTCGTGAGGTGACGCCCGAATGCGAAAGCCCTCCGCTTCCTTCCTGTCCCGCTCCGCGCTCTTGTGCGCGGCGCTGACGCTCGGCTCCGGCTGTGAGAGCACGAAGCCCCGCGCCGCGGGCCCTACCGATGGGGTTCCGGTGACGCAAGGCGGCACGTCCGGGAGCGCCACGGACGCGCCCACGGGCACCGCCACGCCGGAGGCTCCCGGCTCGACGAAGGGGACCTCCGCCTGGCACCGCGCCCGGGTGGGCGACCAGGTCGTCTATTCGTTCTCCGCGATTCGCACGCCGCCGCGCGACGCGCAGGGTGGCTCGGCCGCGGCGGGCAAGCTGACCTTGGAGGTCGCGGCGGTGGAGGGCTCGCGCGTGTGGCTGACCCTGACGCTCGAGAGCGACAAGGGCGGTGAGCTGACGCAGCCCCGGCTGTCGCGGCGGCTGGCGATTCCCATGCGCGTGGAGGCCTCCCGGCCGCTGGAGGTGGCGCGCGAGGGCACCGCGACGTCCGAGCAGCCCACGGCCGCGGGCCGCACCTGGGAGGCGAAGCGTTATCTGCGCGACAATCGCCCGGTGGATGGTCCGCTGGAGAACCGGCTGTACGCGGTGGACGCGGGGCCGCTGTATCTGACGAACGGGCTGCTCGACGCGAGCACCACGCTGTCGGGCTTCGGCGCCGCGGGGAGCCATCAGCTGACGTTGGTGTCGGTGCGCCAGGGCAGGGAGGGCGCGGGCATGGCGCCGGACCTGGAGTGGCCGCTGGGTCCTGGCACGTGGTTCGACCGGGAGATGGAGTCGGAGGGCACGAAGACGGTGCTGCGCACGTGCCAGTCGGCGGAGGCCGGTTACGTGCTGCGCACGGAGGCGCCGGTGAACCCCGCGACGGACGAGGCGCCGTGCCAGGACTTCTCGCAGGCGAGCGTGATGCCGTTGGAGGAGGTGCTGCTGTCGTTCATCTCGCTGGGGCTGGAGCCCAAGCAGTGGCCGCCCGTCGTCCCCAACTCGGCGCCGGCCGTGCGCGAGACGCTGGCGGTGGGCACCAAGCGGGTGCCGGTGCTCCAGGTGGACGCCAACGAGGGGCCGACGAACGCGAAGCAGGTGCGCACGCTGCTGTTCGCCGCGGACCCGTGGGAGAAGACGCTCGGCGGGCTGGCGCACGAGGCGCGGTTCGAGCCGCTGTCGGACTTCACCTATCGCGTCTCGTCCAAGGGCAAGCGTGAGTCGCAGGGTGGCGCGAAGCTGACGGGCTTCGGTGCGTGGCAGCCGTGACGACGCTGTACACCGTGGTCATCGAGGTGGAGCCGGGCGCGGAGGCCGCGTGGAATCAGTGGCACGAGGGGACACACGTCCCCGAGGTGCTGCGCGAGCCGGGATTCCTGGGGTGCCGCAAGTGGAGGGACACGGAGCGGGCCCCGGATGGCTGGGCCCGGTACGTGTGTCACTTCGAGCTGGGGAGTGAGGCGGACTTCCAACGCTACACCACGAGCGACGCGGCGAAGCACTTGCGAGCGGAGTCGCTCGCGCGCTTCGGGACGGTGACGCGGCACTCGCGGCAGGTTCTGTCCGAGGTGAAGCGGTTCTGACAGTGCACGCAGGCTCCCGGGTTCTCGTCGTGGAGCGCGGGAGCCTGGGTGCTCAGTACAGGTTCTTCTTGTAGTCGTGGTCCAGCGCCCAGCTGAGCATCGTCCTGGAGACGAGGGCGCGCAGCGTCGCGGCGGCGGCGCCCTTCTGGGGACTGCGCCGGACATGGTCGACGAACACGTCGGCCATCTTCGGCAGCTGGCTCGCGGGCACGTGACGCGCGGTGTCCCACAGCCCCGCGTCGACGATGGCCTGACTTGTGTGCAACCGCGCCGCGTGGGACTCCAGGAGCAGCGCCAGCTTCGGCACCTTGCCCTCGACGGACATCGAGGCCAGCAGCGAGGGCTCGGTGGAGAGCGAGGCGATGCCGGAGACCTCCAGGAAGCGCGCCTCACCTGGAATGAGCGCGAGCAGCGCCACGCGAGATTGTTCGAGGACGTTGTGGAAGGTGTCGGTGCGACGGTTGCCGGGGCGGTGGGTACGGCCACCCGCGCGCCGTCGAGTCGGAGGAACTCCGTGGGGTCGCCCTTGGGGCTCACGTCCGCGAAGCCCTGCGCATCCAAGGAAGCCAGCGCGACGAAGGGCAACAGCGCCACCTCCACGAGCCCTTGATGGGCTGGTGCAACGGGCTCCCAGGGAGCAGCCAGCTTGTCCTGAATCTCTGCCCGACCCACACTAGGAATCAGTACGGCGCCGAGGGTACCCCACACCCTGCATCACAGGTTCTTCGCACGACTCGATGGTTCCCATCCTGAGGGGGCGGGCGCTTCACTGTAGACCCTTGAACTCGATGCGGAACCCTCGCTGCTGAGCAAGCACGCCGAGCTTCAGAGCGATATCCGAGTGCCGCCACGTCGAGTCGGCCTCGACGCGCAGCACGTCGCCATTGATGCGGATGGAAGTCCTCACGTGCGGTGCGAGGTCGCATTGGAGCACGTCACGTGAAGCGTCCGTTTCACTGCCCAAGAAGGCGACCTCGTCGCAGAGCGCCCGCGCGAGGTCCCGGACGTCGCGGTCCGCCCGGTAGACCGCCGACTGGCGCGATGCACAAGCGCAGAAGAGACAGAGCACCAACCAAGTCAGGCGTGGATTCATGAGGTCCTGGGTTCTCGTGTCCACTCTACCCACACCAGGAATGCGCGAGGCGGGAGTCCTTCTCCCGCCAGCGCTCGCGTCACGCGCAGAGATTGCGCGCGATGACGCGTGGGAAGTACCCCGCCGACTCGGAGGGCAAATCCAGCCTGAGATAGACATAGGCGCGTGGGGTCGTGTCGCTGGACGGATGGCCGGAAACGTCCAGGCGCCGGAAGCCGAGCGACTCCAGGGTCGTGAGTGACGTGGTGTGGCCCGCGCGGACGGAGGTCTCCAGGTGTCGCAATCCATCCAGCCTGACGCCCTGCCGGATGAGCTCCGACATGGTCCAGTGCCCTGCACCATTCTGGCGATGCTGCGCCAGGATGGAGCAGCACACGCGGGCGTAGTGCTCCTCGCGGCGGATGTTGGTCAGCGCGGCGAGGCCGATGACGCCGTTGCCCCGCTCGGCCACGGCGAACAACCGGGTCCCCTCCGCCGCGCTCCAGCGACCGGGAGGACGTCCTCCCGCCTCGGGCCTCCACCAGCCGAAGAACTCCTCGACATCCGGCTCCTCCAACAACATCCGAGCAGCCACCAGGACAGCGGTCCCCGCCACATCCATCGGAATGAGCTGACGCTCATGCATGCAGGCTTCCCCCCTTCGCACCGGGGAGACTTCAAGGGACATGCCAGGAGGACCTCCCAAGGCGCGTCCCGCGAGTCCTCCGAGGGAAGGCGCCGAGGAACGACGCACGCGCGTGACTCCCGCACGCGGATGACCTCGTGGTCCTAAGGGGAACCCCCTGCGTCCTACATGGCACAGCGTGTCCCCCGCGACACGCTGCGCGCCCAGGCGGCCCGACGCGTCCACCCCTTCCCCACGGACCTAGACCGCCGCGCGCGCTCGTTCGTCGAACATTCCGCGCAGCCCATCCACGAGCGCGTTCGCCCCCGTGGCCTTGCCCACCGTGTCGAGCGAATCGCGAAGCGCGCCGAACAACACGCGCGAATGCTCCGGGTTCCGCTCGGCGCGGTCGATGACGTGGCCCACCCGTTCAATCTGGTGCGTCCACGTGGCCAGCACGTCCTCGTACCCCGCGGTGACAGGCAGGGCGCTCTCGACCAGGAAGTGCACCAGCGCGATGACGTCCGCGAAGTCATACCTCCGCGTCTTCGCGTCGTAGATGTCCTCCAGGTGCACGGAGTCGCGCGCGAACCAGAAGCGCACGAAGTTCGCGGCCGTCTTCTTCGCGTCCTCCAGGTCGACCTCGACCAACGGATGCAGCGCCTTGTCGACCTCCGTGATGAACGAGTCCTTGATGCTCACCCGCTGCAAGCCCTGGCTGTCGAAGGCCCGCTTCGGCAACGCGCGCAGAAAGGTCCCGTTGAACTCCAACACCTCCAGCTTCGGCAACCGCGTGAGCACCTCGGGGAAGTCCCGCAGCACCATCACCTGCCGCCAGCTCCCGAACGAAGCTCGCACGTACGAGTAGGGGTTGTTGATGAAGTTGATGCTGCGCAGCTCCGTGCAGCGCTCCAGGGACTCGGGGAGCCGCCAGATGCAGTTCGCCTCCAGGTCCAGATGCACGAGCTTGCCCAGCGCCCCCACCGACTCCGGCAGCTCCTGCAGCCCGTTGCCTCCCAGCCGGAGCTCTCGCAACTCCGTCAGCAACCCCAACTCCTCGGGCAGCCTCCGCAGCTTGTTCCCCGACAGGTCCAGCTTCTCCAACCGCCGGAACTGGAACAACTCCACGGGCAGCACGCTGAGGTTCTTCCGGCTCAACACGAGGCTCTTGAGCTTCTCCGGCGCCTCCAGCTTCTTCGCCATCTGCTTGCGGAACTCGGCGCGGACACTCACCGGCGCCTCCAGCAGGTTCGGCTTCCCCTCCGCCAGCCGCTTGCGCGCGAGCGACAGGTCCACCAGCCCCTCCGGCTTCTTGAGCACCCCGGCCACGAAGACGCCCGAGGCCTCATGCGGGTCGCTCGCATCCTCCACGCCCTCCACCACCCGGAAGACGCTCGCGCCCCACCCGAGGAAACGCATCGCGTTCGTCTTCCCCGCCACGCTCACCGTGCGCTCGGTCGCCACGAGGCGCGCGTCCAGGTCTCCACCCACGTCCACCAACCCGTGGTTGTAGACACCGATGAGCTCACCCGTCCGAACACTCCCATCGACTCGAAGCTGCGAGCCCCCCACGCCGATACCCCGGGCGACCAGCGCGCCTCCCACCTGCAGGAAGGGTCCCGTGTCGTCCTCGAAGTTGAGCGGGCTGCCCTCGACCGTGAGCGCGCCACGAACCCACAGCCCCACCAGCGGAGCCGACGCGTCCTTCTCCGGCGCCAGCAGCCCGAACCCCTCATCCAGGATGAGGTCGTGCGGAAGGACGAGGTCACCGTCATGCACCAGGACCCGGCCCTCGGCGCTGCCCGCGACCTTCAGCTCGGCGCGCAGCGCCTCGACAGGAACCGCGCGCAAGCCCAACCCCGAGGCGAAGTAACCCTTCTCCACCTTCGCGTGCAGGTTCTTCTCGCAGAAGGCGAGCGCCTCGGCCTCGGTCTCGAACGTCTTCTCGGTCTGCTTCGACTTCCCACCGAGTGGGCCCTCGCGCAACGTCACCACCGTGCCGGCTCGCTCGAAGGACCAGGCGCGTACCGCCCCCTTCTCACGCGCGACGAGGGACAGGGACGCGCGAGGCGCGGGAGCGGGCAGTGAGGGGTTCGACATCCCTCCCGTACCAGCTCCCACGCGACACTGAACAGCTGTTCGTTCAGGAGCGCCGCCCGGCACCCAGGCACCTACTCCGCGACGGAGAGCTTCACGTCGATGTTGCCGCGCGTGGCGCGCGAGTACGGGCACACCTCGTGCGCCGCGTGCATCAGCTTCTCCGCCTCGTCGCGGGGAATGCCCGGCAGGATGCCCTTGAGCTCCACCGCCAGCCCGAAGCCCCCGTCCGGCGTCTTCCCAATCGTCACCGCCGCGGAGATGCCCACCTCGGGCCCCAGCTTCTTGCCGCCCTTGCCCGCCACCAGGCGCAGCGCGCTCTCGAAGCACGCGGAATAACCCGCCGCGAACAGCTGCTCCGGGTTCGTCGCCGTCCCACCCGCGCCGCCCAGCTCCTTCGGCATCGCCAGCGGCAAATCGATGACCTGGTCCGAGGACTGGACCTTGCCCGACCGGCCTCCGTGGGTGGTGGCGTGGGCGGTGTACAGCGGCGAAATCGTGACGGGAGCCATGGCTTGTTCTCCTGGAAGTTCGGGGTCGCTTCTTTCCGACGCCCTTTATTTAGGGGGCAATTCAATCGCGCGCAATCAATTCGGACCGGAAAAAGGCCCCTGCCACCGCGAACCCGCGGAAGACAGGGGCCAGATATCCACCACTCAACCGTTCAGGACCCGGAGCGTGTCCGGACCCTGCTCAGGCGCTCAGCGGCCCGCGACGGTGGCGGGGGGCGTGGTCACGAACTCCGAGGCGGCCTTCACGGCGGCGGCGATGTCCAGCTTGCCGCCCGTGCTGACCTTGCCCTTGAGGTCCGGGTCGATCTCCACCGTCTGCACCAGCAGGTCGCGCACCTGCGCGGCCGTCAGGTCCGGGTTCGCGGCGAACATCAGGGCCGCGGCGCCCGCCACCGTGGGGGTGGCCATGGAGGTGCCGCTCATCTTCTCCCAGTCGCCACCGGGCACGGTGCTCAGGACGTTCTCGCCCACCGCGGCCAGCTCCACCACCTTGTCGCCGTGCGAGGAGAAGCGCGCCAGCTTGTCGTTGCGCTGGTCCATGGCCGCCACGGTGATGACGTTGGGCAGGTCGATGTTGGCCGGGAAGTCCTGCACGTTGTTCATGTTGCTGCCGTTGCCGTTGGCCGTGGCCGCGACCAGCAGGATGTCCGCGTCCGCCAGCTTCTGCACGGCGGCCTTCCAGCGCGTCTGCGAGGCCACGTCGCGGTACTCGTCACCGAAGCTCGCGTTGAGCGCGCGCACGTTGACGCCGTGGTTCTCCTTCATGTTGACGATGTAGTCCACGCCGCGCTCGAAGTTGGTGAGCAGGTCCGCGCCGTCGTACAGGCCGCCGATGCTCATGATCTTCGCCTTGCCGGCGGCGATGCCCGTGTTGCCCTCGCCGTTGTCCTCGGCCGCGATGATGCCCGCCACGTGCGTGCCGTGGTCCGTGCCCTGACCCTTCATCACGTCGCCGCTGTTGAAGCCGACGTTGTAGCCGTGGATGTCGTCCTTCACGCCGTTGCCGTCGTTGTCGATTCCGTCGCCAGCAATCTCGTTCGGGTTCGTCCACATCGCGCTGTCGAGGTCGCTGTGCTTGAAGTCCACGCCGCCGTCGAACACCGCGATGACCGGGTCACCCGTGGGGCGCGGGGGCTTGGGGTCCACCGGGTCCGTCGCCGGCGCCTTGCCCGTGGCCTCCAGGCCCCAGCTCTTCAGCGTGCCCGTGTCCGCGCGCGCCTTGTCCTCGACGGACAGCGTCCAGGTGCCCTTGGCCGACTCGCCCTTGAACGTGGTGCTCAGGTCGAACGAGCCCTTCACGTCGTCCGCGCTGCCACCCTGGCGGTTGGACACCGTCGCCGTCTTGCCGGACGGGCTGGTCACCTTCACCACCAGGTCGCCCCGGTACGAGTGCGCCAGGTCCAGGTTCAGCTTCAGCGAGTCGAGCGACACGTCCTTGTCGAAGCTGACCGTGGACGTCACCGTCGCCAGGTCCTTCACCGCCGCGTTGGGCGTGGCGGACGCCGTCAGCGTCACCGGCGTGGAGGTGTCACGGCCCGCCAGAGTGGCCTTGCTCGGACCGAAGGCGAACGCCGTGGCCGGCAGCACCGGGGCGCTCGGGTCCGGGCGGTGGCCCGTGGGACGGTCCACGAAGTTCGTGGGGCGCGCCGACTTGGCCGACTCGAAGCCGTCCGTGCCGTTCTTGCCGGGCCGGGCCACCACGCGCTCGGCGGCGGGCGTCGCGGACGCCTCCGGACGGGCGGCCTCCCCGGTACGGGTGGTGGGCGACGGGAGCGACAGGGGCTTGCGGGTGACGGTCATGTTGGAGGCTCCGGGGGGACGCGGAATCAACGACTGTCCCTGATTGTCGCACCTCGTCAGGATCAGTTTCCTGAGGGCTGCTTTTTCCACCCGTGGTGAACCCCCTGGCCGGTGGGGCCGGTGCGTGAGGCGTGGTAGAGCGCGGCCGGGCGCCTCCTTCCGGGGGTTTGGCCCGACAGGCCCCAGCCAGGACGCGGCGTGGGGCGAGGACGGGAAGGATGCCGAGGACCATCGTCGCCACGCGCTACGTGACGCCCCTGCGCGAGGGGGGCTCGCTGCCCGCCATCGTCGAGGCGGACGACGCGGGGCTGTATGTCGTGAAGTTCCGGGGGGCGGGCCAGGGGGCCAAGGCGCTCATCGCGGAGTACATCGCCGCGGAGCTGGCCCGGGCCGCGGGCCTGCGCGTGCCGGAGCTGGTGCTGGTGGAGCTGGACCCGGCGCTGGGCCGCAACGAGCCGGACAGCGAGATTCGCGAGCTGCTCAAGGCGAGCGCGGGGCTGAACCTGGCGCTGGACTACCTGCCCGGCTCGGTGACGTTCGACCCGGTGGCGGGGCCCGCGCCGAAGGTGGACGTGGCGTCGTCGCTGGTGGCGTTCGACGCGTTCATCACCAACGTGGACCGCACGCCGAAGAACCCCAACCTCCTGTGCTGGCACCGGGAGCTGTGGCTCATCGACCATGGCGCGTCGCTCTACTTCCACCACGCGTGGGAGGACTGGGAGGAGCGCAGCCAGAGCCGCTTCGCCCCCATCAAGGACCACGTGCTGCTGCCGTGGGCGAGCCAGCTGCCCCAGGCGCAGGCGCTGCTGTCCACGCACTTCACGCGGGCGCTGATGGAGACCACCGTCGCGGGGATTCCGGAGGGCTGGCTGAAGGCGGCCGAGTCCCCCTTCCCCACCGTGGAGGCGCACCGCGCCGCCTACGTGAGCTGGCTGTGCAAGCGTGTCGAGGCCCTGCCGGCCTTCATCGAGGAGGCGGCCCGTGCCCGCGCACAGCTCGTTTGACTACGCCATCATCCGCGTCGTCCCGCGCGTGGAGCGCGAGGAGTTCATCAACGTGGGCGTCGTCCTCTACTGCACCACGCAGCGCTTCCTGGGCGCGCGCGTGGAGGTGGACGAGACGCGCTTGAAGGCGCTCGCGCCCGACGTCGACCTGGAGACGGTGCGCTGCCACCTGGACAGCTTCCAGCGCGTCTGCGTGGGCGGCAAGGGCTCGGGGCCCATCGGTCAATTGCCGCAGAAGGAGCGCTGGCACTGGCTCGTGGCCCCGCGCAGCACCATGCTCCAGACGGGGCCGGTGCACTCGGGGCTGAGCCTGGAGCCCCAGGCCGCCCTGGAGCACCTGCTGAACACCGTGGTGCGCGTCAAGCGCGCGTCGTGACGCCCGAGTGGGCCCGAGGGCTGCCCTGCCCCGGGCTCACTTCACCCGGCGACCGGTGAAGCGGACCTTGTACGTGCACTCCTCCAGCTCCCTCGCGTCGATGCCCAGGCCCTCGAACGTGGTGCGCCGCACGTCGACGAAGCCCTCGATGTCGTCGTCCTCCAGCGAGTCGTTGGCGATGTAGAAGCGCAGCACGTAGACGATGTTCGACTCACCGGCCACGGTCGATGGAGTGGAGCGGATGTCCACGTATTGGAACGGCCCCTCCTCGGACCGCGTGCCCTGGAGGATGTCCGGCGCGTCGTCCTCGTCGAGCGTCGCCACGTCGCCCCGGTGCAGCGTGAAGGAGACGTCGGGCACCTCGATGCTCGTGGCGCCGTACTTCTCGGCGCGCACCGTCCAGCGCTGCTGGAGCGCCAGGCCGGAGGCTCCGCTGGTGCCCGGCACCGCCACCGGCTCCTTCGCCGTCTTGTCGGTGCAGGCATAGGGCACGGCCGCCGCCTGGGCCGCGTCCAGCTCCACGTCATACGTCTCCTGCTCGAAGCCGCCACAGCCCACCGCCAGCAGCGCCAGCGGCGCCGCCCATCTCATCGCGTTCATCGACTCTCCAGTTCCACGGGAGACCACCCTCGCCGGCCCCGGGCGTCCGCCACCCCACCGGGCAGGCGGGCGCCTTTCTCCCGGACAGGAAAGCATGGCCCCCAGGGCGGGGAAACCCACGCAACCCTCGGGCCGGCGGGAGCTTCCCGCACGGGAGGGGCGACTGTCTGTCAACCGTCCGAGGCGTGAGGAATCGGGGGCGCGCGGGCGGGCGGATGAGTAGCTTTGTGGCGTGCCCGGGACGGGCACGGACCTCGTATGCCCGACTCTTCGATTCGAATCGTCACGTACAACGTCCGCTACTTCGGCCACATGCTCCGGGGTCTGGCGAGCACCGTGGGCCCCAAGCGCCGGGTGGCCTTCGCCCTGGCCGGGCTGGACCCGCTGCCGGACGTGGTGTGCCTGCAGGAGGTGGAGACCACCTCGTTGCGCAGCACCATCGCCCATCGCCCCAAGCTGCCCGGCGAGACGCAACTCATGGCCTTCATGGGGCGCATGGAGGAGACGTTCGCCGCGCAGGGGCGCGACATGCCCTACGAGGCGTTCTACTTCCGCGCGCACCACTACAAGCTGGGCGAGGTGTCGCTCTACACCACGGGGCTGGCGGTGCTCGTCAACAAGCGCACCCTCCAGGTGGACAAGCACAACGTGGACTCGCCCATGTCCATCACCCACCACCACGTGCAGCGGCTCAAGGACCGCAAGCAGAGCCGCATCTGCGCGCACATGCGCCTGGTGCGCCGCGAGGACGGGCGGCCCTTCCACGTCTTCAACACCCACCTGAGCCTGCCCACGCCCTTCGCGCGCGAGTTCTGGTCCACCAAGGACAAGATGGGCTGCGGT
Organism: Myxococcus guangdongensis; assembly: GCF_024198255.1. Lineage (NCBI taxonomy): Bacteria > Pseudomonadati > Myxococcota > Myxococcia > Myxococcales > Myxococcaceae > Myxococcus > Myxococcus guangdongensis. The sequence goes on from NZ_JAJVKW010000018.1 coordinate 63,498, forward strand.
GTGAACCAGCTCCACGAGGCGCGCAAGCTGGCGGACTTCGTGGGCAGCCTGCGCGCCGAGGAGCCGTTCATCGTCTGCGGGGACTTCAACTCGCCGCCGTCGTCCCCCGTGTTCCGCTACCTCACCGGGGATGTCGCCTTCACGTGCGCCCAGGCCGCCGTGGGGCAGATTGACCCGAGCGTGTCGCGGGGCTTCCCCACCGCGGGCTTCATGCACATGCGCATGCACCTGGACCACATGTTCTCCGGCGGCGGCGTGCGCTGGCTCGACACGGAGGAGACGCACCCGTTCGGCGACTTGAAGAGCCGCTTCCACGGACTGTCGGACCACATGCCCATCGTCGCGCGCTTCGCGCTGGATGCGCTCCCCGTCACGCTGCCCGTGCCCGGCGTTCCGAGCGTGGGCTGACCGCGCGGCTCGCGCCCGGGTGACGGGGTGGCCGCGGCGCGCCGCTACGACTCGAGCTCCTGCTCCACGCGCTCCCACGCCTCCAGGATTTCGCGCGTGCGGCGCTCGGCCAGCTCCCGGAACTCCGGCGCCAGGTGCGCCACCTTGTCCGGGTGATAGCCGGCGATGAGCGCGCGGAACGCCTTGCGCGCCTCGTCCCGGGACATGCCCCGCTCCAGCCCCAGCACTTCCCACGCGTCCTTGCGCACGGGTTCCTCGCTCCGCACCCGAGTGCCCCGGGGAGGCGTGGCCTCCGGGTCGTGAGCGCTACCGGCGTCCGAGGACTCCCGGGGCGCGCCGGTGCTGGCGGGACGACGCGGTGCGCGAGGCGCGGGCTCCGGGCGCTTCTTCCCCGGACGGCGCGCGGGGTCCGGCGCGGGGATGCGCGGCTCCAGCCGACTCAGCGCGTCCTCGAGGAACCACAGGTCCTCGGCGGGCAGGCCGTGCTTGCGCACCACCTGGCGCGGCTGGCCATCCACCAGCAGCAGGTAGCCCGTGGTGACGGCATACGCGTCATCCTTGCTGTCGGGGTGCAGCTTGTCGCCCAAATCCCCCAACGGGTCCCTCCACATGCCGTCCGGGGTGCCCTCGTCCGCCACCAGCACCTGCGTCAACACGCGGCCGTGGAGGAACTCCAGCGTGGCGAAGGGCTCGCGCGCCTCGGGGGAGCGCATGGCCACGCCATGACGCACGCCCGTCACCAGCAACACCCCTCGCGTCCCGTCCACATGGGCGAAGAGCTGCTCGCGCACCCGCTTGTCCGAATAGAAGAGGACGAACTGCACGGTGGACAACGTAGTCCGTCCCGCGCCGTCCAGACAGGCGTTATGTCCTGACGCGGCAAGAGGGTGCAGGGCGGAACAATGCGGCGAAACACCGGCTCGACGGTTTCGCGCGCTTGGGAAAGAGTCATCCCCGCATATGCGCTGCTGCCACCGTCACTCCTCCGAGCCCGCCCTCCCCCAGTCCCGCGCCTTCAGCCTCCCCGGCGCCACCGAGCACTACGCCGCGGAGCGCCCCCTGCGCGCCGAGCACGTGCGCATCCAACTGGAGCTCGACTTCGAGCAAGGCCGCGTCACCGGCGTCTGCACCACCCGTGTGTCCGCCGTGCGGCTGTCCTCCACCCTCACCTTCGACGCGGTGGACCTGGACGTCTCGCGCGTCCTCGTCGACGAGCGCCCCGTGCGCTTCGTCAACTCCGGCTCCCACGTGCGCGTGGAGCTGTCCGCGCCGCTGCCGCCCGGCCAGGCCGCGGAGGTGGCCATCCACTACACCGCCCGCCCGCGCCGGGGCCTCTACTTCTGGGGCCCGGAGGCCGCCTACCCGGACCGGCCCCGCCAGGCCTGGACCCAGAACCAGGACACCGACGCGCGCCACTGGTTCCCCTGTCTGGACACGCCCGCGCAGAAGGCCACCTCGGAGCTCATCGCCACCTTCCCCGAGGGCCTCACCGCGCTCTCCAACGGCGTGCTCGTCTCCGACACCGTGCAGGACCAGCGGCGCACCCAGCACTACCGCATGGAGCAGCCGCACGCGCCCTACCTCGTCACCCTCGCGGTGGGCGACTTCGAGGAGCTCACCGACACCGCGGGCACCGTCCCGCTGCGCTACCTCTTCCCGCGCGGACGCCGCGAGGACGCGCTGCGGTGCGTGCGGCGCACCCCGGAGATGGTGCGCGTGTTCCAGGAGGCCACCGGCGAGCCCTACCCGTGGAGCGGCTACGCGCAGGTGTTCCTCACCGAGTTCATCTTCGGCGGCATGGAGAACACCACCGCCACCAGCCTCACCGACTCCGTCCTCCACGACGCGCGCGCGCACGCGGACTACAACGCGGAGCCGCTCATCTCCCACGAGCTGGCGCACCAGTGGTTCGGTGACTTGCTCACCTGCCGCGACTGGCCCCACGGCTGGCTCAACGAGGGCTTCGCCACCTGGTTCGAGGTGCTGTGGAAGGAGCGCGCGGACGGCCAGGACGAGGCCGACCAGCACCGGCTCGCGGACCTGGAGGCCTACCTGGGCGAGGTGAAGGAGCGCTACGCGCGGCCCATCGTCTCGCGCCGCTTCCACGCCCCGCTGGACGTCTTCGACCGGCACCTTTATGAGAAGGGCGGCCTGGTCCTCCACGAGCTGCGCCGCCGCCTGGGCGACGAGCTGTTCTTCCGCGGCCTGCGCCACTACGTCTCGCGTCACCGGCACGGCTCGGTGGAGACGGTGGACCTGTCGCGCGCCTTCGAGCAGGCCACCGGCCACAACCTGGACGCCTTCTTCGACCAGTACGTCTTCGCCCCCGGCCACCCGGAGCTCAAGGTGGAGGTGCGCCACGAGGCCGAGGAGGGCCGGCTGCGCCTCAAGGTGCGCCAGACGCAGCGCACCGACGCGGGCACGCCCCTGTTCCGCCTGCCGCTGGACGTCGTCATCACCGTCGAGGGCAAGGACACCCGCCACCGGCTGGAGGTGACGGACGCGGAGCACTTCTTCCACCTGCCCTGCCCCACCGCGCCCTCGCAGGTGCGCGTGGACCCGCGCCGCGACGTGCTGGGCACGCTGGACGTGGACAAGGCCGTGGGCCTCTGGCTGGAGGAGCTGCGCGCCGCGCCCGAGTCCCGCGCGCGCACCGAGGCCGCCCACGCGCTGGGCCGCGACGGAGGCCACCGCGCCGTGGAGACGCTGGGCACCGCGCTCGCGGACTCACGCCTGTTCTGGGGCACCCGCGCCGCGTGCGCCAGGGCCCTGGGCCGCATCCGAACTCCGGAGGCCCGCGCCCGACTGCTCGCGAGCCTGCGCGCCGAGCACCCGCGCGTGCGCCGCGCCGTCGTCGCCGCGCTGGGGGAGTTCCGCCGCGACGCGGAGGTCATCGCGCTGCTGCGCTCGCTCCTGCAATCCGGAGACACCAGCTACTTCGTGGAGGCGGAGGCCGCGCGCAGCTACGGCAAGCTGCGCGCCGCCGATGCGCTGACGGTGCTGGAGACCACCTCCACGCGCCCGTCCTTCCAGAACGCCATCGCCGTGGGCGCCATGGACGGGCTCGCCGAGTCGCAGGACCCGGCCGCCTTCGCCCTGGTGGAGGCGCGCACCGCGTACGGCCAGCCCGCGTTCCTGCGCCGCGCGGCCACGCAGGCCGTGGCCCGACTGGCGGAGGTGGCGGGCCGTCAGCGCGAGGCGGTGGACCTGCTGACGGAGCTCTTGCGAGACCCGATGTTCCGCGTGCAGATGGGCGTCTTCGAGGCCGCGAGGACCTTGGGGGACCGGCGCATCATCCCCGCGCTGGAGGGCACGCCGCTCAGCGACGCCCGCGCCCGTCGCGCCGCGCGCGAGACCGTGCGAGCGCTGCGCGAGGGCGAGCCCCAGGCGCGTGAGCTGGCGTCGTTGCGCGAGGAGGTGGACGCGCTGAAGGAGGCCACGCGCGCGATGCGCGAGAAGCTGGAGGGGCTCTCCCTGGCGAAGCCTCTCCCGACGCCCACGTCGAAGGTCTCCGCCCCGAAGTCCGCGCGAGGCAAGCAGTCCTCCACACGCGAGAAGGCGAGCAAGCGTCCCGCCGGCAAGCGTCGACGCTGAGCGTCCAGGCGCGCCGGGCTCACGCGACGGCGCGCCCGAGGCCCTTCGTGGCTACCTGTAAGGCACCACGGGACGAGCCCCTCCGCGGGGCCACGCCCATGGCGCGCGTTGGCGGCCCGCGTCTCTGCGTCCGACGACGGGCGCAGGGGACGACATGGCCGGAGCCAACGAGGAGCTCAGTGCCTGGCTGGACGCCGCGGTCGACCCGTGGGTCGCTTGCGATGCCCACGAGCGCGTATACCTCATCAATCGCGCCGCGGAGCGCCTGCTCGGCTGGACGCGCGAGGAGCTCCGGGGCCGCCCCGTGGCCGAGCTCTTCCCGAAGCGCCTGCGGCACCACGGCGACCAGAGCCTGGTGCGCTACCTGCTCTCGCGCAGGCAGGCGCTCGGAGGGCGGCCCACGAAGGTGCTCGCGCGACGGCGCGACGGCGTGGAGGTGCTGGTGGAGCTCACGGTGGGGACCTCGGGCGAGGGCGAGGATGAGCGCATCGTCCTCAGCCTCCGGCGCATGCACGAGGTCATCGACACCCTCCACGAACCCCTGGAGCACCCTCGTGATGACGGCGAGGTGAGGCGGACCAGCGGGGACGACCTCTATCGCCTCGTCGTGGAGAACGCGCCGCTGGGCATCTTCCACTACGACACCACGCCCGTCATCACCGCCTGCAACGAGCGGCTGGCCGCCATCGTCGGTACGCCCAAGCGCGTGGTGGTGGGGCTCAACCTCATGTCCCTGCGCGACGAGCAGCTCATGGCATGCGTGCGCGAGACGCTCGCGGGCCACAGCGCGGACTACGTGGGGGACTACGCCTCCGTCACCAGCCACAAGGTGACGCCCGTCCATATCCGCTTCGCCCCTTGCTACAATGACGCGGGCCACGTGGAGGGCGGCGTGGGCCTGGTCGAGGACGTCTCCGAGCGCCGCCGCGCCGAGCGCCAGCGCGACGAGAACCTGGCCCTGCTCATCACCCTGTTCGAGACCGCGCCCGTGGCCCTGGGGTTCCTCGACGCGCAGCTGCGCTACGTGCGCGTCAACAGCCGGCTGGCGCGCATCAACGCCCTCCCCCCCGAGGCCCACCTGGGGCGCACGCCCTACGAAGTGCTGGGTGAGGGCGGCCGCGTCGCGGAGGCCATGCTCCGGCACGTGCTGGACACCGGCGAGCCCGTGGTGGACCAGGAGGTGGACACCCAGGCCGTGGGCTATCCCGGCCCCCGGCGGCTGCTCACGGGGAGCTGCTACCCGGTGCGCGCGCCGGACGGACACCTGTTGGGCGTGGGCGTGCTGGTGGAGGACATCACCCAGCGGAGGCTCGCCGAGGAGGAGCGCGAGCGGCTGTACCGCGAGGCGCGTGAAGCCATCCGCGTGCGCGACGACTTCCTGTCCATCGCCTCGCACGAGCTGAAGACGCCGCTGACACCGCTCAGCCTCCGGCTGGCCACGCTGGAGCGCAGGCTCGAGCGCGGCGAGAGCGTGGACCCCACCACGCTGCGCCACGCGCGCCAGCACCTCTTGCGCATGACAGGGCTCATCAACGACTTGCTGGACGCGTCCCGCATCGAGGCGGGCCGGCTGGCGCTGCATCCCCAGGCCACGCGCCTGGACAGCCTGGTGGAGCACGTGCTGCAGGCGATGGAGGCGCAGCGCGGTGGACACGAGCTGCGCTACGAGCGGCCCGAGCGCGACGTGCAGGTGTTCGCGGACCCGTACCGGCTGGAGCAGGTGGTCACCAACCTGGTGGAGAACGCCCTCAAGTACAGCCCCGACGGCGGCATCATCCACATCAAGCTGGAGACGCGTGGGGAGCTGGCGCTGCTGTCGGTGAAGGACCCGGGCATCGGCATCCCCGAGGACCAGCAGAAGCTCCTCTTCGAGCGCTACTTCCGCGCGCGCAACGTGTCCTCGCGCTCGTACGGCGGGCTGGGCCTGGGCCTGTACATCAGCCGCGACATCGTCGAGCGCCACGGCGGCCGCATCTGGGTCGAGAGTCAGGTGGGAGAAGGGGCCACCTTCCACGTCGCCCTCCCGTTGTTGACGGGCGCCGCCGCTCACCCGCCCGCTTCCCAGCCGGAGCGCCACGTCCACTGAAGCTCCGCCACCCCCGCTCCCGAAAGAACTACAGCCCCCGGTGTCCACCACTTCGCATCCGGTGGGCGCCAGCACCTGGATTCAGGTGTTTCAGACGCTGGCACGAGGGCTGCTTTTCATCCCGGCAGAGAAGTCGAACCCGAGAGGAGCAGGCACATGACGACGGAAACTCCGGCTTGGACTCGCGACAATGACGGTTGGTTGGTTCGCGTGAAGGTGGCGGGGCGCATCCAGGAGGTCCGCTGCACCACGGAGGGACAGGCGCGCTACATGGCGGGCGTGCTGGCCCTCAATCCGCCTCCTCCTTCGAAGCTGCGTCACTGAATGGGGGCGACGCCCGGCACGGACGGGCTGATGAGGTAGTGGTCGAGCTGCGCAAAGTTGTTGTACGCGACCTTCCACGCGCCCTCGGCCACACCCGGCCGGGGGATGAGCGGGCCTCCGACCTGGCCGCTGGTGCCCCAGGTGAAGCCCATGTCGATGCCGGAGGACGTCTCCAGCACGGTGATGTCGGTGGCGAGCTGGCTGTTGAGGCGGCGCAGCTCCGGCTTCGCGCCGGACACCCAGAAGATGAGCCGCTGGGCGCGCACGTCGAAGCCGAAGGCGTAGAAGGCGTTGGCGTCGTTCGGGTCCGTGACGATGACGGTGTACGCGCTGAGCAGCGAGGTGCTGTTGGGGAACATCGGCGTGCCGCTGGGGATGCTGGACAGCGCCGTGGGCGCGGTGGGGACGCCCCACGGCGTGCCGGGGATGGTGGTGCCCGGGCAGTAGTTGGGAATCGGCGGAGGCGGCAGCACGGCCTGCTGCGAGACGGAGCCCAAGGACTCCAGCGTCTCGGGCGGGGCCTGGTCGATGGGGTCGACGCCGCACGCGGCGAAGGTGGACAGCGTGACGAGGCACAGCAGCGCGGAACGGAGCGTCTTCATGGGCGTGGTTTCCTCGGTGTGAAGTGACACGTGGAGCGTGCTCGGCCCGAAGGAGCCGAGGTGAGGGACGGACGGCGGTGACGGGGGCTACTCGAAGACGACGACTGTCTTCACCCAGCTGTCGGGCTGCGTGGACAACACGCGCAGCCTTTCGTCTCGGAGCGCGAGGGCTGCGGTGGAACCGGCGCGGATGCGCTCCATCACCCGCGCGAAGAAGGGCCCGGCCTCTGCGTCCGGGATGTCGATGGGCGAGGCGATGACGGCGCGCGCGCCCGCCTCGGCGAAGGCCACGGGGAGGCTCCACGGCGCGTGGAGGTACGGGGCCGTCCGGGCCGCCTGACACGCGCCGAGCAGCACCACCGGCGCGCCCTGCAGCGTCTGCTGACGCACCTGGCCCGCGGTGAGCGCGTAGCGGCCGCCGGCCTCGGGCGCCATCACCAGCAGCGACGCGTCCGACACGCCCAGGTTCACCAGGCCGTGCGCGTGAATCTCCACCTCGGTGGCCTGCGCCAGCTCCGCCAACAATCGCGACGGCGTGGCGGCCGCGCCGGTCAACTCCACGCGGCGCGGAGACGGCCCGCCGGACAGCTCCCAGCTACGCAGCCGGGGCAGGTTCAGCGACGCGGGCGCATCCACGTCGTAGACCACCAGCGGGCGCGGCGCGGAGACCTTGGGCGCCTGGGCCTGGGTGCCCGTGTGGTAGCTCCACGCGATGTCCGGCGGCAGCAGGCCCGCCTGTCCGTGCACGGGGTAGCGCGCGAAGACGCTCACGTGCTCGCACGGCTTCAGCGCGGCGATGACGGAGGCGGGCACCAGCGAGGCCACGTCGAAGTCGGGCGAGCGGCGGCTCGCGTCCTGGTGGCCCAGCAGCTCTCCGGCGGGTCCGCGCGCGGCCGTCAGCGTGCGCTCGTCGTGCACCTCCACGCCCAGGGCGCAGCGCTCGGGGGCGGGCACGCGGGCCTCCTGGGCGAACAGGGCCAGCGCCCGCGCCCAGTCTCCGGTCGAGCCCGCGTCCAGGATGAGCGACGAGTAGCTGTACGCGCGCGCCTTGGCGGCGACGGGGTCCGCCGCGCCCAGCAGCTCACCGGTGACGATGGCCTGCCCCAACAGCCGCTGGCCCTCCGCGCGGTCCGAGCCGATGACGGCGCGGCCCTGGATGTGCGTCGCCATGACCTTCTCACCCGGGCGCAGCCAGCCCGCGGCGTCCAGCTTCGCCAGGCCCTCGCGCACCTTCTCCACGTCACCCGGCTTCGGGTCCAACCGCGCCAGGTCCGCCAGCACGAAGGCGCCGTTGAGGAAGAAGGGCACGTCGCACACCGGGGCCTTCTCCAGCTCCTCGCGCGCGGCCTGGGGACGCAGCGCGAAGACGTGCAGCGACGCCAGGCTCTCGTGCACGTGCCGGTGGGCCGCGCAGCCCCTGTCCCTCAAGGCCTGCTCGCCCAGGTACGCGCGCGTCAGGGCGAAGGCGTTGCGGAAGCGGGCCATGTCGCCCAGCACCAGCAGCAGGTCCGCCTGAAGCGTCCACTCCTGCGTCTGCCGCGCCCAGCCCAGGCCCGCCAGCGCGTGCTCGCGCGCCTCCACCAGCCGGTGCTCGTCCTTGTAGATGTGCGCCAGCAGGTGCTCCAGCTGGCCGCAGCGGTAGTCCGCCTTCGCGACCTCGCACGCCGCCACCGCGCGCAGGAGCCGCGCCTCCGCGCCGGCCAGGTCTCCCCTGCCGTACTCGGCCAGCGCGCGCTCGCGCTCCGCGTTGAGCGTCAGCCACGAGTCCCCGAGCGAGCGCGCCACCTTCTCGTACACGTCGATGTGCGCCGGCAGCCCGCCCGCCAGCGGCAGCACGCCCAGCAGGATGTCCTGGTGCTGCGAGCCGGACAGCTCCTTCACCAGCGGCTCGAGCGAGGCGGTGTCGAAGGTGCCTTCCAGCACTTCACGGAAGCGGGCCGCGAAGGGCTCGCGGCGCGCGAAGTCCAGCTGCACCACGCGCTCCACGGAGGCCGTCACCGTGTCGCCGCCGTAGTGCGCGTCCAGCACGCGCGCCAGCGGCAGCAGCGCGCGCACCCGCTCGGCGGAGGGCGCGGTCCACAGCGCGATGTTGAGCCAGTTGCGCGCCGTGCCCGGCACCGCCCGCGCCACGTCCTCCGGGAACACGGCGCCTTGCAGCGCGAGCGTACGGCCAGCCTGCTGCGCGGAGTCCCACACCCCGCGACGCCCCTCCAGCTGACGGCGCAGCACCGCGGCGCGCTCCCGCGCCTCCTCCGCCCAGCCGGGCTCACCCAGTGAGACGACGGCGTCGAACGCCTCGGCCGCGAGCGCGTCCAGCCCCAGCTCGCGCAGCACGAGCGCGCGGTTCCACAAGGCCTGCGGGTGCCGCGGGTGCTTCTCCAGCACACCGTCCAGCAGGACGAGCGCGGACTCGAGCTCGCCCTTCGCGAGCGCCACCACCGCCTTGTCGCTGTCCACGTCCGGCGACGCGGGCGCGCGCTGGAGGTAGTCGGCCGCCTGCTCGCGCTCGCCGCGCAAGAGGTGCCCCACCGCGAGGCCCTGCAAATCCCCCTGCTCCTCCAGCTTCGCCAGCACCTGCAGCGGCACCAGCTCACGCGGGCGCTCGTCGCCGGAGCGCAGCACACCGTAGGGACGGTGCGCGCTGGCGCCGGACCAGCTCAGCCGCGCCTCCATGGAGCGCGTGGGCGCCAGGGCCAACAGCCGCGAATCATCGCGGACACCCGACGTCCCCGGGCGCACGGCCACCAGCACCAGGATGGCGGCCAGCGAGCCGGACAGCGCGACGGCGGCCACCCACTTGCGGCGGCTCCACGCGGGACGAAAGGCGCGCGCGGGCGCGGACACCCCGGGCTGCGGCTGCACGGGCGCGGCGATGTCGCTCGGAGCCTCGCGAGCCTCCTCGGCCCCGAGCCGGGTGCCCAGCGCCTGGAGCTGGAGGATGTCGTCGAGCTCCTCCTGGCACGCCTCGCACGTGGCCAGGTGCTCGCGGAACAGCTCCGCCTCCTCCTGGGACAGCTCGCCATCCGCGAAGGCGTGCACCAGGTCGTGCGGGTCCATGGGCTCCGGAGCGCTCATGACGCCTCCGCCTTGCCGGTGGCGCCGGGCATCAACAGCTCCTTCAGCTTGCGGCGCGCGCGGATGAGGCGCGTGCCCACCGTCGCCTTGGGAATCCCCAGACGCTCGGCGATGTCCTGATAGGGCATCCCCTCCAGGGCGTGGAGCCGGTACACCGTCGCGAACTCCTCCGGAATCCGCGTCAGGGCCTCGCGCAGCGCTTCCGTGCTGATGGAGGCCCACGCGGGGGCGGCCTCCGGCTCCGGCGCGGCGATGCGCTCCTCCAGCTCCTCCGCCGACACGTCCGAGCGACGCTCACGCGTCTTCGCCCTGCATTTGTCGATGAAGAGGTGGTGGAGGATGGTGAGCAGCCACGCGCGCCCGTCCGTGCCGGGGCGGTAGCGCGACAGGTTGCGAAACCCGCGCTCGTAGGTGTCCTGCAGCAGGTCCCCGGCCTCCGCCGCGTTTCCACACAACCGGAGCGCGGTGGCGCGCAACGCCGCCTCGTGCGTCCGGACGAAGGCGGAGAACCAGCGACTGTCGAGGTTCGGCGTTGAGGGAGGCCCGCTATCCACGCGGAGTGCAGGCTGGACCGGCGCGTCCTGGGCCGTCAAGCCCCGGGACCGGGGGCGACGGGCGCGTACGGCAGGTGGTTGCAGGGCGAAAGCATCCATGGCGGGTCGCCCTTCTCAACGACGCCCCGCCGCCATCTTCCCGGCCGGATTTCCCGCGGATTTTCCGCCAGGCTCGTCGGCCTGGCGCCTCAGTGTCCGGAAGAGGGATTGCGCCGGACGATTTCGCCATTGAGGACGTTGGCGAAGCCCACCCAGGCCAGGTAGGGCGCGACCAGCCACGCGGCGGGCCGGTCCACCTCGCGCGTCGCGGCGATGTAAGCCCCGATACTGCCCAGCAGCGCCAGGTTGTCGGCCAGGGCCTTCCTGGGCTGGTGCCTGCCGAAGAAGAGCCAGGACCACGCGGCGTTGAGGCCCAGCTGCACGCCCCACCACCCGAGCGCCCGGGAGCGAGAGGGCCCCGCCGGCGCCGTCCACACGCGCCAGCCGGAGACGGCGATGAGCGCGTAGAGCGCGGTCCACACCGGCCCGAAGGCGGAGGGCGGCGGTTGGAAGGGAGGCTTGCGCAGGTGGCGGTACCAGCGCGTGTCCGCGGTGCTGTGGCGGGCCCCCAGCGCGGCGGCGCCCAAGGTGAGCGCGCCGAACGCGCCCAACGCGATGACGGACTCGGTGCGCAGCGTGGGGTTGAGGGCGGTGCGCTTCACCGGCCCGGGCACGGTGCGCGTCGAGGTCTCCCACGAAGTGTGCATGGTCTGTCTCCTTGCGCGCGGTGTGCGGGCACAGTGTTCGCTGCAAGGTGGTAACGACCTGCCCTCAGGTCCACCCCCGTTGACTGTTGACGGGTGGGCGCTCTATCGAGCCTTTGGGGAGGAACGTCATGGTGAGTGCGGAGGAAGTCCTCGACTTCTGGTTCGGTCAGCCGGCGGACCCGGTTCGCAATCCAGCGTGCATCCGACCTCGGGCCGTCTGGTTCCAGCGCGACGCGGCCTTCGATGCGGAGTGCAGGGAGCGGTTCCTGGCAGCCCACGAGCGCGCGGCGGCGGGCGAGCTGGACTCCTGGCGCAACGAAGCCCGCACGTGCCTGGCGCTGTTGCTGCTGCTGGACCAGGTGCCCCGCAACCTCTTCCGGGGCACGCCGCGCGCGTTCGCCACGGATGCGAAGGCCCGCTCGGTGGCCCGGCACGCGTTGGCCCGGGGGCTGGACGTGACGCTGCCCTCGGTGTGGCGCTGGTTCATGTACCTGCCGTTCGAGCACAGCGAGGAGCTGTACGACCAGCGGCTCTCGGTGGACCTCTTCGAGCTCCTGACGATGCACCACTCCGGCAGCGTGGAGACGCTCGACTACGCGCGGAGGCACCGGGACGTCATCGAGCGCTTCGGGCGCTTCCCGCACCGCAACGACGCGCTGGGACGGGCCTCGACTCCCGAGGAGGCACGCTTCCTCCAGGAGCCGGGCTCGTCCTTCTGAGTCGACGTCAGACCGGACTGGCCCGCGAGGCCTGGGCCTCCGGGCTGAAGCTCTCACGGCGCGCGCGCTGTGCGCCGGCATCCGGCGCCCGGTCTCCACATCGAGCGTGAGCTGAGCGCGGGTCGCCGGCCCGTCCAGGCCCGGGCCACGCATCAGCTCGGCGCCCTGTTCCCACCCGCGTCGTCCGCGACGTCCCTCGCGCGGTAACGTCACGCTCGGAGACGAGGCCCGGGTGGGCGCGATGCACTCCAGGCCCTCACGGGTGAGACCTCACGCCCACGTGGGCATGGCAACAGCTCGCCTGCCCTGTCGCTGCCCATGTCGCCTCCCGCCACCTCGGGGTGCGACCCACGCCCCCTTCGTGGGATGACCCATGAAGCGCCCGGCGCTCCGTGAGCCGCCCGAGAATACGGAGGGGCGTGCCCCGTCTGGAGGGCGGACGAAGGAGCACGCCCGAGCCATGCGTCGTGGCTCAGCCGGGATTTTTTGTTTTCACGCTCGTCTGCCGCGAGGACGCGAAGGCTTGGGCTAGTGTGACACGCGATACACCCCACACAGGGCAAGAGGGGGCCGTGGCAGGCGAGACCGGGAGAATCATCCGTCAGCGTTGGCGTGACCACTGGCGGTTGATGTTGGGCATCGCGGCGCTGTCCACGGTGCTGTCCGCCGTGGCGTGGTGGGGCGGCTGGCTGGACGACCTGGAGCGCGGCGCGTACGACCAAGCGCTGACGGCGTTCACGGGCGAAAGAGGACTGTCGCCCACCGTGTCGGTGGTGGTCATCGACCAGGGCACGCTGGACGGCATCCGCGCCAACGAGCGCTACACGCTCAACTTCGGCACGTGGCCCTACAGCCGCAACCTCTGGGCCCGCGTGGTGGAGCAGCTGGAGGCGGAGGGCGCGCGCGCCATCGTCTTCGACGCGGTGATGGACGAGCGCTCCTCGGACGCGTCCACGGACCTGGCCTTCGCCCAGGTGCTGCGCGACACGCGCATCCCGTTCTTCCTCGGCGTCTCCACCAACGTCAACGCGCAGCCCCTGCCCCGCGCGGACTTCGACGCGGCGCCTGCGTCCCCGCTCGCCCCTGAGCCCGTGCCCTCCGTGCCCGTGGCGACCCCCGAGAGCGCGCCCTCGGGAGGCGAGGAGACCTTCCCGGAGGAAGAAGGCGAGTCCTTCACCGACACGCCGGACGAGCGCGTGCTGCCCGCCGTCACGCCCGAGGAGATGGCGCGGGCGCTCGCCTTCCCCGTGAGGGTCGCGGGCCACGCGCCACCGCTGCTGGAGGGACGCGAGGCGGCGGGTGAGCACCCTGTCCCCGGCGACACGGGCGGGACACACGCCGTGCGCCACCCGGTGCCGCCCATCCCGGTGCTGGTGGGCGCGGTGGATGGCTTCGGCCTGGTGGACACGGAGACGGACCCGGATGGGTTCATGCGCCGCACGCGCTTCGCGTACTCGGACGGCGTCAACACGTACCCGACGCTGCCGGTGCGCGTGGCCGCGGGGCTCTTCCGCGCCAGGCAGGTGGAGCTCTCCGGCGGGATGCTGAAGGTGGGTGGCCGCCAGTATCGCGTCGACGCGGACGGCGGCGCGGCGATGGATTACGGCGGAGGCCCGCTGCACGAGCGCTTCCACACGGTGCCGCTGCTGGACGTGCTGGACGGCTGGGTGCGACGGGAGAGCGGGCAGCCCTCGGGGCTGTCGCGAGAGGTGTTCCGCGGCAAGGTGGTGGTCATCGGCGGCACGGCGCTGGGGCTGGGCGACATCAAGGCCACCTCGTTCCTGGCGGAGGTGCCCGGCGTGATGAAGCAGGCGTCGGTGCTGGACACGCTCCTGGGGGACGGCCAGTTCATCACGCGCACGCCGCTGGCGGTGGACCTGGCGCTCACGCTGCTGGTGGCGCTGGCGTCGGTCGTGCTGCTGATGACGACGCGCTGGACGCCGCTGGAGATCGCGTGGCCGGTGGTGCTGCCGGTGGGCATGTACCTGGTGGCGGGGCTGGTGTTGTCGAAGGGTTCGCACCTGCTGACGGCGCTGCCCTCCATGGCGGGGCTGCTCGCGGGCGTCGCCGCGGTGGCCTTCAACCACCTGGTGGCCAACCGCGAGACGGAGTTCGTGCGCGCCGCGTTCAGTCGCTTCATGGAGCCCAAGCTCGTGGAGCAGATGATTGCCGAGCGCAAGCTGCCGAAGCTCGACGGGGAGAACGTCGAAATCAGCGCCTTCTTCAGCGACATCCGCGGCTTCTCCACCTTCAGCGAGCGCTTCAAGGAGGACCCTCGCAGCCTGGTGCGCATCCTCAACACGTACCTGACGCGGGTGAGCGGCGTGTTGCTGAAGGAGGGCGCGTGCCTGGACAAGTACATCGGGGACGCGGTGGTGTGTCTGTTCGGCGCGCCCATGCGCCAGGACGACCACGCGGTGCGAGCGTGCCGGGGCGCGCTGGCGGCCAAGGCGGAGGTGGACGCGATGCGCGAGGAGTTCCGCGCCAAGGGGCTGCCGGACGTCTACACGCGCATCGGGGTGAACTCCGCGGTGAACTTCGTGGGCAACTTCGGCAGCGAGCAGCTCTTCAGCTACACGGCCATCGGCGACGGGATGAACCTGGCGGCGCGGCTGGAGGGCGCGAACAAGGCGTACGGCTCGGTCATCATGATTGGCCCGCGCACGTACGAGCTGGCGCGCGAGCACATCGAGGTGCGCGAGCTGGACCGGGTGCGGGTGGCGGGCAAGACGGAGGCCGTCACCGTGTACGAACTGCTCGCGCTCAAGGGTGGGCTGGACGCGCGCAAGCGGGTGACGGTGGAGCGCTACCACGTGGCGCTGGCGCTCTATCGGCAGGCGCGCTTCGAGGAGGCCGCGTCGGAGCTGGAGTGGCTCGCGGCCGAGGACGTGGACGACGGGCCGACGAAAGCGCTGCTGGAGCGTTGTCGGAAGTATGCCGAGTCGCCGCCGCCGGGCTTCGATGGCGTGGCGAGCCTGGACAAGTGAAAGGAGTCTGAAGTCATGGGGATGAGAACGAGAGCGGCGTGGGTGGCCGCGTTGCTGATGGTGGGCCTGCCGGGCCTGTCCTCGGCGGTGGCGGTGGGGGGCTCGCTGTACGTGAAGGCGAAGAACACGCGGGTGATGGAGAGCCCCTCGCCCACGGCGAACGCGGTGGTCATCCTCCAGCCGGGCGAGCAGGTGAAGTGGGAGGGCGCGGACACGAAGAACAAGCAGTGGCACAAGGTGAAGACGTCCGCCGGCAAGCGCGGCTTCGTGTTCCAGTCCAACCTGTCCACCACCGCGCCCAACCTGGAGCTCGTCGTCGGGGACCAGGGCAAGCGCAAGGTCAACCCGGAGGGCTTCGTCTCCAGCGGCGCCGCGGTGAAGGCGCTCAGCCCCGGCGCCGTCGCGTACGGCAACAAGAAGGGCGGCGGGCACAAGCAGGCGGTGGCGCAGCTGCAGAGCCTGGAGAAGGCGGCCAAGGACGTGTCCACCCAGGACATCGCGAAGCACGCCGCGGCGGCGGGGCTGCACCCGGTGGTGGGCGCGGAGACGACGGCCCGCTCGGGCGGGGCGAAGAACAAGCCGAAGGGGGGCTCGTGATGAAGGCGCTCGGGAAGACGGCGGCGCTGCTGGGCCTGGGGCTGCTGACGGTGTCGTGCAAGGGCGTCACGCTCGCGCAGGTGGCGAACGTGGCCGGCAGGACGGTCAACAACTCGGCGGCGTCACAGAAGCAGCGCGACGAGTGCGAGAAGCTCGACGTGGAGCCCACGGTGCAAGAGGAGTACGCCATCGGCAGCGCCATGGCGGTCCACTGGGTGGAGGGTGGCGGCGGGCTGATGGGCGCCACTGGCGGCGCGAAGGACACCCGCGTGCACGCGGTGCACGACTACCTCAACACGGTGGGGAAGAACCTGGGCGCGCAGTCGCCGAGGCCCACGCTGGACTGGACCTTCGGCGTCCTCAACGACGACCAGAACTTCAACGCGGTGTCCACGCCGGGGGCCTACGTCTTCGTCACCCGGAAGCTCTTGTCGGAGCTGGACAACGAGAGCCAGCTCGCGGGCGTGCTCGCGCATGAAATCGCGCACGTGGTGCTCAAGCACTCCATCCAGCAGTACAATGCCGCGAAGGTGAGCCTCTGCAAGGTGGCGGTGACGATGGAGGCCAACGTCCGGGGCTCCGGTCAGCTCATCGCCGCGGGTGGCAGTGGCGGCAACCTGGACCTGGACAGCGACACGGCGCTGCTCGGTGACCTGACGGAGAAGGTCATCGGCCTGGCGGAGAGCGGCAACGACAAGGAGCAGGAGTACGCGGCGGACCAGCTCGCCGCGCGGCTGATGATTTCGGCCGGCTACGACCCCAAGGAGTACATCACGGTCCTGGGCAAGACGAAGGACGGCTCACGCCTGGGCTCGCGGCACCCGAAGAAGGCGGACCGGGAGGAGAAGCTCAAGACCTTCCTGGAGAGCCTGAAGCCGCGCGAGGGTGAGTTCGCGGAGCTGTCCCTGGAGGGGTTGCGCAGCCCACCACTGCAGCCGGAGCTCGTCGCCGCCGTGAAGAAGGGCGCGGGCCGCAGCAGCGTGGCGAACGACGGGAAGTAGGCGCGGGCGCCCCACGCCCGGGGCGCCCCTTCCCACCGAAGCCGCGCCTCGCGACCTCAGCGGATGCCTCAGCGTGCGGTGCAGGGGCTCGGCCCGCGCGCATCCGAACAGGCGACGTGCTCGGTGAGCCCAGCACGCCCGCCTCAGTGCGAGGCCCGCCTCGGCGCGCGGCTCCAGCTCGCGCGCATCCAGACAGAATGCTCGGCGAGCCGAGCACGCACCGCTTCAGCGCGCCGCGGCCTGGCTCAGCGCGCGGTGCACGGCCTCGAGCGCCTTGCGAGCCTCGAGCAGCTCGGCGCGCTCGGCGGTGAGCGAGGCCACCTGCTGGGCGAGCACGTCCCGCTCTCCCTGCAGCGCCTCCACCGCGCGGCGCAGCGACATCGACTCGTCCTTCGCGGACTCGAGCTCCGTGGCGAGACGCTCCTCCTCGGCGAGGCTGTCCACCAGGGCCTGCTTGCCCCGGACGACCTCCTCCTCGAGCTTCTCGTGCTCCTTCGCGGAGGCCTGGAGCGCCTGGCGGTTCTCCTGGAGGGACAACAGCGCCTCGTCGCGCTCACCCTCCAGCGCCGCGAGCTCCCGCTCCAGGTCCGCGAGCAGCTTCACGCGGCCTTCCATCTCCGACGACAGCCGGCGCGCCTCGTCCATGCGCAGCCGAGCCTCTTCGGTGGCCTTCTCCGCCTGACGGCGCGCCACCTCCAGCTCCTGCGTGAGGGACAGGTTCGCCGCCTTCACCTTCACCAGCTCCGCCTGCAGGTGGGTGATGCGCTCGACCGCGCGCTGGCCCGCCTCCGCGACGGTGGCCGGCAGGGGCTCCGGGCGCGGATTCTCGCGCACCGCCTTGAGCCGGGCCTTGAGCCGCTCACGACGCGCGTCCGAATCCATGGCCTCCTCGCGCGGCGGCGCGGGCGTCTGCACCTCCACCTCCTGCGGCGGCGCCTCGACGCGCGCCACGGGCTCCGCGACGGTGGCGGTGACGTGGGGAAGCGAAGCGTGGGGAGAGCCCTGCGTCATGGGGTGCGCCTCCGACGACTGCCCGGCCTCGAGGCCGTCCAGGTGGAACGCCACGGTGGGTGGAGCAGCGTAGGTGACGGGCGCCTCGCTCACCTCGTCGTCGTAGACGGCGGCCTCCGGCTCCGGAGACGCATACGTCACCGGCTCGGCGACCTGCTGGGTGAACACCGGCTCCCGCGCGCGCGGCCCCTCGGGCTGCGACAGCGCCACCTCCATCGCCTCCGCGGCGGTGGGACGCGGGGCGCGGGCACGCTCGATGCGGGCGCGGACCTCCGAGGACAGGTCGGCGCTCGGCGGCTCGGGGGGAGCGACGTCGGCGGCCTGCTCGGGAGGCTCGGTGGGCTCGGTCTGGTCGACGGCGCCGGTGAACGCCCCCAGGCGGAGGCGCGGCTTGGCGCGGGACACGTTCTGTTCGAAGGCTTTCTTCATGGCGAATCTCAGCCAGCCTGCTGGGTGCCCTTCTTCGGGGCGGCGGCGGCCGCGGCGACGAGGCGCGGCAGGACGTTGTCAATCATGGCCTGGATGTCGTTGGCGCCCTTCGACGTGGGGTCCGCGACGAAGACCGGGCGCCCCTCGCTCGAGGCCTGGGCGAACTTGGTGCACTGCCGGATGATGGTCGGCAGCAGGAACTCCGGGTAGTGCGTCTGGAGCGCCTCCAGCGCCTCCTTCGCCAGCTTGAAGGTGGCGTTGAAGGAGTTCACCACGATGAACACGTGGTCCAGCACGTGGTTGAGGTCCTCCTCCAGGCTCTGCACCGTCTCGAACAGCAGCTTCAGGCCGTGGAACGACAGGAAGTCCGCCAGCACGGGGACGAACAAGTCGTTGGCCGCCATCAGCGCGTTGAGGTTGAGCAGGCCGAAGGACGGCGGCGCGTCGAAGACGATGACGTCGTACTGGGCCTCCACGTCCTTGAGCGCGTTGCGCAGCTTGAACTCGCGGCCGGCCATGGGCATCAGCGAGAGGTCCATGGTGGACATGCTGAGGTTGGACGGGACGAAGTCCAGGTTGGGCAGCGGGGACTTCTGGATGACCTTGACCAGGGGCGTCTTGCGCACCAGCACGTCGAGCAGCGTCTTCTCGAACTCCTCGCCCTCGTAGCCCAGGCACTTGGTGGCGTGGCCCTGGCTGTCCAGGTCGATGAGCAGCACCGAGTAGCCCAGCTCCGCCACGCGCCACGCGTAGGACGTGGACAGGGAGGTCTTGCCGGTGCCGCCCTTGAAGTTCAGGAACAGCTGGCGGCGGTGGCCCACCTTGTCCGGGAAGCGGTTGAGCGTCGTGCGCAGGTCCCAGACGTCGTCCGGGGTGTACACGTCCTTCCTCGCGTCCTCCGGAATCGCTTTCGGAGACACGCCGAGCATCTCGGCCACCTGCTTCGAGCTGTATGTCGGCGCTTCCATGAACGACCCTTCAAAAGACGTACGGGACGGCTACCTTGCCTCAAGCGGCGAAGTATTTGTGTCCCCTTCGGACCACGGCCCCTCGGGCTGAGAGCAGGGTGATTGCTTCCTGAGCGAGCTCGACGGGCACCCCCAGGGCGGCCGTCAGCTCGGCGAGCGAGCGACCACGGACTGCCACGCGGACCTCGTGGAGCATGGGGGAACAGAGGGTCTCGACGGGAGAGGCGCTCGGGCGCGCGGCGACGGGCCGGGGCTCCTCGGGGCGCGTCGCGGGCTGCGGCGCCGGAGCCCCCATGGCGACCAGGGCCGCCTGCACGGGCGAGAGCCGCGGCGCCGGAGCGGCGGGACGGGAAGGCGCAGGCGCGGCGCGCTGCGGGGCAACCGCGGTCGGCGGGGCCACCACGGGCTGGGGCGCCGCGCGGGCCACGGGCTGCGCGGGCTGGGGCGGAGCCGGGGCGCGGGCCTGCGGCGCCTGAACTGCGTGGGTCGATGAAGGCACCGAGGCGCGGGCCTGCGGCGCCTGAACGGCATGCGTCGAGGAAGGCACCGAGGCACGGGCCTGCGGCGCCTGGGCCCCGTGCGTCGGCGGCGCGACGGGACGAGCTCCCATCGCCGGAGTCGACATGGCGCCCTGGCGAGCGCCCACCACGGCCATCACGGGCTGGGCCACCACGACCGCGGGAGCCACGGTCGCGACCACCGGGGCCGGTGCCGAGGCCATGACCACCACCCGCGCCGGCGCATCGAGCCGCGCGCGCACGGGCTTGACCGGCAACGTCGCCAGTCGACGAATCTCCCGGCGACGGTGCGTGTCGTCCAGCGCGACGACGCCGGACACATCCTGCCCCAGGATGCGCGACAGGCTCTGCGCCGCCGCCTTGCGCACGCGCAGCTCGCGGTCCCCGAGCGCCTCCAGCAACAAGGCGCGCGCGTTCTCACCACTCCCCGCGCCCAGCGCCAGCGCCGCCAGCGAACGGACCTCCGCGTCCGCGTCGTGGATGGCCTCCTCGCCCAGCCGGCGCGCCGTCTCGCCCTCCAGCCCCAGCGCCAGCAGCGACGCGCGCCGACGCACCGAGCGGTCCGGGTCCTTCATCGCCTGCGCCAGGTGCGGCGCCGCGTCCCGGGGCGCCAGCGTCAACAGCGCCTTGAGCGCCGCGATGCGCACCTCCGGAACCGGCGAGGACAACAGCGGCGACACCACCTGCGCGCCCTCTTCCCGGCACAGCGCCGCGAACGCCTGGAGCAGCGCCACCTGCGCCGCCGAGTCCGTCTCCGCGTGCAGCGCGCTCGCCAGCGCCGGAGCCGCCGCGGGCTGCGACAGCGCCTTGAGCCGCTCCGCCGCGCGAATGCGCGCCGCGGGGTCCTGCGCCGAAAGCTCCCGCACCGAGAACCCGAACAGCGTCTCGTCCGTCGGAGCCCCCAGCCCCCCCTGCCCGGACAGCTCCGCGAGCTGCGCCGCGCTCACGCCCAACCGCCCCGCCTGCAGGAAGCGCTGCGCCTCGCGCGCCACCGGCGACAAGCCCTCCAGCAGCGGCTCCAACAGCGCGGTCGACGCCACCGCGGGAGGCGGAGGCTTCGCCACCGGCTCGGCCAGCGGCACCGCGGGCGCCCGCACGGGGACCTTCATCGACATCACCGTCGCCGCCGCGCCCTTGCCCGTCTCGCCCCGCAGCAACGCCTCGCTGCGAAGCTGCGAGATGAACGACGCCAGGTCGAACCCCAGGTCATCGTCCTCGTCGTCGCGCGCCTGCGTGGAGGCGCGCAGCCGGCTCGCCGACAGCAACCGGTCCATCAGCTGGTCGCGCTCGCCGCGCAAAGCCTGCGTCAGCCGCGCCGACTCCTCGCGCTCGGCCTGGGCGCGACCGGAGCGCACCTCCAGCTCCGCCACCTCACGCCGCAGCTCCAGCTCCCGCTGATGTGTCTCCGCGAGCTCGCGCTTGAGGTGCTCCATCTCCTCACGCGTCGAGCCCAGCTCGCTGAGCAACTGCTCCGCACGGGCCTCGAAGTAGACAATTTTCTCGAGTGCGCTCTTGAGCAGCGCGTCCGGACGCTCGTCGCTCACGACCTCAACGGCCCTCCCCGCGAGGCACGCGGTGCACCCCCGACCCACCAGGGGGCGCCCACCCTACGTCAGACGTCCCGCCTTCGTAAACCACGGAAACACCAGGGCTTTTCCGTGAAGTCCCCGCCCGTCCATTGACAACGCCGCGCAGGCCGAATTTTCGGCCTCGGACGTGAGCCCCGGCTTCCCGCCGCTCGCCGACGGCCCGGACTCCACCCCCACGCCCCAGCACCGCGAGTGCGGCCGTCCGGCCAGTGACGTCCAGCACCGGACGAACGCGCCGACAGACGCCCGCGGTGAGCTTCGCCCACGCGCGCAGCCACGTGCCCGAGGCCTGTCCCGGTCCGCGCGTGGCAACCACCCCACGCGCCGCGTGGAAATCGCCCCCGCGCCGAGTTTTCGGGCCCCAGCGGTGTCGACCACGCGACACCACCCGCCTCCGCGAGGCACCCCCGGAGCGCGCCGGAGCCCACGTCCGGAGCCTCGCCGGAAGGGCCTTCCGCGGGCCTCCCGCGAGGCTCCCCGGCGACGCTTTTTTCAAGCGCTTTCGCACGCCATTCCGGAAGCACCTGAATGTCAGACCCCACCCGTAGTCTGTGTTCCACGAGGCACCGAACCCGCAGTCACTTCTCCCCGGAACCTCTCCGCCTGAGCGCGGGGGGCGAAGCCCTCTTTTCGACAGGTTTCCGCACGCCATGGAACAACGATTGGCCACCATCATTGGAAATGCAGTTCGCGCGGCGCGGCAGCGGCTGGAGCTCACCCAGGCCGATGTGGCCGAGCGCGTGGGCATCGCCACCGAGGTGTACGGGCGGCTGGAGCGCGGTCACATGCTCCCCAGCGTCCGCACGCTGAGGAAGCTGTGTCTGGTTCTCAACTGCTCCTCGGACGTGCTGCTGGGCATGACGGCCGGCGTCGAAGGCGCGCCCACGCTCGCCGAGGACCCGCCGGAGTACCGCGAGCGTCCCGAGGTCCGCCGGCTGCTGCGCACGGTGCGCAAGCTGGACGCGCCCCGGCTGCGCTTGCTGGGTCAGGTCGCCAACGCGCTGGAGTCGTGAGCGCGGAGGTGCCGCTCGCGCTCGCCCATTCCTGTCACGCGGAAGACGGCGAGCGCGGGCGGAATCAGCACCGGGGCGGGGTGGACCCGGGTTGAAAGCGATGCCAGCGGAGGACGCTCGAGGTTGCGCGTTTTCGCAATCGCTTGGCGCATGGAATGAAGCGGCGAGACAGGGGCGGGCCTAGCTTCGTGCCCCATGACTCGCCCCCTCCCCGCCCCCGCTCTCGACCTGCCGCAGCTCGCGGTGCACGCGCTGTGGTGGGCCTGGTTGCCTTCCTTCCTCTGGAGCTGGGACCACCTGGGCGCCTGGGGCCGCGTGGGCATGTGCGCGGTGGGCTGGGCGGTGATGTTCTGGAACTACGCCGTCCTGCACAATCACATGCACGTGAGCATCGCCAAGTCGCGCGTGCCGCACTGGCTGGTGTCCCGGACGCTGGGCATGGCGTGTGGGTTTCCCTATCGCGGCTACTACATCCACCACTTCAACCACCACCGGTACAACGACGGCCCGGGCGACTGGGGCCGGCGCAAGCCCGGTGAAGGCGTGGTGCGTTATTGCCTGCGCTCGGCGCTGACGCCCTGGTTCTGGCCCTTCGAGGCCGTGGCCAATGTCTGGCGCTGGGCCAAGAAGCGCAACCAGCGCCTGGAGCTGGCGCTGGACTTCCTCATCGTGGACGGGGCCCTGCTGGCGGTCATCATCTGGCGGCCCGCCCTGGGCCTGGCGTGGTTCGGGGTGCTGCTGGTGGGCCAGTTCTGCATCCACTGGCTCAACCTGGCCGCCCACTTCGAGACGGACTCCACGCAGCGCGGCGCGTTGGGCACCACGTCCACGTCCCGTCTGTACAACCTGTTCTTTTTCAATGCGGGTTACCACCAGGCCCACCACGTGAAGCCCCAGGTGCCCTGGAGGGACCTGCCGGCCACCACCCGGGAGCTGGAGGGCGTGGCCCTGGTGAGGCCGGAGCTGGTGACGGGACTGTCGCCCATCAATCCCCGCTGGGTGCTCCACGTGGCGAAGCGCTATTCTGCCGAGCCGTGCGATCGGCAGACGGCGTCGACGATTACTTCCGGGACCCCCACGGCCGTTACCTAGTCGGGGAAGGGTTCCTGCACTGGTACGCCTCGGCGGACCTGTGCGGCTTCATCCTGTGGGGACGCCCCGCGGAGGCGCACGTGCGCAGGCTGGTGCACGTGCTCGACGTGGAGCTGGCTCCCGCGGCGCCCCATGCCTCGCTGGTGGACGCGCGCCGGTTGGAGGCGGCGGACCCCGCGGCCTTCGCGGTGCTCGTGAAGTACATGCAGGCGCGAGAGAAGTCCTTCGGCACGTCCGTGCAGCGCCAGGCGCTGGTGCGTCCGGAGGGCGTGGCGGGCGCGGTGGTGGGCGGCTTCTACACGCTCCTGACGGGCGCGTACCCGAGCAAGGTCTTCACCGAGCCGGCCGCCGCGCTGGCGTGGCTGGGACAGCCCGAGGCGCGCGCCGCGCCCCTGCTCTCCAAGCTGAATGACTTGGTGGCCGAGGCCACCGGCCAGTCGCCGCTCTTGCGCGAGCTGCACCAGGCGATGAAGGGCAAGCTGCCGGACATCAACCTGTCGGACGTGGCCCGGGAGATGGGCATGTCCGAGCGCACGTTGCAGCGCCGCCTCAAGGAGGCCGGCACGTCCTTCCAGGCGGAGCTCAACGCCGTGCAGGTGCGCATGGCCCAGGGGCTGCTCCTGGAAACAGACATGAAGCTCACCGCCGTCGCGGTGGAGGTGGGCTGCGCGTCGCTGCAGCACTTCAGCAGCCTGTTCAGGAAGCTGGTGGGCGAGTCCCCCAGCGCGTGGCGCGAGCGGCAGCTGGGCAAAGCCGCGACGGAGTCGGAGCCGGACAAGACCCCCGAGGAGCCCATCGCGCCCACCGGCACCGGCCCCTCGAAGTCGTAGCCGCCCGCGGCCTCAGGCCGGGTTCTTCTTCTCGGGGTGGGCCGGCAGGTGCAGCGAGAAGCACGCGCCGCCGTCGGGACAGTTGGCCACCGTCAGCGTGCCGCCGACACGGGCCAGGTACTCGCGACACAGGGCCAGGCCCAGGCCGGTGCCCTTGCCCGGGGCCTTGGTGGTGAAGAACGGCTCGAACAGGCGCGGAAGGACGGACTCCGGGACACCCGGCCCGTTGTCCTCCACCTCCAGGCGCACGCCGCCCTCCACCCGCGTGGCCCGGATGACGATGCGCGCGGCGCGTGAGGGCTGCACCCCATCCAACGCATCCGCCGCGTTGAGCAGCAGGTTCAGCACCACCTGCACCAGCTGACGCTGGCCCAACCGCACGCGGACCAGGTGCGGCTCCACCTCGCGCACCACCTGTCCCAGGCTGCGCAGCCGCACCGACGCGAGCCGCTCCGCCTCGTCGAGCGCCTCCGCCACGCTGCCCGCCTCCTCCGCGTCCGACGAGTCGCGCGAGAAGCGGCGCAGGTCCGTGACAATCTGCTCGATGCGCAGCACGCCCTGCTGCGTCTCCCACAGCACCCGGCGCATGTCCTCCAGGTCCTGCACGGCCTCGACCGTCACCTCCTCGAGGTAGCCCAGGTTGGACTTCACGTACGCCAGCGGGTTGTTCACCTCGTGCGCCACGCCCGCGGCCAGCCGCCCCACCAGGGCCAGCCGCTCCATCTCCGCCTGGCTGCGCACCGCGTCCGCCCGCAGGTGCTCGCTCTGCGCCAGCTGCTCCAGCGCCGCCAGCCGCGCGTGCACGGCCTCTCGCTCGGTGTCGCGCATCCGCCGGAACTGCTTGCAGCTGAAGACGGCCACCCAGGCCAGGAAGAAGAAGAGCGTCACCTGCCCGATGAGCCGCTGCTCGGATACCTCCGAGTGCCAGGACGCCACCACCACGCCCACCAGCGTCAACAGGACGGAGGTCCACACCGTCACCACGTCCCCCGGCGTGAAGACGGCGATGATGAGCGGCATCGCGAAGAGCAGCGGGAACAGCGTGCTCGACAGGCCCCCGGTGAAGTGGATGTCCAGCACCAGCGCCACCATGCTGGCCACCCCGGTGACGATGCTGGCGCGCTGCACCGTCAGCCACCGCGTGCCCATGCTCGCGGCCGTCCCCACGAGTATCGCCGCCCACAACACGTGGACCACGATGACCGCCGGGATGAAGCCCCCGAAGAGCAGCGGGTGCGTGCCGAGCGACAACAGCAGCACGCACGCCGAGACGACGAAGCTGCGTCGCCGCAACCCCACGTGGGCCGCGAGCTCCGAGGGCGAGGGACTGGGTACGACGGGTTGATGCACGGGGCCGCCTACTCCAGGGCTCGCCGCGCCGCGGGACGCGCCAGGTGCCGCTCCACATAGGCGCGCAGCGCGGGGAAGTCCTCCAGCAGCCCCATGCTCCCGCCCCACTCGAGG
Source organism: Myxococcus guangdongensis (assembly GCF_024198255.1). Lineage (NCBI taxonomy): Bacteria > Pseudomonadati > Myxococcota > Myxococcia > Myxococcales > Myxococcaceae > Myxococcus > Myxococcus guangdongensis. Next base: position 89,105 of record NZ_JAJVKW010000018.1, read on the forward strand.
ATGGACGTCATCACCACGTCCGCCGCGGTGAAGCGCTCGCCCACCAGGAACGTCCGCCCCTGCAGCCGCGACTCCAACATGCGCGCGATGTCCGTGAAGCGCCGGCGCCCGCGCTCCGCCTCGCCCACCACCTGCTCCTGCTCCGGCAGGAAGCGGCTGTGCGCGGAGTACGCGGACAGGGGCGGCTCCATGGTGGACATGCAGAAGAACATCCACTGGTAGTACTCGGCGCGCTGGGGAGAGCCGAGCGGCGGGGCGAAGCCCTGCTCCGGATACTTGTCCGCGACGTGCAGCAGGATGGCCGCCGACTCGAAGATGGGCTGCCCCTCATCCTCCAGCGCGGGCATGGAGCCCATGGGGTGGATGCGCAGGTACTCGGGGCTCTTGTGCTCGCGCTGGAGCACGTCCACCGGCACCAGCTCGTAGGGGACGCCCAGCTCCTCCAGCAGCCACCGGGGCCGGGTGGCCCGGGTGTTCCTCGCGAAGTAGAGCTTCATCATCGTCGTGACGACTCCGAGGTGGCGCGCCTCAACCGACGGGACTTGCCGAGCCGAGGAGCGCCGCGCGAGCTTCGCACCTCCTCCCGCCCCAGGGGTGCGGGGATTATGGGGTCCGGACAAACGTGACGCAGCTTGCATCCCCGGCACTCGGCCCCGCTCCACACCGCCTCGTAGAGCGCCGTCACCCGGTCGATGATGTCGAAGTCCTCCGTCACGAACCCCAGCTCGAAATTACGCACCGCGTCGCCCTTGGCCCCCAGGCCCGCCCCCGTGAGATTGGCGCTACCGAGATAGGTCCACGCCCCATCCACCACCACTGCCTTGAAGTGCACGCGAGGGCAGACCTTCAGATTCAAGCCCCCCTTCACCAGCCGCGCCCGGGCGTCGAAGGCCGCGCGGAACGGGCGGCTCGGCAGCTCCGCGTGCAGCAGGCGCAGGGACACGCCCCGGGCCGCCAGCCCGTCCAGCACGTCCACCAGCGGCACGAACTTCCCCTTCGACTCCACGTACATCGCCTTCACGTTCGCCGTGGCCAGCCACACCGACTCGCGGGCGTGGAGCAGCTTCTCCAGCACCACCTCCCGGTACAGCTCGCTTCCGGACAGCAGCTCCGTCTGGATGGGACGCATGGCGGACACTGTCTCACACTCACCCACCACACTCCAGGTGCCGCCCGAAACAAATGACCTTCAGTCACTTGACGACTGACCTCAGGTCACCTACCACTAGGAGCATGGTGAGTGATTCCGGGGAGCAGGCGGGGCGGGTGGTGCCCAAGCGCGCGCGCAAGGACGAGGACAAGGAGGCGCGCCGGCGGGTGCTGCTGGACGAGGCGCTCGCACTGTATCAGGCGACCTCGTACGCGGAGGTGAAGATGGCGGACGTGGCCGAGCGGGCCCGGCTGGCCAAGGGGACGGTGTTCCTCTACTTCCCGACCAAGGAGGCGCTGTTCCTCGCGCTCCTGGAGGACCTGCTCTTCGCGTGGTTCGCCCGGCTGGAGTCGGCGCTGAGCACGGTGGAGGGCACGTGGACGGGGCCGTGGCTGGCGCGCGCGGTGGCCGAGTCACTGGAGCCGGAGCTGTCGCTGACGCGGCTGCTGGCGATGCTGCAGACGGTGCTCGAGCAGAACGTGTCCGTGGAGCAGGCCCGCCGCTTCAAGGAGCGGCTGTTGGAGGCGATGGCGCGCACGGGCGCGCTGCTCGAGTCGCGGCTGTCCTTCCTGCATCCGGGCGAGGGCGCCCGCGTGCTGGTGCACCTGCACGCGCTGGTGACGGGCCTGCGACAGATGGCGGACGTGGCGCCCGTGGCGCGCGAGGTGCTCGCCCTGCCGCACATGGCCCCGCTGCGCATCGACTTCACCGCCGAGCTGACGACGGCGCTCACCACCCTCTTGCGCGGGCTCGAGTCCCGCTGAAGCCCCCACCCCAAGTTCCCCCCAGGTTCATCGAGGAGCCAACCATGCTGGAGCTCGTCCCCGTCTCATCCGAGTCCAAACCCCAGGCCGACGTCGCGCGCATCCAGGCCGCGTTCGACGCGCTGCGCGCCAACCGCTGGACCCTGTCGCGCACCACCGCCACGGAGCGCGTCGCGAAGCTCAAGCGGCTGCGCGAGGCCATCATCGCCCGCCGCGACGAGCTGGCCGAGGCCATCCACCAGGACTTCCGCAAGCCCGCGCTGGAGGTGGAGCTGACCGAAATCCATCCCACGCTGGAGGAGCTGAACCACACGGTGAAGCACCTGTCGTCGTGGATGAAGCCCACGCGGGTGGGCACGCCCATGCTGCTCGCGGGCTCGTCCGCGCACGTGCGCTACGAGGCGCGCGGCGTGGTGCTGGTGCTCTCGCCCTGGAACTATCCCTTCCAGCTCCTGATGGCGCCGCTCATCGCCGCCATCGCCGCGGGCAACGCCGTGTTGTGCAAGCCCAGCGAGAAGACGCCGCACACCGCGCGCTTCCTGGCGCGGCTGGTGCGCGACGTGTTCCCCGAGAACGAGGTGGCGCTGTTCGAGGGCGGCGCGGAGACGGCGGAGGCGCTGCTCAGGCTTCCGTTCGACCACTTCTTCTTCACGGGCAACCCGCGCATCGGCCGCAAGGTGATGGAGGCCGCCGCGCAGCACCTGGCCAGCGTGACGCTGGAGCTGGGCGGCAAGTCGCCCGCCATCATCGACGAGTCCGCGGACGTGCAGGCCGCGGCGGAGCGGCTGACGTGGGGCAAGTTCCTCAACAGCGGCCAGACGTGCGTGGCCCCCGACTACATCTTCGTGCACGAGTCCAAGAAGCAGCAGTTCGTGGACGCGGTGAAGGCGGTCATCACGCGCTTCTACGGTGAGACGGAGGAGGCCCGGCAGGCGAGCCCCGACTTCGCCCGGCTGGTGGAGCCGGCGGCGTGGCGGCGGGTGAAGGATTTGGTGGACCGCACCGTGGCGGCGGGCGCGAAGGTGGAGATGGGCGGGGTGGCGGACGGGCCCTCGCGCTACATCTCGCCCACCGTGCTGACGGGCGTGACGCCGGACATGCCCATCATGGAGGGGGAAATCTTCGGGCCGGTGATGCCGGTGATGACGTTCCGCTCGCGTGACGAGGTGTACGCGCACATCCAGCGGGGGGAGAAGCCGCTCGCGCTCTATGTCTTCAGCCAGGACAAGCGGGCCATCGAGGACGTGTTCCGCAACACGACGTCCGGTGGCGCGGTGGTGAACAACGTCCTCATCCACGTGGCGAACCCCAACCTGCCGTTTGGCGGGGTGGGCATGAGTGGCCTGGGGCACTACCACGGCGTCTACGGCTTCCGGACCTTCAGCCATGAGCGGGCCGTGTCGGTTCAATGGATGAAGTCGCTCGCGTCGGTGTTCTTCCCGCCGTATCGCGGAAAGGCGCAGGACTGGGCCTCCCGCGCGACGCGGTTGTTGGAATAGGGCAGCCAGCCTCGAGGAGCCGGGATGCGCGTGGTGAAACAGGAGGAGGAGCTGGTGCCCCAGGGCCTGCGGGAGGCGTTCGAGCGCCTGCGGGCCCGCCGCTGGGAGGTGGCCAGGCGCGGCCCTGGGGAGCGGCTCGCCCGCCTGGAGAAGCTCAAGGCCCTCATCCTGGAGCGGCGCGAGGCGCTGGCCCAGGCGCTCCACGCGGACTTCCGCAAGCCGGCCGCGGAGGTGGAGGCGAGCGAGGTGCTGCCCGTGCTCATGGAGCTGGAGCACGTGCGCAAGCACCTCAAGGGGTGGATGAAGCCGCGCAAGGTGACGACGCCGCTGGTGCTCACTGGCACCTCCAGCCACGTGCGCTCCGAGCCGCGCGGCGTGGTGCTGGTGATGGCGCCGTGGAACTACCCGTTCAACCTGCTGGTGGCGCCGCTGGTGGACGCGGTGGCGGCGGGCAACACGGTGATGTGCAAGCCCAGCGAGAAGACGCCGCACACCTCGCGCTTTTTGGCACAGCTCGTGCGCGACACGTTCCCCGAGGACGAGGTCCACGTGGTGGAGGGCGGCACCGAGGTGGGCGAGGCGCTCTTGCGGCTGCCGTTCGACCACTTCTTCTTCACCGGTGGGCCCCGGGTGGGGCGGCGGGTGATGGAGGCGGCGGCGCGGCACCTGGCGAGCGTGACGTTGGAGCTGGGCGGCAAGTCACCGGCCATCATCGACACGTCCGCGGACCTGGAGGCGGCGGCCGAGCGGGTGGCGTGGGGCAAGTTCCTCAACGGTGGCCAGACGTGCATCGCCCCGGACTATGTCTGGGTGCATGCGTCGCAGGAGGAGGCGTTCCTGGTCGCGCTGAAGGCGGCGGTGGAGCGCTTCTACGGGCGCACCGAGGAGGCGCGCCGGGCGAGCGCGGACTTCTGCCGGATGGTGGATGACGGCGCGTTCGCGCGGGTGCGAGGGCTGATGGACCGCACGGTGGCGCAGGGCGCGCGGGTGGTGGTGGGCGGGAGCGTGGACGCGCAGACGCGCTTCATCGCGCCGACGGTGGTGGCGGACGTGCCGCCGGATGCGCCGCTGATGGAGGAGGAGATCTTCGGGCCGGTGTTGCCGGTGCTCCGGTACGACACGCTCGACGAGGTGGTGACGCACGTGCGCGCGGGTGGCAAGCCGCTGGCGCTCTACGTGTTCAGCCAGGACGACGCGGCGGTGGAGCGGCTCATCCAGGAGACGAGCGCGGGCGGCACCTGCGTCAACACGGTGGTGTTGCACAACGTGAACCCGCACCTGCCCTTCGGGGGCGTGGGCCACAGCGGGCTGGGCGCGTACCACGGCGAGGCGGGCTTCAAGGCCTTCAGCCACGAGCGCGCGGTGCTGCGTCAGGGGCGCACGTCGCTGGCGCACCTGTTCTTCCCGCCGTACACGGGCAAGGCGCGCAAGCTGGCGCGACTGGCGAGCCGACTGTTCGAGTAGCCGGCCCGCCGTCTCACGGGTGCATCAGGCGCGCAGGCCGGGGGCCTCGTGGCCGGTGCGCGCGACGTACTCGGTGTAGCCGCCGCCGTACTGGTGGATGCCGTCGGGCGTCAGCTCCAGGACGCGGTTGGACAGCGCGCCGAGGAAGTGACGGTCGTGCGAGACGAAGAGCATGGTGCCCTCGTACTGGGACAGGGCCGTGATGAGCATCTCCTTCGTCGCCATGTCCAGGTGGTTCGTGGGCTCGTCGAGCACCAGGAAGTTGGGCGGGTCGAAGAGCATCTTCGCCATGACCAGTCGCGCCTTCTCGCCACCGGAGAGCACGCGGCACTTCTTCTCCACCTCGTCGCCGGAGAAGCCGAAGCAGCCGGCCAGCGCGCGCAGCGAGCCCTGTCCCGCGCGGGGGAACGCATCCTCCAGGGACTGGAACACGGTGCGCTCGCCGTCGAGCAGGTCCATGGCGTGCTGGGCGAAGTAGCCGAGCTTCACGCTGCCGCCCACCGCCACGGAGCCCGTGTCCGGCGTCGTGGAGCCCACCACCAGCTTGAGCAGGGTGGACTTGCCCGCGCCGTTGACGCCCATGACGCACCAGCGCTCGCCGCGGCGCACGAGGAAGTCCATGCCGTCGTAGATGCGCTTGGAGCCGTAGGCCTTGTGCACGGCCTTGAGGCTCACCACGTCGTCACCGGAGCGGGGCGCGGGCTGGAACTCGAAGAGGACCGTCTGGCGGCGCTTGGGGGGCTCCACCTTTTCAATCTTCTCCAGCTTCTTCACGCGGCTCTGCACCTGGGCGGCGTGCGAGGCGCGGGCCTTGAAGCGCTCGATGAACTTCAGCTCCTTGGCGAGCATGGCCTGCTGGCGCTCGTACTGGGCCTGCTGCTGCTTCTCGTTCTGCGCGCGCTGCTGCTCGTAGAAGTCGTAGTTGCCCGAGTAGGTGGTGAGCGTGCCGCCGTCGATCTCCACCATCTTGGTGACGATGCGGTTCATGAACTCGCGGTCGTGCGAGGTCATCAGGAGGCCGCCCTCGTAGCCCTTGAGGAAGCCCTCCAGCCAGATGAGGCTCTCCAGGTCCAGGTGGTTGCTCGGCTCGTCGAGGAGCATCGCGTCCGGGCGCATGAGGAGGATGCGGGCGAGCGCCACGCGCATCTTCCAACCGCCGGACAGGGCGCCGACGTCGCCGTCCATCATCTCCTCGCTGAAGCCCAGGCCCGCGAGAATCTCGCGCGCGCGGCCCTCGAGGGCGTAGCCGCCCAGCTCCTCGAAGCGGCCCTGGACCAGGCCATAGCGCTCGACGAGCTTCTCCATCTCGTCGGCCTTGTCGGGGTCTGCGAGGTCGGCCTCGAGCTGCTTGAGCTCGGCGGACACGGTGCTCACGGGGCCCGCGCCATCCATGACCTCGGAGACGGCGCTGCGGCCCGACATCTCACCGACGTCCTGGCTGAAGTAGCCGATGGTGACGCCACGGTCGACGGCCACCTGGCCCTCGTCGGGGTGTTCCTGGTCGGTGATCATCCGGAACAGCGTGGACTTGCCCGCGCCGTTGGGTCCGACGAGGCCGACCTTCTCCCCCTTGTGGAGAGCGGCCGAGGCCTCGATGAAGAGAATCTGCTGGCCGTGCTGCTTGCTGATGTTGTCGAGACGAATCATGTGCGTAGGGGGTGCCCGGAGAAAGCGGGCGCGGCGCCCTTATGCCATGGGGGACGCCAGAGGAGGACTGTTCCGAACCTCCGGCAATCGGTTCTCATGCCCGGGGGCAGCCGGCCAGGGTGGCGCACGCCCCTGGGCCGGGAGGGAGACCTACATGGAACGGGGTCCCCGTTCCGCCGTGAGCGGATTCGGGGCCCGCCTCCTGGGTTCGCGGCGTGGGGCCGGGTCCATTAACCTCGGACGCCTTCAGGGAGGGAGCCGATGCGCGACACGCGACGGTGGCGGACACGCCCCGCCACGCCGGAAGAGGTGCTGGCGCTGCTGCGCTCGAAGCTCGTGCACGACGCCGCGCTGGATGGCTTCGTGGACGAGGACCTCTCCTTCGACCTCGAGACGCCGCTGTCCCATTGGGAGGCGGCCCTGGATGCCGACTTCAGGGACTTCTGGTTCGGATGGACGCCGCTCGCGGCCTGGCTCCAGATGCGGCTTCACGTCGAGGTTCCACCGCGTGAGCTGAACGCGGCCCTGCGCGCGCATCGGAAGCCGACGATGCGGCACTTGTGTGAGTTCCTCGCCCCCCGGCTGAGCTTGCCCCTCCTCGAGCCCCTGCGCGTCGCGGGCACGTCCTGTCTGACGGCAGGCGCCTTCATCACCTTGCGGACCGCGATGGTGGGCGCGGGGCTCCCGTTCCAGCGGGCGCGCCCCTCCACGCCGCTCGCCTTCCAGAGCTGGCAACACCTGTCGACGTTCCAGGACGTCGTGGGGCTGCTGTCGCCCAGCGCGCTCCCGCGGGTCCAAGTCCCTTCATCGCCCTCCCACTGGGCGAGCGGTGCGCTGTTCATCCTGGGCATCGTGGGCACGGTCGTGGGTCATCGGCTCGACTCGATGCCCGTGTGCCTCGGCGGAGTCCTGTTGACCGCCGGAGTCTTCGTCGCGGCTTTGCTGCGGCCGGCCCCGTCCCCCAGCACGGCGCGCTTCCCTGGAGTCACGACGCTCGGGGATGTGGCGCGCCTTCTCGCCGCGTCCCCGAGCACACGCTGACCTCATCAGGTCACGGCGTGATGACGAGCCGGATGGGGTTGCCCTCCTTGCTCACCAGCCGCTCCACGCCCTTGGCCACGTCCTCGAGCGGCAGCGTCGCCGTCACCGAGCGCGACACGTCCAGGCGCTTGCCGCCCACCAGCGTCACCAGCTGGTCCAGGTGCTTCTTCTCGTAGCCCAGGTGGCCGAGCAGCGTCTGTGAGCGCACGCCGAAGTTCACGCCCGCGCCCAGTTGGATGGGCTCCGGTGACAGGCCCACCATCACCGCGCGCCCGTGCCGTCCGAGGCTCATCGACGCCTGCGCGAGCACCGCGTTCGCGCCCACCAGGTCCACCGCCACGTCCAGCCCCATGCCGTTCGTGTGCTGCAGAATCTGTTTGCGCACGTCCGGCGCGCGCGGGTCCAACGCCACGTCCGCGCCGAACTCCAGCGCCCGCTTCCGCGCCGCCTCGTTCGTGTCGAACGCGATGATGGGCGTGGCCCCCATCATCCGCGCGATCTGCACCGCGTGGACGCCCAGCCCACCGATGCCCCACAGGCCCACCGACTGCGCGGGACGCAGCTGCGCGGTCTCCACCAACCCCGCATACGGCGTCGCCACCGCGTCCGCGAGAATCGCCGCCTGCTCGAACGGCAAGTGGTCCGGAATCGCAGACAGCACGAAGTACGGCACCACCACGTACTCCGCCCACGCGCCGTCGTAGTGGAAGCCCATGATGTGGAAGTCCAGGCACTCCGCCGGCTGCCCGTTGGAGCACTTCGCGCAACGTCCACAGGGCTTGCCACCCGCCATGGCCACACGCTGCCCCGCCGTCCAGCGCGGCACACCCACGCCCACCACGTCGATGACCCCCGAGGACTCGTGTCCCGGCGTCACCACCGGCAACGGCGACTGCAACGAGCCGTCCAGCAGGTGCGCGTCCGATAGACAAATACCGCACGCCTTCACCTGGACTCGAACCTCGCCGGGACCGGGCTGCGGCACCGGGACGGTGGTCACCGTCAACGTCTTCGTCGCCGTATCGAAGCGCGCCGCCCGCATCGTCCGCTGGTTCGCGTCTGCCATCGATTCTGCTCCTCTGCGTCCCGCGTCGGACATACCCGTGCGGGCGCTCAAGCTCGGAAGGCGCCGAACCTAGCACGCGAGATTCACGCGCTTCGCCCTGTGCGGGCCAATGGAGTGTGAGCACACAATTCCACGCTCACGCCGCAATGGAGTGACTCACGAGAGACCCTCTCCCCTCGTCGTGCGTTCCGAAGTAGAGCGAGGACGTCATGAACCTGAGCGCGACGAAGCAGGTCATCGAACACCTGGAGCAGCAGGGCGGACGCGGCAAGGGCTGGTTCCACCAGCACCAGGACCCGCGCCCCCTCGACGTACAAGCCATCACCGCGCTCACGCTCCCGGACGCGCGTCCGCTCCCACCCAGCCTCCGTGAGTGGCTCGCCTTCGACGCGAGCTGGTTCCGCCTGGCGAAAGGCACACCCCCGGAACTGGAAGTCCGACCGCTGCGGGACATCCTCACCGGTTGGTCCCGAGGCATGGCGAAGAACACGCCAGCGGCGGAGTCCTTCACGGAGGAGCAGCTGGTCCAGGCCTGGGTGGACCTGCTGCCCGACCCCACCATGGAGAACGCGCTCGCCCTCGAGCTCTTGCCCTCGGGGAGCCAGGAGCACCTGCTGCTCTTCCACAAAGCCAATCGTCGGGGCGAGTACCCCGTCCTCGGCTGCCACAACCGCTTCGAGTTCTGGCTCAAGTACAAGAGCTTCGGCGACTACCTGTCCCACTACTTCGGCCTGTCCGAACCCGACTGAGCAGCCCGGGAGCCGCGCCCCTTCGACGATACGGGCGCGGCTCGGAGCACCGGGTCAGAAGCAGCTGTTGCCCGGATACGGCGGGCCGAAGCCATCGACCACGCTCTCGACGATGTAGTAGCTCACCGGGCCGTAATAGCTCGCGTCGCCGTAGCAGGTCTTGATGTCGACGCGAGAGAAGGGACTGCCCGAGCGATACAGCACGCCGTCGAGGTAGACGGCGAGCCCGGGGCTGTACGTCCCGTACGTGCCTTCCACGGACGAGTAGCCGTCGAAGATGTTGTTGCAGAAGGACTTGATGCCGGAGCCGTCATGGCAATCGAAGTACTCCTTGACGAAGGCCGGCCCGAAGCCCGAGCGCTGGTACACGCGCTTGCCATTGACGTAGATCTGCGTCAGCGAGCTTTGGGTGTTCTGCGCCGTCCAATAGCTCACCAGCGCGGCCGTGTCGGCGAACGGCCCCTCGTGCTGCGCCATGGCAGGGGTCGCGACGGCCATCGAAAGCACAAACGCTGCGAGGAACTGCTTCATGAAGACTCTCCTTGAGAAGAACCGAGCGTCAGTCGCTGTCGGTCTGAGGCAGGTATAGGGAATGGGCGGAAGGGGGGCTCGGCCGCCGGCGCACGGGAATTCGGCCGTGGGTGCTGGAGGGTGTCGGATGTGGGAGGGAGGATGTGCGCCTCGACATCTGGGGGCGGCACTTGCGCACAGTCTTCTCGACGGACGTGGTCTCCGCGCAGCAGCGGCATGAGTACTGGCAGGAGTTGGCGAGCAAGGTGCTCCTGGGACTGAGGACGGAGCACAAGGCCTCCAGTCCCTTCTTCGGGCGGCTGGACCATCACGAGGCCGGACCGTTGGGCGTGACGTCTCTGCACTCCTCGGCCCAGCGCGTCTACCGGGGGGAGCCGGAGATCGCCCGTGCTCCCCGGGAGTGCTACTACCTCTGCATGCAGGTGGAGGGCGTCTGCCGGCTGCGCCAGGGACGCGAGGAGCGCTACTCCCACCCGGGTGAGGTGGAGCTCTTCGATGGGACCCGGCCGGGAGAGCTCTCGTTCGACGCCGACTACCGCCGCATCGTCATCGTGGCGCCCTACTCCACGCTGCGGCCACGACTCTCACGTCCGGATGACGTGGTGGGCAGTGTGCTCCACACGCAGGAGGGCGTCGGAGCCCTGGTGGCCGCCTACCTGCGCGCCTTCGCGGTGAACCAGGTCGCCGAGCCCGTCGCGGGCTCCGTCTCGGACAACCTGCTCGAGCTCCTCGCCCTGGCCTTCAACACCCAGGGCCGGAGAATCCAGACCAACGCCGCGAGCGTGAGAGAGGCTCGGCGGCATGCGCTCCGCGTCTACGTCGAGCGGCACCTCGCGGAGCCCTCGCTGAGCCCGGCGACGGCCGCCGCCCATTTCCGCATGTCCACGCGCTACCTGCATGGGCTGTTCAGGGAAGAAGGCGAGAGCTTCATGCGCTGGGTCCTCTCGCGGCGCCTGGCGCGCTGCCGCAAGGCGCTCGAGGACCCCGCCATGGACGCGCGCGGCATCGCGGACATCGCCTTCGGCTGGGGCTTCGTGGATCTCACCCACTTCGGACGCGCCTTCAAGAAGGCATACGGCATGACTCCCCGGGACTGGCGCCACCAACAGGCCCGACAGCGGGCATGACGCCCGTCGAGGTTCTGCCAACAACGGGGGCACGCTGAACACCCGGCGGTGCACGGGGGCTCCGCGAGCAGCCAGCGCGCCCCCCGCGCACCGACGCCCAGCACGGACGCGCTGGGTGGCGTAGAGTGGCGCGCTGTGCTGACCGTCGACCCGCATCCGTCCCTGGACACGCTGAGCTTCACCACCGTCTTCCCCGCGTCGCTGGGCGCGTTGCCCTCGCCGGAGTGGCTGGTGGCGTTGCTGAAGCCGGATGCGTCCGCGCCGCTCTCCAGTGACGACACCGTGCGCGGCGCCGTGCGCGACATGCTCCGTCACGGTGGCTACAAGCCCACGGGGCGGGGCAAGCCCGCCTCCGAGTACCTGGTGCGCGCCGCGGGCGACGGTTCGCTCGGCGGCATCAACACGGCCGTGGACGCGTGCAACGCGGTGTCGCTGCACAGCGGACTGCCCATCAGCGTCGTGGACCTGGACCGCGCCACCGCGCCGTTCCGCGTCGGCATCGCGCCCGAGGGCGCCCAGTATGTCTTCAATGCCTCCGGCCAGAGCATCGACCTGGCGGGCCTGCTGTGCCTCTTCGACGCCGAGGGCCCGTGCGCCAACGCCGTGAAGGACGCGCAGCGCACCAAGACGAACGCGGACACCCGACGCACGCTCACCGTCCTCTGGGGCGCCAAGGCCCTGGGAGACCGCACCGCGCGCGCCTTCGCATGGTACCGCGAGCTGCTGGAGAGAGCCGGCGCCACCGTGGAGCGACTCCCCTGAGCACCCTGGACCTGGCGCGGCTGCTCGCCGATGGCGCGCGCTCGCTCTCCGCGGCCTGGGGGCGACCCGTGCTGCTGACCGAGCCCCAGGTCCTGCGGACCCAGTCCCGCTGCCACGTGGTGCGCGCCCGCGTGCGCGGCGGAGACGTCACCAGCGTCGTGCTCAAGCACTTCCACGAGGACCTGGTGCTCGGGCTGGACGAGTGGGCGGGGCTGGAGTTGCTCGGCCGGCACAACCTCACCATCGCTCCAGGACTCATCGCGGGCAGCATCGACTCACGGCTGCTCGTCCTCCAGGATTTGGGGCTGGGGCCCACGCTGGAGGACCTACTCCAGGGTGACGACCCGGAGGCCGCCATCGGCGGACTGCTCGCCGTGGCCCGACTCACCGGACAGCTCCATGCCCGGACCTGGGGCCTGCATGGTGACTTCGACATGCTCCGCCACGCGCTGAGCCCTCGGCCCGGGCGCGTGCGCATCGAGAACGCGCGCTATCTGCTGGAGCACGTGGACCGGCTGCGACGTTGGACGGACGCCGTCGACACGGAGCTGGAGCCGGGGACACAGGAGGACCTGGAGCACGTGGCACGCGAGCTGGCCGAGCCCGGCCCGTTCCTCGCGCTCACACATGGGGACATGGCCCCGGGCAATACGCTGTTCACGGCCAGCGGTCCGCGACTGCTCGACTTCGAGTACTGCGGCATGCGCCACGCGCTGTACGACGCGCTGATGTGGCTGTTGGTGGTGCCGCTGCCCGATGAGCTCATCTCGCGCGCGGACGTCACGTACCGCATCACCCTGGCGCCCTCGTGCGAGGCGGCGCGCATCGACTCGACGTGGTTGCGTGCCCGCGCCCTGCTCGCCACCGCGCGCACGGTGAACATGTTCCAGTGGATGTCGCCTCGCGTCCTGGAGCGGGACAGGGAGTGGGCGCCCGGGTTCTCCGAGCGCGCCGCCCTCTTGCGTCACCTCGCGCGCGCCCGCGCGCTGCGTGAGCCCGTGGACCCGATTCCCGCCCTGTCACGCACCCTGGATGCGCTCGAGGAGCGCCTCGTGGAGCGTTGGGCCGGCACCGAGTCCTTCACCTGGCCCGCGTTCCGGTAGGCGCGCGCCGCGCTCGCGGACAAATCCAAGCCCAATGCTGACGGCACTTCCGTCGACGCGACTTCGACACGCCTCAGAGGTACGGCGGGCAGTCCCAGAGAGATGGGTACAACCCCTCGCAGTAACACCAGTGATGCCCTGTCGCATTCGAACAACGAACAGGCAGCGTGAGGCGACTTGGACATCTCGAGCCATCCAGTTCCTGGCAGGCTGGAGAAGCGGCGGCAACGACGGAAGACTCGTCATCACGGGTTACCAAGGTCGGCTCACAGAGTTCGTTGATACATGACATCCCCATGGGGCAAAGATCCTCGCCACTGTGCGGATTGACGATGCAGCGGCTGGACTGTTGCTCGACTTCAGCAGGGACTTCGGAGCGACGCTCCGCGTCCACGACGGTTCCTCCACACCCCAGCAACAAGCACACGGAGAAAACCCCTCCGACGATTCTTCGCATCGAGCCCCCTGGTTGGAAGATTCATCCAGGATAGGGCGCTGCGAATCGGCACGCTTCGCGCAGCGCCCCATGGAGTGTCCTGGGCTGCACTGCCGTACTTCAAAGCAGCAGCGGGCACCGGGTGCGGGGTATCGTCCTCACTCGCGGACGCGGATGACCAGCTTGCCGAACGGCCCCCGGTCCAGGTGCTCCAGGGCCTTGGGGAAGTCGCGCAGCGGGTACGTCGCGTCAATCACGGGCGCCACTCGCAGCGTGTCCACCGCGCGGACCAGGTCCTCCAGTCCACGGCGGTGTCCCACGAGCACACCTTGGATGATGCCGTGGCTGCGGAGCAGCGGGAGCGCGGGGAAGCGCATGTCGAAGCCCTCCAGCACGCCGATGAGCGAGATGCGCCCGCCGGACGCGAGGGCGCTGGCCGAGCGTCCCAGGTTGTCGCCGCCCACCAGCTCCAGCACCTGGTCCGCGCCACGTCCGCTCGTCAGCTCCAGCACCTCCTTCTCCCAGTCGGGGGTGCGGCGACGCTGGATGCCGTGGGCCGCGCCCAGCGTCTTCGCACGGGCGAGCTTCTCGTCCTCTCCCGAGGTGACGATGACGCGCGCGCCGAGCGCCGAGGCGAGCTGCACGGCGAACAGCGACACGCCGCCCGTCCCCTGCGTCACCACGGTCTGCCCGGGCCTGAGCGCACCTTGTTCCACGAGGGCCGTCCACGCGGTGAGCCCCGCGCAGGGCAGCGTGCTGGCCTGCGCGTCATCAAGCGTCCTGGGCGCGGCGACGAGCCAGCGCTCGGGCAGCACGACGTACTCGGACAACACGCCGGGCGCGCTTCCTCCCAGGGCTCGCGGTGCGCGAGGAGGCGGGCCGTCCACCCAGTCCGTGTTGAAGGCCGCGAGCACCCGCTCCCCCACCTGGACACGCGAGACGCTCGCGCCGGTGGCCACCACTTCGCCCGCCATGTCGGAGGTGGGCACGAAGGGCCACGACACGTCGGAGTATCCGCCTGCGTCCAGGAAGAGCTTCTCGCGGTAGTTGAGGGACACCGCCGACACGCGCACCAGGGCCTCGCCCGCGCCGGGCTTGGGAATGGGCACGCTCGCCAGCTCCAGGTTCACCCGGCCCGGCTTGCGCAGCTCCCACCGCTTCATCACGCCATCCATCGTTGCTGTCTCCAGGGTCATGCCATTCGAGGGCCTGGGGGATATAGGGAGGAGGACCGGTCCCCAGTGGAGAGCTTTGGGGGCTTCACTGGAGACAGGAATTCGCCAATGGGAGTCATGCCGTGACGGACCGCCTGAGTGGAGTGCTGACCTTCGTGCAGGCCGCGGAGGCGGGGAGCTTCGCGCTCGCGGCGAAGCGGCTGGGGTTGTCCCGGTCGGCGGTGGGCAAGAGCATCGCGAGGCTGGAGGAGCGGTTGGGGGCGCGGCTGTTCCTGCGCACCACGCGCAAGCAGGGGCTCACCGAGGATGGTCAGGTCTTCTACGAGCGGTGCGTGCGCGCGTTGGCGGAGCTGGAGGCCGCGGAGGCGGAGCTGGACTCCGGGCATCGCGCGCCCACGGGGCGGCTCCGGGTGACGGCCTCGGTGTTGTTCGGTCGGCACTGCGTGGCGCCGTTGCTCGGGGAGCTGGCGCGACAGCATCCGGAGCTCGAGGTGGAGTTGTCCGTGAGCGACCGGGTGGTGGACCTCATCGAGGAGGGATTCGACCTGGCGATTCGGGTCGCGCCCTTGTCGGACCATGCGGGACTGACGGCGCGGAGGCTCGGTGTTCAGAACATGGTGGTCTGCGCGTCACCGGCGTATCTGGCGCGACGTGGCCGACCCAAGTCACTCGAGGACCTGGGGAAGCACGAGGCCGTCCTCTACGGGCGGCAGGGGACGGCGAAGCCCTGGCGGTTCCCGGACCCACGGGGAGGTGAGCGGCTGGTGCCGATGCGAGGGCGGCTGCGCTTCGATGACCTGGAGGCCATCGCCGACGAGGCGGTGAGGGGCGCGGGCCTCGCGTGGCTGCCCTGCTGGCTCGTCGCAGCTCGGCTGAGCAAGGGCGAGCTGACGCTGCTCCTGCAGGAAGAGGGGCGACACGGGAATGAAGTCTTCGCCGTGTGGCCGCAGAACAAACACCTGCCCTCGAAGGTGCGCGCGGCCATCGACCTGCTCGCCGCGCGCATCCCCGAGATTCTGTCCGCGGGAGAGGCGCGTGGGAAACGACGCTCGCGCACGACTCGCGCGGCGTCCCCTTCACGACATTGGAACAATGGCAGATAGGCCGTCCGCCTCCCCTTGGACAGCCCCAGGCTTGCCGCTGCTCGACTACTACTTCAATCCGACTCCAGCCCTCGTGGATTGACTCAGCCCAGGGAACGCCTTGTCCCGAAGCTGAGGCTCAGGGGTGTCTTTGTACCGCTCGAAGACCTGCACGGATTGCCGCGCAATGTTCCCCAGGCGGCCTGCGCCCGCATGCGCCTTGAAGTTGCCAATCCGCATCTTCATGCTTCCCAGTTTGATTCCCCGCTGCTCGGCGATGGCGGGCATCTCGCACGGAAGCAGGGCTGTACCAAATCGATAGAGATAGAAGGCGACGATATCGTCAGCCTCGCTCCACTGATGATTGCTCATTTCAGTGCTCCAGTCGGGTTACGACAACGCAGGGTGAGATGGGCGGATCCATCGCTCCCATGCACTCGGTCAGAAGTCCGCTGCCCTGCGGGCCTGCTCCACCCGCCTCTGCTCCGCCGCTTCCTTCCAGAGAATGGAACTGCGGTACCTCACGAGCACATCAGCCCCCGCGCCGCGCTCCTGCGTCAGTGCGAGTGTCACCACCGTTTCACCAGTAGCCCACGCAGCCCTGGCTTCGAACGGCGACTTCAGCAAACGGTCCCTCTCCATCGCGGCACGCATGGATGTCCCTTCACTGCGGATGGCAGCACCAGTGCTGTCCTGAGTGGAGTGAACTCCCGAAGCCAGTCGTGCGGACTGATTGAGTGAGTCGCCGATTTGCCGCAGGACATAAAGGGACTCGAGGTCATCGATGACAGTATCTGTCGTCCTCTCCCTAGCCGGTCTTCCATACTTGGTCGAGAGGAGCCCCTTGATGTCGGCGTATGAGCTTCGTGCCGAAGCGAGTGACGGGAGCCACAGAGAAATATCTGAGAGACGTCCGCCCGCGAACGAGCAGTACACTTTGGCCTCATAACCAGCCACCACGATGGCCGCGACCACCTTGCCGTCTTCGACAATTGCCGTCGGCCCCAGTGCAGCAACAACCTCCGAGCGCGGCATCCCCCATCTTGTCGCCTGGAATCCTTCGGAACTTCGCCATGCGGCACCTTGAGCATTCAGGGCGCGAATCGCCGTAAGTCGCTGCGCTCGTCTTTCCCGCTCAGGAGATGCACACCCCATCACGAGTGGAAGGCAGATGCAGACGGCGATGGCCAAGCGCATGCCTCGATTTCATGTGCCCTCGCGAAATCGGTCAAGCGCTCCCCGGCACCCAGTCAGCGGCATGAGATGAAGACGAGGTTCAGTCACATCAGACCACCGCTGGCCAGCGCCGGCCTTCAGTGAACTTCCAGCGGTACCAGGAGCCCGCACCTCGGGAGGGACCGGGACAGCCCCCGACCAGAGCGGGTCTACCTTGCCCCAGGTGCAACTCACCGCAGCGCGAACCGTCGCCGGTACGCATCCGGCGTCAATCCCGTGCGCGCCTTGAACCGTCGCCGGAACGACGTGGTGTCCGCATAGCCCACGGCCTGCGAGATGTCCTCCACGGTGCGCGGACTCGTCTCCAGCATCCTCCGGGCCGCCTCGACGCGCAGTCGTTGGACGTAGTCCAGCGGCGTATCCCCCGTCGCCTTCTGGAAGCGCCTCAGCAACGTCCTCGCCCCCAGGCTCGCGGCCTCCGCCGCCTCCGCCAAGGTCACCGGCCCCTGGTAGTGCGCCTCCAGCCACTCCTGCGCGCGCAGCACCGCCGCATCCCCGTGGTCCCTCGGCGCCGAGTGCACCGCGTACGGCCCCTGCAACCTGCGCCCGGGCTCCACCAACAACATCTTCGCGCACAGCGCCGCCAATTCCGGTGACGCCTTCTTCGCCACCAGATGCAGACACAGGTCCAGATACGCCGTGATTCCTCCCGCCGTGAGCACGTCGTCCTGGTCCACCAACAACAGCTCCGGCTTGAGCCTCACCCCCGGATAACGCGCCGCGAAGCGCTGCGCCAAACCCCAGTGCGTCGTCGCCTCACGCCCCTCCAACAACCCCGTCTCCGCCAACACGAACGCCCCCGCGCACACCGCCGCCAGCTTCGCGCCTCGCGCGTGCTGCGCCTTCAACCACCGCGTCAGCACCCGCTCCCCCAACACCGCCTCCAACCCTCCCACCATCGCCGGAACCAACACCACGTCGAAGCGCTCCGCGGGCTTCGGCACCCTCGCCGCCATCAGCTCCAACCCATGGAAGCTCCTCGCGGGCTCCCCACGCGGCGACACCAACTCCACCACGAAGGGCTCGGACATCCCCACGTCCCGGCTCAGCAGGTTCGCCATCGCGAACACGTCCAGCGGCCCCATCACGCTGGAGGCCACACACCCCTCCAGGGACAACACCGCGATGCGCGTGGGACTCGCCGCCTTGACCATGGCCGCTTGTCGTTTTCCGCCCGGATTTTGTCAATCCAGGCACTCGTCGCGTGCATCCCGTCTGGTTATTGCATCCCATGAAGCCCCACCCCACGGAGCCCCCCTTGGACCCCACCACCGCCCTGCTGCTCATCGACATCCAGAACGACTACTTCCCCGGCGGCCGCGCCGAGCTGGACCGCGCCGAGGCCGCCGCCACCCAGGCCCGCGCGGCCCTCGACCACTTCCGCCAACACCACCTGCCCGTCATCCACGTCCGCCACATCTCCGTGCAGCCCGGCGCCACCTTCTTCCTCCCCAACACCCCGGGCTCGGAGACCCACACACTCGTCGCGCCCCGCCCCGATGAGCGCGTCATCCTCAAGCACTACCCCAACAGCTTCCGGGAGACGGACCTCCAGAAGCAGCTGGGCGCGCTCGGCATCAAGCACCTCGTGGTGACCGGCATGATGACCCTCATGTGCGTGGACGCCACCGTGCGCGCCGCCGCGGACCTCGGCTACGCCGTCACCGTGCTCCAAGACGCCTGCGCCGCCCGCGCCCTCGAGCTCAACGGCGTGAGCGTGCCCGCGCCCCAGGTCCACGCCGCGTTCCTCGCCGCGCTCGGCATGGCCTACGCGAAGCTGGAGAGCACGTCCGACTTCCTCGCCCGCGCGGGGCGCTGACCTCAGAGCTTCAGGCCCGCGCGGATGCTCGCCACGATTTGCTCCGGCGGCGGCGAGACATCCACCGACAGCGCCTGCTCGGGCACCTCCAGCGCCGCCAGCTGACTGTCCAGCAACGACGGCGGCATGAAGTGCCCATGCCGCTGTGCCAGCCTGCGCGACAACACCTCGCGCGGCGCGTTCAGATACACCCACCGCGTCCGGGCCGGGTCCACCTCCAGCCGTTCGCGGTAGGAGCGCTTGAGCGCGGACGAGGCCAGCACCACGTCCTCACCGCGCGACAGGGAGCGCTCGAGCTCCCCTCGGACGTCCGCCAACCACGGCCAACGGTCCTCGTCCGTCAGCGGCACCCCCGCCGCCATCTTCGCCACGTTGGCGGCCGAGTGCAGGTCGTCCGTGTCGAGGAAACGCCAGCCCAGGCTCTGGGCCAGCGCGCGCCCCACCGTCGACTTGCCGGCGCCCGAGACGCCCATGACGACGACCACCATCTCGTGACGCCTCCTCGATGAAACGGGGACCTCCGGACATGGTGCGACGCCTGTCGCCTGTTCGCCACTGCCTCGCGCGTCGAATGACCACCTCTCCACGTCCCACGGGCCCCTCGCGTGCGACGCCGGGCCGGCCGCCTGCCCCCGTAGCATCCCGTCGAACTCCGGATACCCGTCCAACGTCGCGGGTCCAGCGCGAGGAACACGGCTCCGCACCCCCACCATGCTTGGGAAACGTCAGACCCCAGGGGTACGATTCTCCTCACGGTCGCCGCGATGACACGCGGCACGGAGGGGATATCAGTGGCGGACCTCGCGGACGGTGAGCAGACGGAGATGAAGGGCTCGGGCGCCAAGCCCTACATCCTCAAGAACACCGGAGGCGTCTACTCGTGCTCCTGTCCCGCGTGGCGCAACCAGTCCATCGGCATCGAGCGGCGCACCTGCAAGCACCTGCGCAAGCTGCGCGGTGAGGACGCCGAGGCCGCCCGCGTCGGCGGCGCCGCGGCCCTCCCCAAGGCCACCCGCGTCAAGACGGCGAAGGAGACCGAGTCCTCCGAGGACGCCACCGAGAAGGCCCCGCCGCTCCTGCTCGCCCATCCGTGGGAGAACGACGTGGACCTCACGGACTGGTGGATGAGCGAGAAGCTCGACGGCGTGCGCGCGTACTGGGACGGCAAGCGCTTCTGGTCGCGCCTGGGCAACGAGTTCTTCGCGCCGGACTGGTTCACGGCGGCCCTGCCGGACTTCCCGCTGGACGGAGAGCTGTTCGGTGGACGCAAGCGCTTCCAGCGCACGGTGAGCGTGGTGCGCCGGCAGGACAAGAGCCAGGACTGGAAGGAGCTGCTCTTCGTGGTGTTCGACGCCCCGAGCGTGGACGCGGCCTTCGAGCAGCGGCTGGAGCACTGTCGCAAGTGGGTAGATGACACGAAGCCCGAGTACGCGCGGTGGCATCCGCACGAGCGCTGCCAGGGCACGGTGCACCTGCGCACGGAGCTGGAGCGGGTGGAGGGCCTGGGCGGCGAGGGACTGATGCTGCGTCAGCCGGGCTCGCGCTACGAGGTGGGCCGCTCGCACACGCTGTTGAAGGTGAAGAGCTTCAAGGATGACGAGGCCGTGGTGATTGGCCATGTCGCGGGCGCGGGTCGGCACAAGGGGCGGTTGGGTGCGCTCGAGGTGGAGCTGCGCAACGGCAAGCGCTTCAGCGTGGGCACGGGCTTCTCCGACGCGGAGCGGGCCGCGCCGCCGGCCATCGGCACGCTCATCACGTTCCGCTACCAGGAGCTGTCCAACGACGGCGTGCCGCGCTTCCCGTCGTACATCGGCGTGCGCATCGACGCGGCGCCGTTCAAGGCGAAGGGCTGAGCCCCGCCCGCACCCACAGGAGGCTTTCCACGGGGTGACAGGGCACACGTGGGCCCTGTCGGCTCGCGGATAGGTGGGACTGCCCTCGGGGACGAGCCTCCCAGGATGGACCGGTGAGGGTGGGCTCCGATTCCTAGGGTGGCGGCGCCCGAGGGCGCGCGAGCGGCTTGGGCTGTCCCCTAGCCACGAGCCGTCCCATGTCGTCCACCCTCTCCGATGTCGCGCCAGCGTGCGCCGTGCATCCGCACCTCGACGCCGTCTTCGCCTGCAGCCGCTGTGGCAGCTTCGGCTGTGCCGAATGCCGCGGCCATGATGAGGCCACCCACTGCGCGCCTTGCATGCGGCGGATGAGCGAGGACCCCGCGGCCCTGTCGCCGACGCGGCTCATCTGGGACACGCTGGCGCTCGTGCAGCAGCAGTGGCGGTGGGTGCTGGGACTCAGTCTGGCGGTGGCGCTCATCCGACTGGGGACCGCTGCCTTCCTGTTGCTGCCCAACCCAACGCTGGGCATCGCCCTCTCGGTCCTCACCAACATGGGAGCCCAGACGGGGCTGAGCATCTACCTGATGCAGCGGGTGGCCACGGAGCTCCGCGTTCCTGGACAGGCGCCGCTGGGACTCGCTGAGTCCCTTGGGACGGTGATACCGCGCATCATCCTCATGGGACTCATGGCCGCGCTCTCCGCGGTGGTCGTCAGCACGGGCCTGGTCCTGTTGCTCATCCCCGGGCTGTACCTCGCGTTGAGCACCAGCCTGGCCCCCGCCATCGTCGCCGTGGAGGGGAGAGGTCCGCTCGCCTCGCTCCGGCTGTCCCACGAGCTGGTCAAGGGGTATCGGCTACGGCTGCTCGGGACACTGTTGCCCCTGGGGGGCTCGGTCATCCTCGCGGTGCTCGTCCTCAGCAACCTCCTCGACGGGGTCATCTCGAACGTACCCTCTCCCATCTCGGTCGTGTTCGGAATCACCGTGACGACGGCGACCATGAGCGCTGTGTCCGTGTACGAGTTGGGACTGGTGCTCGCGTATCAGCGACTGATGGAGCGACAGCCAGCTCGCGGCCGTCATCGGGGCTGACCTGGACATCGGCACGCGTCAGGACGCGTGTCGCTCCGCCTCCTTGAAGAACTGGGTGAGCGAGGCGTCCAGCAGGGACTGGCGCGACTGCAGGTACCTGCGAGCACGGAGGAAGGGGAGCCAGACGCGCGTGCCGACACGCACCTGCGACTCCTCCCTCCTCTCTCGCGGAACCCACGTCCCTCCCAGCCGCCGCACCAGCACGTCGCCCAGATAGGCACCGAGCGCCGGTGCGGTGTGCCCATCGACGAGGTCCCGCACATACCGCTCCGGGAAGTTCTCCCGCCAGAAGTAGAAGTCCAGGTCGGTGAGGGACTGGGCCGTCTCGTCCATGATGGACGGCACCTTCGTGTGCAGCGCGGCCACGAGTCCTTCGGACAGGGCTCCGTAGGAAGCGAGGACGCGCTCGGGATGCTCCACGTCCGAGGGCAGGGCGACGGGGAGCCACTCCTCGGGCTCGGGGGGATGGAAGGCGTTGAGCTCGGAGATCTTCCGCTGACGCTCGCTAACGGCGAACTCGTCCGGTAGCCGCGAGAGGAACGGCGCCACGTCCGGATGGAAGCGAGGCTCCACCGGAGCCAGCGCGGCGCTGCGCTCCCTCAAGGTCCGCAGCACGGTGTCGAAGTCGAGGTCCGGCCGCAGGTGGACATGCGCGCGGGCCTGCGCGACACGCGCATCCTCGCTGGCGAAGTCGGCGGCGGTGGGCCGCAGCACCACGAGGACGGAGCCATTGGGGAGCGCCTCCACGAGGTGCGCGGGCGTCGAGAGCACCCGTTCTCTGCCCACGCGCTCCACGAGCTGGGGACCGAAGACGTTCAGCCAGCAGACTTCGTAGACCTTGTCGAAGCCATCTCTGCGCGAAACCTCGACGTCCCGGCCGAAGTGGGGGAAGCCCGCCAGCTCGCGGTCCGCCATGCTGTGGGCCGAAGCATACGGCGTCAGGTAGTGAGTGGCCCACGTACGGGCCGCGTCGATGAACCCTCCACACACCTCTCTTCCAGAGAAGAGTGAGAGGGGCTTCACGTCGACCCAGATTCGGAGCTTCGGGACGAGCGGAGGCAACCGCAAGCTGAGCATCACATCCAGCTCGGGTGCGTGCGACCGATAGAGGCCCATGGACGTACTGTTCTCGTCGCGGCGCTCCTTCAGGGCTTCCCAGAAATTCTCACGGGAGAATCTGCGCCTGCGCCGTCCCTTGACGACGTCTGGCATCCAGGGGCCAGCATGGTCGACGAGGGCCTGGAGGAAGGGAGCAACGTCCTGCTCGAGCTCGGCCGTCGGCTCGAAGGCACCTTCGAACGAAAACAGGAAGTTGTCGTCGACGCCCGAGCCGTGCGCATCCAGCACGTTCATTGAACCATCACCTCCACCCCTCTGACCTTGTCCTGGACTTCGCCCAGGGTGGCATCCAGCGCTTCTGCCATCTTGGGCTTGAGTCCCTTCCCCTCATATACGAGCCGGACCCTTTGGACCTGCGCACGCTGTCGGATTCCTTTCCGGAGGACATCCAGCGTCCCTCCGTAGTACCGCAACGCGTTCCTCGCGTCCGTGGTCATCTGCGCGCCGAGCGCATCAGCGTCCATCCGCCGGAGGTCCCGGCTCTTGAAGCTGAAGGTCTCCACTCGCGGCGGCTGCCCGGCCGTGGGTCGCGCTTCGATGACGAGCACATCCGCGAAGCGCAGGTCCGCCTTCGCCACCCCGACATGCGTCTCGATGCGCGGCTGCTCGAAGTCCTGGAGCCATCGTCGCTGTGTCCTCGGCAGGACCGCGTCCGCCTCCAGGAGGATGACCATGTCGCGCTCGAAGGCCAGACCTCGTGCAAACCGCTCACGTGCGAGCTGGTAGCCCGCCCACGGGAGCGGGCCCTTGGACGCAATCCCCTCCTGGAGCTCGGTGACCCGCTTCTCCAGATACGACAGGTAGTCCGCCCAGAGTGGGTGCACGTCGGCACCCGGAGGAGCGGCTCGCGTGAGCGTCTCGCGATGGGCCCTCAGGGCGGCCACGTCCATCGACAGACGCGCCCCTCCGACCTCGGCCTCCACCTGTCGGAACTTCGCCTCCGCCACTTCGGCGGGGATGCCCGCTGACTCGGATGGCGGAAGGGACCTGGCACCACGGCTCTTCCCCGCGCCTTGCTGCGTGGGTGTGCCACTGGGGCGCTCCCCGTGCCGCACCGCCAGCAGGGCCTGTGCTCGAGCCGCGTGACCTCGTGCCTCGTGCAGGGCCAACGCTCCGGCCTCGCCCCACTCCGCCACCAGGAGGGCCGACTCACGACCCTGCTGGAGATGACGCGCCAACTCCCCCACGGAGCTCGTGCCCGTCCGCGCCCTCACCCGCTCCAACACCGCCTTCAGCGCCTCCACACGAGGCACTGTCACCTGGGGCTGCGCGCCCTCCTGTCTCTCCAGCCCCGCTTCACGAAAGCCACGCGTGCCCTTCCCTCCCGCGTACAAACCCACGAGCAGCGCCGCGGGCGCCAACTGTCGCGTCGCCTCCTCGTACTCCCCTCGCGCGAGTGACGCCCCACCGTGCACCGCTCCAGCGGCCAGTGAGTAGAAGCCCAGCGGCACACCGAAGGTGAGGTGGTCGAAGGACGCGAGGGCCACGTTGCCCGGCGCGAAGGCCCCCAGGTACCGCGCCTTCTCCACCTCCTGGTACGCGGCCCGATAGACCGGCGGGAGCTGCGCGGGCAGCGAGGACACCTCCACGCTCCGGCTCCCGGCGACGAGCGGAATGGAGGACGCCACGTCATCCGCCGCCCTTCCCAGTCCTCGCGCGATATCCCCCGCACGGAAGTCTCGCTCCGGGAAGTCCACGAGGGACATGCCGCGCTGACGCAGCTCCTCGGCGACGAGCTCCATGTTCCCCAGGACACGCCTCAGCAGCTTGTCCTCGGCCAGCAGGCGCAGCACCTCCCGCACCTCGTCGTCGAAGGCCGTGTGCAGGACGAAGAGCGCGAGGACCTCCGCCTGCCCTGGGCCATGCCTCTCGGCCACGGTGGCGAGAAAGGCGACGCGCTTCTTGAGCAGGACGGTTGCGGCCTCCGCCTCCATCGGCCCCAGGGCGCCCAGCCGGACCGCATTCCAGGCCGACAGGGACTCCACCAACCGAGGCATGTCCACCGTGCGCTGCAAGGCCAGGAAGGCCGCTGGCGTGGCGCACCCCAGGAAGGGCGACAGCACCTCCTCGTCCGTGGACAGGCGCGGCCACCCCGGAGGCACCTCACCGCAGGCCTTGGACAGGGCATCGATGAAAGGCAGGGACGTCGTCTCACTGAGGACGCCCGCCCCAGGAAGTGTCTGCGGAGCACGACGGCGGTGAAGCAGCGGGCCGGCCTCGTCCTCCAGCGAGTCGCCCGTGGGAGCGCTCGCGAAGGTGCCGCGCTCCAGCGCGGACATCGGCATCCGGCTCGCGAACGAAACGAGGGCGACCTCCGAGCCAGCCCGCGAGGCACATCCCACCGTGAGGAGCACCAGCCAGAGCAGGACTCCGCCACGCGGCGAGCGCTCAGCGCACATTGTCCACCCCCATCCCCACCGCCACGAAAGTCCCCGGCCGCAACGCGCGCTCCGGCGTGGGAAACAACAACGTGCCGCCCTGCCCCACCGCGAACAGCCGTCCACCCAGGAAGCGCCACCGCGCCTCCGCCGAGACGAGGTAGCGCGCACCCGACTGGCCCAGGCCCATCGCCAGCCCGCCCACGCCCAGGCTCACGTCCCGGTGGAACAGCTGCGCCTCCACACGCCCATCCACATCCACCCGTCCCCACGTGAAGGCCTCCACGCCCAGGGAGACGAAGACGTGGCGCTGCCGCATCCCGCTCAGGCGCACCGCGTCCCAACCGAGAATCACCTCACCGTAGGCCGAGCCCCCTTCAGGGAACGCCGCCTCCGCCATGGGCACCGCGGACGGGCCGACCCCCCGGAAGCGCGCCAGCTCGTAGTCCGGACCGAAGGCCCCCTGTCGGAAGCCGCCTCGCTGCAGTCGCCCCTCCAGCCGCGCGCGAACATCCAGCGTCGTCGACACCGCCTCCATCCCCACGCCCGCCACCGCGCCCCACGCGCCGCCCTCACCAGGACGCCCGCCCCAGCCGCCCAGCACGTGCACCTCGACGCGCCGGCCCTGAATCCGACGCCGCAGCACCACGGCGGTGCCGTCCACGTGCGCCAGCGTCATGGACTCCGAGACGCCCCCTGCCCTCCCCCAGTCATGCACCGCCGACAACGCCAGCGTGTAGCGTCCGGGCACATCCGGACGCCCGAAGAGGACATGCTGCACATCCAACGCGACCTCCGCGCCCGTGAGTCGCGCCCCCAGCAGGTCCGAGGCGAACGCCTCCGCGTACACCGGCCCCAGCGTCCCCGCCGCCACCAGGCCCGCGGGGTGGTAGTCCGGATTGAGCTGGTTGCTGTAGCGCCGCACCAGGTGCCCGGACAGCAGGGAGTATCCATCCATCCTCCCCACCCACAGGGCCCTCGACGCGTCGACTCCCACCGAGAGCTGGCGCACCAGCTGCCCCCAGTCGGACAGCGTGTCCCAGTCCTCCTTCCTCACGAAGCCCGCCCCCGCGCCACCACCCCACAGCCGCAGCCGCAGCGGGGCTCCGACGTTGAGGTGGAACTCCTCGCCCTGCTCCAACACCACCAGGGGCTCCACCTGCACGAAGCCCTCGTCCACGCCTCCGCGAGGAAGCAGCGTCCACGCCGTGGTCTCCACACGCAGCACGTTCGTCCACGGCGTCGCCGCATCGGACGCGTCAGGTCGTGACTCCGACTCCTCGCCGGAGGACGCGGGCGTCATCGCCTGCTCCATCTCCTGGATGAAGGCCTCCGTCTCCTCCCAGCGCGGGGGCACGACGGCCTCCTGCGCCCTTCCCACACCGGAGAGAAGCAGCGACGACACGACGACCCAGCTCCGATGTGTGAACACCGACGCCCCCTCGGAAGACCCCGACTCGGGATGGAGAAGGCCGCAGATTCCCAGCTCGGTCCGACACCGCCTCGGCCCTCGAGTGGGAGGGTTGAACCCGTCCGTGCGGGCTGCACGCCAGGCCCCTCTGTGCGCCAGCCGTCATCCCAAGGGCATGAAGTCCCGAGGTGCCCCGGGGGCCTCGTCACACGGGCTCCCGCACCCGATATACAGACAGGTGTCGACCCTCCGCCCCCGCGGAGCCCTCCGAGCGAGGTGACCATGCACTGCGAGCACTGCCTGTCGGAACACTCCGATGCACTGCCGTGCCCACCCGCCGCGCGACGCCACGCCACCTCGCGCGCGAGCCCTCATCGTCCCCTCACGAGGACTCCCGCCCCCTGTGACGTCCGCATCCAGCATCCCCAGGGCCTCCAGGCCCACCGCGTCGAGGTCTGCAAGGGCGGCCTCTTCCTCGGCTGCGAGGAGCCCTTCCCTCCCCTCTTCACGCGGCTGGAGTTGACGCTGCGCCTGGACGGCGAGGACTTCACCTGCGAGGGCGAGGTGGTGCGCCACGTCGACACCGCGCACGCCCGCACGTGGGGCTCCACAGCGGGCATCGGCGTGCAGCTGCTGCCCCCACCTCCCCGACTGCGCGAGCTGCTCTCCCGGACGAGCCCTCCACCGGCCGAGGACGCCCTCACTTCACCGTGAACACGCGCGAGGCGCCGTAGTACGGGCGCACGCGCGCATCCCAGCCGGACTTCCACTCGCCCTCGTGCAGGACGCGGTACGTGCCCGGCGCGGCGTCGCGCGGGATGTGCCACTCCACCGTGACGTGCGAGCACCCCAGCGTGGGCACACAGCTCTCGCGCTCCCACCGGAAGCGCGTCTCCCAGTCACCGTCATCCGCCACGTCCACCCACGCGCCGATGGAGCCCTTGCGCTGCACGCGCAGGTACGTCCCCTCCAGGCGCAAGTCGTTCTTCGGGTGCCCGCCCCAGAACGTGACCCTCACCGTGTCCCCTCGCGCGTACGACGCCTTGGCGTCCGTGACGACGTCGCCGAACTCCACCCAGAGCAGCTTGTCGTCGTACACCACGCCGGGCCGGAGGCTCGCCTGGATGTAGCGCAGGTCCGTGGGCGGAGGCCCCGGAGGCACGGGATGTCCCTCGCCGAGCCCCACCGCGAGCGCGTCGAACCCCTGCTGCAGCGCCGCGAGCGTCCACGGTCCGAAGTGCGTCGACGCGCCCTCGTAGGCCTGGCGCGCGTACTCCTCGCGCGTGGCGACATAGCCCGCGTAGTCATTGGCCAGCCCCACGACGACCACCTCCGTGATGCCCCGGGGCCCGAGCCGCTCCAGCACCGTCCGGCGCAGCCGCCGCCCCGCCATCGTCGTCACCTCGAACGGCACCGCCACCAGCGCGAGCGGCCCCACCGTCACCAGCTGCAACGGCAGCACGTCCGGGCTCCACGGGTGCGGCAGCATGGTGCCCATCTCCAGCACGATGGGCTTCTCGCCCTGGCAGGGCGTGGTGATGAGCGCGCAGGTGAACTGGCTCCACAGGTCATGGATGACGGCGCACGACGCGCCCTCCACGCCATAGCCGGGCCCATCCTCCGCGCCCGCCAGCATCGACAGTCCAATCGCCGCGGGACACGTGCGGCGCGGCGTCCCATCCGTGTACTCGGGGGCCACGTCCACCGCGTCCATCTTCACGAAGGTGTGCCGGGAGTCCACGCCCCCCACGAGCGGCGTCGTGGCCCGGGCCCACAGCCGCGCGGCGAAGTCGTGCTGCTTGCGCGCGGACAGCTCCGTGTCCTCGAAGTCGTCGGCCCCACCGCCATGGGTGCCGCCCAGGATGTTGGGCGTGACGTCGCCCGCGTTCGCCTGGGCGAAGGCCGCGACGAACGTGTCCCCCTTGTCGTGCGCCTTCTCGAACCAGTACGAGGCCAGCCCCTTGTTGTCCCCGCTGATGAGGCGGTTGTCGTTGCCCATGGACGTCGCGTGCACGGCGAACCAGTTGATGAGCCCCACGTCGCCGCCTTGCGCGCGCGTCATCCGCAGCAGCGTCATCCGCGTGTCCACGTCATGGGGATACCGGGCGCGCTCCGAGGACGGATTGAGCCGGTAGGCCTCCGGCGAGCGGTTGAGGCTGGCCCCCAGCAGCTCCCCCGCCTCGAGCCGCAGCGTCCCCTCCCCCAGCCGCGAGTGGGCCCGGGCAATCGACGTGACGATGCCGGAGACGATGGCCTCGAAGTTCTGCGGCACGAAGCCGAACGTCGTCAGGTTGTAGAGGGTGTGGTGCGAGAAGCCGCCCGGCCCCGAGTGCGTGTGCGTGGCGCCGAGCAGCACGTTGTCATTCGAATACACGGCGCCGAAGCGCGCGCGCAGCCGCTCCACCACCTGCGTCTTCACCGCCTGGAACATCATCCCCAGGTCCGCGCTGACGATGGCCACCCGACGTCCGTTGCACGGCGAGACGATGACGAAGGCCCGCGAGCGCAGCCGCTGGTGGAGCCCCGCCGTCTGCTGCGAGAGCTGGCCATAGCCCATCATCCCCACCTCCGCGGCGGGGCCGGTGATGTCGCCCAGGCCCGCGCCCACCAGGAAGCGCGTGTTGCCCTCGCAGTCCCCGAGCCCCGCACCGGGCGCGGCGCCCTGCCCCCACGCCACCGTCCCCCAGACGAGGACCCACGCCAGCACCAGCCGGACCGGGTGTACGCGCATGCCTTCCTCCAAGGCGCCCGAGAGGTCGCCTTCGTCAGGGTGGAGCCTCGTCATAAGGACTCGCGCGTCTGTCCGCCCCCGTCCAGCCACTTCGCGTCGGAGGACGACACTCCCGCCCGCCGCCACACGCAATACACACTGCCAGTGCAACCCAATGACAGCCACGGAGCCCGCACCTCAAGCGCCCGCACCTGACCCGCGCGAGTCATACCTGTGGAAACCCCTGAGACCACGGGCCGCGCCGCTGCAGAGAGCGCGACACTCCAAGCCCTCGTGAAGACAGGGGTTTCACCCCGGGACACGCCACCCCGCGGCGAGAGGCGCGGATGGAATTATCAGCAGACACTGCAAATCAATAACAGCCAACATTCGCCGCCGGGAATCCCATATTCAGCGGGAATCCACTTTACTGCGAGTGAACACGGGTGTATCCCGGGACAGCGAAAACCCAGCAGCCCCAGCCTCCAGGAGCGAGCCATGAAGCGACTGTCGTATCTGGTTGTCCTCGCGTGCGCGGTGCTTTCCACGTCGGCGTCGGCGCAGCTGTCCACGCGCTGCTTCACCGACGACCAGCTGACCACGTACACGCTGTCCCAGGGTCGCAACAACTGGTCCTTCCGGTGCGGCTACATCACCCAGGCGAAGCGGGACTTCCTGAACTCGGAGGGCGAGTACCAGGTGTTCGCGAGCGGCTGTTACTCCTTCGCGACCACCGGCCCGACGGCCACGTGCAACTTCTTCATCCCGGCCGACGAGAACGCGGCGTGCATCCCCAACCTGGTGAAGCTGGGCACGTGCGTGACGGGTTGCTACACGGCCAAGGAGAAGGTGTCCTTCGGCGGTGAGTACTGGCCCATCGCGGACGCGTATGCGTCCGGCGTGCGCACGGTGACGGCGCTCAGCAAGGACGCGTCGCTGGTGGCGCCCACCACGGGCGAGCAGGCCATCCGCGCCTTCGTCGCCGGCGACACGGTGGAGGACGTGTTCGCCCTGCAGACGGTGGACGGCCGCCGCGTCGAGGTGACGTCCGAGCACCCCATGGTGCTCGCCACCGGTGAGATGGTGAAGGCCAAGACGCTCCAGGCCGGCGACGTGCTGCTCGGCGTGCACGGCGAGAAGGTGGACCTGAAGGACGTCTCCGTCTTCCGCTACGAGGGGACCACCTGGAACGTGCAGCCGCTCAGCAAGGAGAAGATTGAGAACGTGCTGGACGTGGAGGGCCTGCTCACGGGCTCGGTGCGCTTCCAGAACGAGTGGGCGGACGACCACTACCGGTTGTCGCTGCGTGACGAGGCCAGCGTCGACGGCCTGTAGTCACGCGGACCCTGTCTGGACCTGCGCGAGGGCCCCCAGGGGGCTTGGGTCGGGGCTCTCGCGCTTCATCGTGCTCGTCACCTCACGACAAGGACGCCATGCGAAGCATCCCAGGATGGGCCGCGCAGAAGCTGGCAGGTGTTCTCACGCAGGGGGTTTGGGGAGCGTGGGCGCTCGGGGCGCTCGGCTGTGGCCCCACGGTGGAGCCGGAGGGAGCCCACGACGCGCTCGCCGCGCAGTCGCACCCGTTCGTGCCCCTGGGGCCCGAGGGTGACTTCTCCGCGCGGGTGACCCGCTACGACTACGACTTCGCCACGCAGACAGGCGAGGCGAAGTCCACGCTGTACCTGGACGTCGCGCCGCCGGGCGGCGACTGCTTCGTGGTGAACGCGCCCCAGGGCCTCAGGGACCTGCGCTGGAACGACGCCGAGCCGACCCGCTCGGAGTCCACCGAGCAGGGCATCCGCGTCTGCGGCCGGGGCCAGTTCGCGGGCCAGGTGAAGCTGGAGGCGCGCTACACGGTGCCCCTGGAGACGTACGACTTCACCCAGGTGGGCTTCTCGCGCCGCACGGACCGGGGCGGAAACACCTTCTCGTATCTCTTGAGCTGGGTGGAGTCGTGCGACCGCTTCGGCCCCTGTGACGACCGCACGGACCAGCTCACGCAGTATGTCTTCACCGTGAAGCACGCGACGGGCGAGCGGGTGCTGTGCCCGGGGCAGCTGACGCGCCCCGACAACACCACCACGAAGTGCACGCTGACGGGCCTCACCAAGGCCCCCACGTACTCGTCGTTCGCGGTGGCCTCCAATCCCGCGTGGCGCTCGAACACGCTCACCGAACAGACCAACAAGTTCAAGGTCGTCTTCCACGAGGTGCCCGGCGGCAAGCTCGCCTCGTCGCTGGTGGCCGCGGACGTGAAGGCGTACCTCAACTGGGTCATCGGCGAGCTGGGCCCGCTGCCGTACGGCACCGAGCTGCGCGTGGCGGGCGCGCCCACCGAGTGGCTGGGCGTGGAGCACCCCGCCAACCTCATCCTGCGCGAGGACCTGCCGGACCTCAGGCGCGACTACGCGCACATGACGATGCACACGCTGATGCACGAGGTGGTGCACCAGTGGGCGGGCAATCGCACCACGCTGTCGAACCCGTTCGACTTCGTGTGGAAGGAGGCCATCGCCGAGTACCTCACGTACCGCTACGAGCTGCGCGGCCGCCCCTCGGGCGAGGCCGAGCAGACGCGCGCGTACTGGGACAGGCTGGCGCGCACCGCCGCGTACTACCCGCAGCCCGAGGACGACCCGGCCCCCGTCTTCCTCTCCTTCGCGTCGGACGTCTACGGCACCGGGCCCATGCTCTTCTTCCTCCAGCTGGAGCCGCTGCTGGGCGAGAACACCGTCCTGCAAGCCATCAAGAACTTCCTGTCCGTCCCCGCGGACCGGAGCGTCGCGGACCTGCGCTCCGCGCTGGAGCAGGCGTCCGGCGAGGACCTGGGGCCGTACTTCGACGCGTGGGTGTACGGCGGCGGTGACCCGGACTGGCCCTTCTTCGAGGTGAGCCACGCGCTGGAGGACGGCGAGCTCACCCTCACCGCCGTCCAGCGCTCCGTGTCCGGCACGCACTACCCCGTCTCCGTGGATGTCCTCGTCGAGGGCGCCACCCAGCGCAGGCTCGTGACGCTCGACTACGGCCTGTCGCCGCAGTCGGACACCCTGACGGTGACGGTGCCCTTCCCGGAGCCGGTGGTGCAGGTGACGGTGGACCCCGAGAACCGCGTGGTGAACCGCCGCTTCCTCGGGCTCGACGCCGAGCCCGCCCCCGCGCGCTGGCTGTTCTGATTCCTTCAAGGAGTGGAGCCATGAACGGACTTCCCGCCGACAATCCCCGGCCCCCAGCTCCCCGACGCTGGCGATGGATGGGACCGGGCCTCGCGCTCGTCGTGCTCGGAGGCACGGGCCTGTATGGGCTCGTCCGCCCGCGCTCCCCCTCCGCGCAAGAGCCCGCGCGGACCGCCGACACCCGGGCCGCCCCCTCGCCCGCCGCGCCCCAGGCCTCGCGCGCCACCGCGCCACGTCCCGCCGCGCCCCTGGCCCAGGTCGGGAGCGCGGAGGCGGCCCCGCCCGCCGACGACATGGAGGTGGAGGAGAAGACGCGGCGCGAGGCCGCGCGCCAGTCCGCGCGTCAGTACCGGGCGGGGCGCTTCAACGCGTTCTTCCGCAAGGAGGTCTTCGTCGAGGAGATGGCGCGCGAGGGCGCCTCCCGCGTCGACGGCCTGCGCAGCGAGCTGGCGGACCCCACCGCCCTGCAGCAGCTCCCCGCCGACACGCAGTTCATGGAGAACAAGCCGGAGCCCGTGCTCGAGCGCATGGCGATGATCGACCTGCTCTTCGAGCTGGCGCCGAACGAGCCCTCCGCCCGCGACGCGATGACGTCGCTGGCGCTGTCCCCCATCGACAGCGGCCTGTCGGACTCGGTGAAGAAGGGACTGGTGGGTGAGAAGTACGACCTGCTCTTCCGCCTGGCGCAGGTGGACCGGCAGCTCGCCGTGGACACGTACACACGGCTCGACAACCCCCGGCTCAAGAGCCTCCTGAGGGAGGCGCTCATCGCCGGGCTCGCGGAGTCGGGGGCCAGCCCCGCCGAGGTCCAGCGGATGACCGCGCACCTCTAGTCCGCCACCGGACTGGACCCATCCCCATGGGTCCCGCAGTGCCAGCGCCGTCGGCCTCCGACGACGACACGACACGTCCGTCCCTTCCGCCCCTGCCGAGCGAGCGCAGGCGTGGGAGGCCCGCGCGCGCTGGAGCCATGCAGAGCAGCACCTACCCGCAAGACAAGGAGCGCGTCGTGACTCGGACTTGGAAACTGGGATTGATTGGGGCGTGCTGTGCCATGTGGAGCGTCGCCTGCGGCGAGGCCCCGGTGGACCCGACCCGGGACAACACCCCGGAGGCTCGACAGGCCGCGCTGGCGGCGCTGGGCCGCGTGGAAATCGTCGACGCGGGCAAGGACGGCACCCCGAGCTTCATCCGCGGCACGCTCGGCACGGTGGACCGCTCGCTCGTCTCGCTGAAGGCGGGGGACGCGCTCGCGCCCGTGCTGCGGGGCCTGGCGCCGGTGTTCGGCCTGCGCGCCGAGGAGCTCACGCTGCGCACCAGCCGCACGGACGAGCTGGGCTACACCCACGTGCGCTACGACCAGACCCGCCACGGCGTCCCCGTGAAGGGGGGCGAGCTGGTGGTGCACGTGAATGACAAGGGACGGGTGTACGCGGCCAACGGCTCGGCGCGCGGCGCGGGGGAGCCGGCGGCGCTCGCGCGGCTGCCGCTGCACGCCGTCACCGACGCGGCGCTGGAGGGCCTGGACACGCTGAAGGTCGAGGGCGAGCCGCGCTTCGTCTACTTCCTGGGCGCCGACGGTCCGCTGTCGGCCGCCTATGAGGTGCTGCGCGTGGGCACCCGCGAGGACTCGCCCGCGAAGGACCGCGTCTACGTGGACGCGTCGTCGGGCCGCGTGCTGGACGTGCACCCGCTCATCCACGGGGGGCTCGACCGGCGCCTCCACTCGGCCAACAACCAGTGGACCACGCCCGGCACCCTGCGGCGCCAGGAGGGTGGCGGGGCCACGGGCGACGCCCACATCGACCGGAACTACGACCACATCGGCACCACGTACGCCTGCTACGAGACCATCTTCGGCCGCGACTCGTTCGACGACCGGGGCGCCACCATCACCAGCACCGTCCACTACGGCTCCGCGTATGTGAATGCGTACTGGGACGGCATCCAGATTGTGTTCGGGGATGGCGACAACGTGAACTCGGGCCAGCTGGGGCTGGACCTGGACGTGGTGTCGCACGAAATCACCCACGCGGTGACGCAGTACGAGTCGGGGCTCGTGTACCGCAACGAGTCCGGCGCGCTGAACGAGAGCCTGTCGGACATCGCGGCGGCCATCTGCGAGAGCTGGGCTCGCGGCGGCGCGGTGGACGCGGACGTCTGGAAGATTGGCGAGGACATCTGGACGCCGAACATCTCCGGGGACGCGCTGCGCTACATGGACAACCCCACGCGCGACAACTCGTCGCGTGACTACTACCCCGAGCGCTACACGGGCACCGCCGACAACGGTGGCGTGCACTGGAACTCGGGCATCCAGAACCTGGTCTTCAAGCTGCTCGTCACGGGCGGCACGCACCCGCGTGGCAAGACGGCCATCAACGTGGGTGGCGTCGGCATGAACCGCGCGGCGCAGACCTTCTACTTCGCGGCGACGAACTACTACACGTCGACGACGACCATGTCCCAGGCCAAGGCCTACACCGTGCAGGCCGCGACGGACCGGTACGACGCCTCGGTCGTGAACGCGGTGCGCGACGCCTGGGGCGCCGCGGGCGTGCCCTGAGCCCGCGCCGAGCGGAAGTCCCACCCCACCACCTCAAGGAGAACCCATGAAGAACGTCTTCATCGCAGCCGCAGTCTTCTCGGTGTGTCTGTCGAGCACCGCCCTGGCGCAGCTGTCCACGCGCTGCTTCCAGGACGACCAGCTCGTCACCATCGACCTCGCCCGGGGCCGCAACGCCTGGGCGCGCAAGTGTGGCCTCATCACCGCCTCGCGCGAGGCGTACCTCAACACGGAGAACGAGTACCAGGTCTTCACCAACGGCTGCTACGCGTACCCGGCGGTGCCCGGGGGCTCCACGTGCAGCTTCCACGTGCCCGCGGACGAGGCCTCCGCGTGCATCACCGGGCTGAACAAGCTGGGCACCTGCGTCGCGGGCTGCACCACGCCCAGCCAGAAGGTGGCCTTCGACGGCCGCATGCTGCCGATTCCGGAGGCCTACGCGTCCGGCGTCACCACCGTCACCGCGCTGAGCCCCACCTCCGAGCCGGGGCTCTTGCGCTACGGCGAGCAGGCCATCCGCAGCTACGTGGCGGGTGACACCCAGGAGGACATCTTCGCCCTGGAGACGAAGGAAGGCCGCCGGCTGGAAGTGACGGCGGAGCACCCGATGGTGCTCGGCGACGGGACGATGGTGAAGGCCCGCACGCTGCAGGCCGGCGACACGCTGATGGGCGCCGACGGCAAGACGCTGCACCTGACGCGCGTCACCGTCTTCAGCTTCAAGGGCCAGGTGTGGAACGTCCGGCCGGAGAGCCACGTGAAGCTGGAGAACGTGATGAACGCGGAGGGCTTCCTCACCGGCTCCGTGCGCTTCCAGAACGAGTGGGCGCAGGATGACTACCGGCTGTCGTTGAGGGACGAGGTCGACGTCGGCGGTCTGTAGTCCCCACGCCGCCCGCCGTCACGGGGCTCCGGTCAGCGCGCCGGAGCCCCGCCTCCCCGACACGTCAGGGGATGTTGCAGGGGTACTGGGGCAGCATGCAGGACCCGCCGAAGCCACAGTCCTGGCTGCACGTGTAGGGTGACTCCCGGGCCGAGCAGAGCCCGTCGCCGCAGAAGCCGCAGTCGTCCAGGCACGAGCCCCAGCTCTCCGTGCCGGCGCAGACCCCGTCACCGCAGAAGCCGCAGTCCTGCACGCAGGTGTACAGGTTCTCCGCGCCGTTGCACGCGCCGTCACCACACGCCGTGCCGCAGTCCGTGGGGCACGTGGCGGTGGACTCGCCCGCGCCGCAGACCCCGTCACCGCAGGGGTTGGGACAGCCGCAGTCGACGGGACACGAGTACACCGTCTCGCCCTTGCACTGGCCATCACCGCAGTAGCAGTCCGACGGGCAGTTGCCCTCGGTCTCCGCGCCGTTGCAGGCACCGTCGCCGCACACGCTCGCGGGGCCGCAGTCGTAGGGGCAGTTCCACGGGCTCTCCGAGGGCGCGCAGTAGCCGTCCCCGCAGACCTCGCAGTAGGCCATGTTGCACTGG
Source organism: Myxococcus guangdongensis (assembly GCF_024198255.1). Classification (NCBI taxonomy): domain Bacteria; kingdom Pseudomonadati; phylum Myxococcota; class Myxococcia; order Myxococcales; family Myxococcaceae; genus Myxococcus; species Myxococcus guangdongensis. Next base: position 125,515 of record NZ_JAJVKW010000018.1, read on the forward strand.
GGCAGCATCGGGTCGACGCCCGGGGCCTCCTGGAGCGGAATCATCGGACAGGGACAGTAGGGCAGCGCCTGGGACGCCTCGCCCAGCCCGTCCTCCGACTCGGACGGCGAGACGGGGCCACAGGCCGTGAGCCACAGGGCCACCACCGCGAGCCTCGCGACGAAGCTCGCCGCGCTCATGTCGGGCCCGCCGCGTCCCGCGAGGCGTCGCGAGCGGCGGCGAACCGGAACCACTCGGGCGGCCATGGCGCCTCGAGCGTCTCCAGATAGGCGAGCAGTCCCTCGCGCGGCGCGTGGCGCTCACGGGAGGCCACGCACGAGCCGAGGTTGATGAGCCCGGACACGCACGGCGCGCTCGCCGACACGGGCACGAAGTACTGACAGTTGTTCGTGGAGCAGGGGTACTGGAAACAGCCGTTGGCGAAGACCTGGTACTCGTTGTCGGCGTTGAGGATGGTCTCCTTCGCCGCGGAGATGTAGTTGCACTTGCGCGCCCAGGCGTTGCGTCCGGCGACCTGCTGCGGCGTGAGGTTGTCATCCCCACCGCATCGGCCACTGAGCTGCGCCCAGGAAGGGCTGGCGAAGCCCGCGGTGACGAGACAGACGACGACCCAGAGTTGCTTCATGCCAACCTCCTCGATGGATGCACTGCGCGAGCTTCAACGGCGTGGGACGCGGACGGTGGAGCCCAGGAGCACCTCCACCGAGTCGCGCGTCGTCCAGGCCAGGTCCGGGAAGCCGTCCTGGTCCAGGTCCTCCGCCACCAGGGACGAGGGCATCGTGCCCGCGGCCACCAGCGCGGGCGCCCCCAACACCCCACCCACCTCGCCGAGCAGCAGGTAGACGCCCCCGGTCAGCCCCGCGAAGGCGACATCCTCGCGGCCGTCCTGGTTGAAGTCGGCGACCACCATCTCGCCCGGCGAGTCCGCGGGGATGGAGGACACCTCGGTGAAGCCGCCCCGTCCGTCCCCCAGGTGCACGGAGAGATAACCGGAGTCCGAGACGCTGTGCGAGATGACCAGGTCCAGGAGCCCGTCCCCATTGACATCCAGCGACACCAGGCGGAAGGGCTCGTCGTCCGCGGAGCCGGCGAAGCGCACGGGCGCCGCCGCGGACAGCTCGCCCCGCTCCGTCGCGAGCAGCACGTCCACCGTGAAGCTGTTGGTGTTGAGCACCAGCACGTCGGACCGACCATCCGCGTTGACATCCGCGAGCACCAGGTCCCGGGGCAGCCCGGTGACGGAGTGGGGCTCCGCCGCGCCGAAGGTGCCGTCCCCCTTCCCCTTCAGGAAGGTGATGTTGAAGTAGCCCCCCGAGCCCGCGTTCTTCGTCATCGCGTCCAGCAGCCCGTCACCGTCCAGGTCCGCCACGCGCACCTGCTGCGAGTGGTTGCCCAGCGAGTGGGGCACACCCTCGCGGAAGCCGCCGCCCGGCTCGCCCAGCCGCACCGTCAACGCATTGGCGAAGTGGCCGACGATGAGCAGGTCCGGACGACGGTCCGCGTTCACGTCGCCGACCGCCACGTCCATGGGCGTGGTGCCCGCCGACAGACAGCGGGGGGCGGAGAAGGCGCCCTTCCCCGCGCCGTCCAGGATGCAGACCTGCTCGGTCTGAGAGGCGACCAGGACCAGGTCCTTCACCCCGTCCCCGTCGACGTCGGCCGTGTGCAGCCCGCGCGCCTGGGTGCCTCCCGCGGCGTGTGTCACCCCCGCCTCGGTGAAGCCCAGCCACTGGACGTCCGCGAAGCCGCGGGGAGAGATGGTCGAGGACGAGCACGCCAGCAGCGCGCAGCAGGCCCACCCGAGAGAGAAGTACCGGGACATGACGGCTCCTAGGGCCGGAGGTCGGGAATGGCGAACGGGTCACCGGGCAAGAGGCGTCCGGGCACCGCGTCACGCGGGCAGGCGTGCTTCGCCGAGGCCAGCGTCGCCGTGTGACATGCGCCCGCGCAGGAGCCGGGGCAACCACAGTCCACGGGGCAGCTCGACACATCCTCCGCGACACAGGCGCCGTCCCCGCAGAAACAGTCGACGGGACAGGTGGCCTCCGTCTCGTCCTGACAGAGGCCATCACCGCAGCCCGCGTGACAGCCCGCCATGCAGGAGTCCTGGACCGACGCCGAGCGGGCCGCGGGGCAGCCACGCATCGCCTGGACGCTCGCGCCCAGCACCAGGGGCGGCGGCGCCTGCTCCCGGGAACCACAGGCCATCAATCCCAGCACGGCGAGGAGCCCCCACCACCCGCTCCACCTCAAGGTCGAGGGCGCTTCAAGCTCGCACACCGGGAGTGCGAGATGACGATGGCGACGTGGCTTCATCGGGTCAGCCCCCCACCGACGGGTTTCGCTATATCCTCGGGACCTCTTCGTTCCCGACCCTGCAATCACAAGCGTGGTTTGGGTGCCGTACCCAAGTCAAGGAATCGTCCCGGGGGGACACATGCGCCGCAAGCGGCTGAACGTCGTCGCGTTGGCAGCCATCCTGCTCCTGGCGGGACTGGGTGGCGTGTGGTGGAAGAATGCCACCGACACGACGTCTTCCGACCCCACCGTCGCCCACGTCCGCGCGAAGACACACACCCTCCCGGACCCCGACGCGGCGCCCTCCGAGCCCCTCGCGCCACGAGACCCCCGGGCCTGGGTGCCGGGCACGCTGCGCCGTCACGCGCTGACGCTGGGGCTGACGATGTCCTTCGCCGGACAGCCCGCGCCCCAGGGCGCCGCGCCGCCCGGCATGCGCATCACCCTTCGGGGTGAGTGGGACGAGGGCCTCGTCTCGGCGGAGGGCGCGGAGGCCATCGTGCGCCTCCAGCTCCGGCCCACCGCCTTCACGCTGGACGTGGAGGGACAGGGGGCGTTGGCGCCCGAGACGCGGCAGGCGATGGAGGCGGCGCTGTCGCAGCCGTTCTTCGCGACGCGGGACGCGCGCGGCGCGGTGACGCTCGCCCACTTCGAGCAGGGCGTGGACGAGCTCGCGATGGGGCTGCTCCGCTCGGTGGTGGCCACGTCCCAGTTCGTGAGGGAGGGCGTGGCCACGCCGACGTGGCGGACCGAGGAGCAGGACACCTCCGGCCAGTACTCGGCGGAGTACCAGCGCCAGGGCGAGCGCCGCTTCGACAAGCGCAAGCGCGAGTACACCGCCATGGCCACGCCCCAGGGACTCCAGCCGCTCGGGACGTCGCCGCGCATGAGCGTCAGCGGGGGCGCCACGTTCGAGCTGGGCGAGGACGGGGGGCTGGAGTCGCTCCAGTCGCGCGAGCAGCTCACCGTGGAGTCCGGCCAGGGGATGCCCACGGTGACGAACGCGATGGAGCTGACGCTGCGGCTCGTCGAGCGCCGCCAGGAGCCGACGCTCGTGGGCGCCTTCGCCGCGCGCTTCGGGCGCCTGCGCGCCGCCCCTCTGGCCAGCTTCCAGGGACAGTCGGCGGACCCGCTCGCGCACCACCGTCAGGTGCTGGGCAAGCGCCGCCTGGAGGACATCCTCGCGGACCTGCTCTCGCTGCCCACCGACGAGAAGGCCCGCGACGACGCCCGCACGCGCGCCCTGGAGCAGCTGCGCGCCCTGCTGCTGCTGCGCCCCGAGGAGGCCGCTCGCATCCCCGCGCTCCTGCGCACCCAGGGCCTGTCCCCGCAGGCCGCCAGCGCCATGTTGGGCGCGCTCTCCGCGGCGAGCACGCCGGAGTCGCTGCGCGCGCTCGTCCAGGCCACGGGGGACACCGCGCTCACGTCGGACGTGCGCATGGACGCCGTCTCCGCGCTGGGCATGGCGGACAACCCCATCCGCGAGGGCGTGGACACGCTGCGGCAGCTGTCGCGCACCGACGACCCGAAGCTGCGCGGCACCGCCACGCTGGCCCTGGGCAACGCGGCGCTCCAGCTGAGCGACACCGCGGGCCGCGACGCCGAGGCGCTCGTGCAGGAGCTGAAGAACGACTACCGCGCCGCGCGCGACGCCGAGCAACGCGCCCTGCTCCTTCGCTCGCTGGGCAACACCCGCTCACCGGGCGTGCTCGACACCCTCACCGAGGCCCTGCGCTCCGACGCCTCCCGGGTGCGCGAGGCCGCGCTCGTCGCGCTGCGCAACATCCCTGGCCCCGAGGCGGACCGGCTCCTGTTGGAGCGGCTGGTGAATGACACCGCCTCCGAGGTGCGCCGCGCCGCCGTCTTCGCGTGTGGCTTCCGCCCGCTCGAGCCGCTGCTCCTGCCCGTGCTGGGACAGGCCCTGCGCGAGGACGCCTCCGATGGCGTGCGCTCCGACATCCTCCAGCTGCTCGGCCAGCACCGCCACGCCACCCCGGGCGCCCTGGCGCTGCTGCGCTGGGCGAGCCAGCACGAGAAGAACCCGGACCTGCGACGCATGGCCAACACCTACGTGGAAACCCCCACCACGCCTCAGCCCTGACACCTCCGGCTGAGCGTGAGAAGTCAGACACAACCCCTCACCCCGAGGCGGTGTCAGTCACTTTCAATCACATTCTCGACTTCACTCGGAGTAAATAGACCTCTTCCATCCATCCCTCGGGAGGTCCCCCATGAACAGGGCGGTATCGCGCGCGCTCGCGCTGATGCTGGTCGTCGTTCCAGGGCTCGTCGCGGCGCAGAGCTACGTCGACGCCACGCCGTACGTCGTGCAGCCCTCGAAGTATCCCTTCGTCACGTATGCGCCGGGCTACCGGTTGAATGACAGGGTGCCCTGGGAGTCACAGGTGGCGCCCTTCTCGCCGGGCGCGAGCTACAGCGTCACGCAGGAGTACGCCATCCTCCAGGACGAGACGAACCGCACGGGAGGGCAGCTCCAGTACGACGCCGCGGACTTCACGCACAACATCGACATCCAGCAGGCCACGATTCCGGAGGCCTTCACGCCGATGGTGCCGCCGCCCACGGAAATCATGCCGTGGACCAATCCGTCTCAGACGTTCAACAAGTCCTACGTGCGCACGGAGCGCTTCGGCAACAACCTGTTCGGCGCGGGCTATCACCTCAACGCCGTGCTGACGGCGGAGACGGCGACGGTCAACGCGGACAAGAAGGTGGTGGCCGTGGCCGAGGGCAAGGTGTTCGCCCAGGTGTTCTCCTCGGAGCACGATTTGGTGCGCGGGCGCGCGCAGGTGGTGGGGCAGAACGGGGGCGCCAACAGCGGCACCGCGGCGCTGTACGTGCTGGGGCAGGAGGTCTGGTCCACGCCGCTGTACGCCACGTACTCGCCGCCGCCCATCAACTGGAGCCGCACGTTCTTCTCCGTGTCCAAGACGTTCGTGATTGGACCGGTGCCCGTCACCGTGAAGGCGTCCCTGTCCGGCGGCGTGAAGCTGACGGTGAGCGGGCTGGTGGGCCCCACGGTGGCGCGGCTGTCGGCGACGCCGGGCGGCTGGTCCAACGTCACCGCGTCCGCGTCGGTGGATGTCATCGTCGTGGCCATCGGCGTGGAGGGGAGCCTGGCGCTCATCAACGCCACGCTCCCCGCCTCCGGCGAGGTGTTCTGGCCCGTGTGCTCGCTCGACTGGAAGCTGCGCACGGACCTGGACCTCAACGCGCTGTCCGGCACCCTCAAGGCCTACGCGAAGGTGCGCGTGCTCTTCTTCAAGAAGACCTGGTGGATCACCATCGCGCAGTGGGCGGGCATCACCCACAAGATACCGCTGCTCGGCGTGGAGGGCTCACAACCCCTGGGCATCTGCAGTTAGGGGCCCGCGAGCTCGTTCATGATGAGCAGGCCGCGTGACGTGTCGACGACGTACACGTAGCCGTCCCCCGGAATGCGGATGCCGATGGCGCCCTCGAAGACGTCATCGGTCCGCTCCGGGTCCGTCTCGCGGTGCGTGTTGTAGTAGGCGACCTGCCGGGGCTGCGTGGGGTTGGACACGTCCAGCACGCGCACGCCCTCCTGGTACCACGCGACGTACAGGCGTGAGCCCACCAGGAGCATGTTGTGGATGGACGTGGTGGGGCGGAGCCTGAACTCGCCAATCTTCACGATGTTCGCCGGGTCGCTGGCGTCCAGCACGCGCAGGTGCGCGCCGTGGTTCTCGCCGCCCTCGAAGACGAGGGTGCGCCCGGCGAAGGTGCCCACCGCGTTGTGATGCGCGGTGGTGTTCCGGTATGCGTAGGTCCCGAGCAGCTTCATGTCGTCCGGGTTCGCGACGTCGACGACCTTGAGGCCCCCCTCGAAGTGGCTGATGTAGAGCCGGCCCTGGTAGGCGAAGGCGTCATGGGCGCCGTCGTAGGCGCCGGCCAGGGGGAACGCGAGCCGCTGGAGCAGCACGGGCTCGAGCGGCGTGGACACGTCGAACACCAGCGTGTTGCTGGAGGGCCACAGGCCCATGCCGTAGAGGCGGTCTCCGTCCACCAGCACGGTGTGCACGGCGTACGGGGCGCTGGACGGCACGCGGCGCACGAGCTTCGGGTCCGCGGGGTCGGAGATGTCGAAGACCACGATGCCGGTGTCCTGGCTGGCGACGTACAGCGCATCCCCCTTCACCCACACGCTGTTCCAGAGCTGGTCATCCGGCAGGCTGATGACCTTCTTCAGCACCGGGTGGCTCCGGTCCGTCACGTCGAAGACGGTGATGCCACCAGGCTTGCCAGGGCGCAGATAGGCGTTGGCGGAGACGACGTACGCGTGGTTCTTCGCGACGTAGATGTCCAGCGGCGTGCCCTGCGCGACGTACGTCTCGGACACGAGCGAGAGGCCACCGGAGGACTCCGCCTCGCCCTCGCGCCACACCATGCGGTCGGCGTGCGCGGTGGCCCGCTGCACCACGCGGCCGTTGACGCACCGGGCGAAGCAGCCCGTGAAGGAGCGGTCGTTGGGCGCCTCGCAGCCGGCCAGCACGGTGGTGGTGCTACCGCCGTCGCGGCCCACGGTGTGGAGGCCGAGGAGCAGGCGGTCCGCGTCGCGCACTTCGTGGGTGACGGGCGCGTAGAAGAACTTGCTGGGGCCGCCGTCGCCGACCAGGTCCATCGTCACGGTGTAATAGGGGTCCAGCGCGCCGCCGTCCGGCGGAGGGGGGTCCCGTCGCAACCGGACGTGGAAGATGCCGTCCTCCGGGACGTTGCCGAGCGTCGAGGTGTCGCAGGCGGACAGGTTGAAGACGGACGGGTCCAGGCATCCACCGGTGGGGCTGTCGCCCACCTGGGGGACGACGTCGCAGGGCGCGAGCACGCCCGGGTCCTCCGTGGCGTCGCCGAGCTCCTCGAGCACGGTGTACGTGCCGTCCCAGGGGGGCGAACCGGCGTCGGGGGTGCCCGAGTCGACGGGCGAGCCTGCATCGGGGGCGGGGTCTGACTTGTCGCGGCAACCTGGGGATGCGCAGAGGAGCAGACCCCCTGTGACGGAGAGCACCCAGGACGAGCGAAGGGACAACGGCATCGGGAGACCTCGAGGGGATGACGCCACGCGAAAGTGCGGGCAACGAATCAAAGGGGCGGACCCGTCGGGTTCGCGCCCCGCGCGGAAACAGTTGCGCCGTGAAGGGAAACGGCGCTCGCTCGGTGGGAACGAGCATGTCGACAGCCCTCGTGGTGTCACGGTTGCATGTCGAGCGGGCTCACGCTCCAGGTGATGACGCGCGCGCACGAGCCTCCACGAGCAGATGCCCGTTGTTTGTTTCATTGTCTCAGGAGACTCAGGTCTCGATGACACACCGCGCATGGTGACGAGCCACCGAGAAAGATGACGCGAGTCTCAACGCCACACGGCGCGGGTCGCGAGCCACCGAGCAGGATGACGCGAGCCTCGACCCCACACCGCGTGGGCTGACGCGACGGAACAGGATGACGCGAGCCTCGACCCCACACCGCGTGGGCTGGCGCGACCGAGCAGGATGACGCGAGCCTCGGCCTCACACCGCGCGGGCTGGCGCGACCGAGCAGGATGACGCGGGGCCCCGACGCGTGCGCCACGCAGGTGGCGTGTCTCCGCGCGAGACGGCTCAGGCCCCGACGACATGCCGCGCGAGGTGGCGTGTCGTCGGACCGAAGCGCGTCACAGCCCCCGGTGGATGTCGGAGATGCCCGGGGCCGCGGCGTGCAGGGCCACGCGGAAGGTGGTGCCCACGCCCACGGACGACTCGACGGAGATGTGGCCACCGAGCGCGGTGACGATGGTGTCGCAGATGGACAGGCCCAGGCCCGTGCCGATGCCCGCGGACTTCGTCGTGAAGAACGGGTCGAAGATGCGGCGCAGGTGCTCCGGAGGGATGCCGCCCCCGGTGTCCCGCACTTCCACCAGCACGCGCGCGCCGTCGTCCGGCCGCGTGGTGATGCGAATCTCGTTCGTCTCCGACTGGCCTTCTTCAATCGCGTGCGCGGCGTTGATGACCAGGTTGAGGAACACCTGGAACAGCTTGCCCTCGTTGCCACGCACCGGCGGCACCTCGCCGTAGCTCTTCACCAGGCGCGCGCGGGGCCGCACCTCGCTGGCCGCCATCTGCACCACCGAGTCGAGCACCCGGTGCACATCCACCGGCTCCTCGCGCGTGTCGTCCACCCGCGAGAACACCCGCAGCTGGCGGACAATCTGGCGCATCCGCTCCGCGCCCTCGCGCGCGTCGTCCAGCACCTGGCGACACTCCACCAGGTCATCCGGCGTCAGCGGCCGCGCGCGCGGGCCCACCGTGGCGTGCAGGAAGTCCAGGTTGGACAACACATACGCGAGCGGGTTGTTCAGCTCGTGCGCGATGCCCGCGGCGAGCAATCCCATGGAGGCCATGCGGTCGGCGAGCATCAGCTGCGCCTGCGAGCGCTTCCGCTCGGTGAAGTCACGCGCGATGGTCACCCACGCGGGCGTCCCGTCGAACACCACGGCCAGCGTCACCAGGTCCGCGACCACCGTCTCGCCATCGCGGCGCACCAGCGGCACCTCCACCGCGCGCGCCGCGCCCTTCCCCTCCAGCGCCTGCCCCAGGTAGAGCTGCGCCGCGCTCCGGTCCTCCTCGCGCACCAGCTCCAGCACGTGCCGGCCGAGCAGCTCCGACGCGTCCCGATAACCCAGGTACTGCACCAGTGCGGGGTTCACGGACAACAACACGCCGTCCCCCACGTGCACCATCACCGGGTCCGGGAAGGACTCGAGCAACAGGTGCACGCCCGCCTCCGTGCGCCGCAGCGTCGTCTCCGTGCGCACGCGCAGGGCCTTGTCGTTGCGCTGCTCCAGCGCGAGCGACAGCGTGCCCGCCGCGCCCGACAGGAGGTTCACCTCGATGGGCCCCCAGGGCCGCGCCTCGCGGCAGTTGTCGAAGCCGATGACGCCGAAGAGCTGCCCATGCACGTGCAGCGGCAACAGCAGCACCGAGCGCACGCCCTGCGCCTCCAGCATGGGCGTCAGGTGCTCGGTGAAGTCCTGGGGCAGGCCCTGCACCGGCTCGCCGCGCATCAGGTCCGCGGCCTGCTCGGGCCACAGCGCCTCCAGCAGCGGCAGCCCGTGCATGTTCGGGTCCTCCAGGTTGGGAGGGATGCCCGGCTCGCACCACTCGGCGCGCTGCGAGGCGAGCAGCGCCCCGTTCTCCGCCCGGTGCATCTCGAAGACATAGACGCGGGATGCGGCGGACACGCGCCCCAGGGGCTCGACGACGGACGTGTACAAGTCCCGAGGGTCCTGGTGCGGCATCATCCGCCGCTGCACCTCCACCATCGTCTCCAGGTAGCGCTCGCGCGTGGCGACGGCCTCCTCGGCGCGCCGACGCGAGTCGATGTCCAGCAGCGTGCCCACCACCTCACCGGGCTGCCCCGGCACGCCGCGCGCCGCGAGCACCACCCAGCGGGACTCGCCGCCGACGAACAGGCGCAGCTCCTGCCGGGCGTCCGCCATCTGCTGCGTGGCCACCGACTCGAGCAGGTGCCGCGCGCTCTCGCGGTCCAGGCCATGCACCACGTCCGTCAGCGGATGTCCCTGCGACACCACGCCGAGCGCCCCGGTGAGCTTCTCCCACCCGGGTCCCAGGTAGGTGACACGCCCCTGGGCGTCGAGCTGGAAGACCACCTCACTGAGCAGCCCCTCCAGGGACTGGAGCCGCCGCGCCACCGCGGCCCCACCCTCCGTGGATGCGGGCCGGGCGGTCGGGCCGCTCGTGCTCGCCTCGGGAACCTGTGCCAGGGCCTCGACGCGCCCCACGTCCCGCCGCTCGTCTGCCACTTCGGCCTCCTGCGCCCACGTCGGGGGGTCGGGTGGGTGCCTCTCCAAACCCTGTGCCCCTCCCGGTGGCGACCTGCCCTCCAGCATAGGGGCGGCGAATGTCGGGAAGTCAATGAAGGCGGAGAAGGTTCACCCCTGGTCGCCTGGCTCCCACCCACCCGGCATCCCCGAGCGGGGGCGCTCGCGGCGGTCGCCGAGCACACGGGCGGGCACCCCTCCGACGATGGCCCAGGGCGGCACGTCGCGAGTGACAACCGCGCCCATGCCCACCACCGCGTGGTCGCCAATCGTGACGCCATCCGTCACGCCCGCGTTGGCACCTATCCATACATCCGCGCCCACATTGATACCTCGGGACGTGACGGGCTGGTCACGCACGGGGCGGTCCGGGGCGAGGCCATGGTCGAACGCGTAGAGGGTGGCGCCGCTGGCGATGCGGGTGCCCTCGCCCACGCGGATGCCGGCCGCGCCGCCATCCAGGCTCACCCGGGCGTTGAGGCTCACGCGCGGCCCGAGGACGACGGGCCCATGGACGAAGGCCTCCGCGGCGATGCTGCATCCGGGACCGATGACGACGGTGCGACCGGGCTCGGCGAAGATGCGGGCCTCCGGGGCGACGAAGCAGCCCTCGTCGATGCGCACGGTCTCCAGCTCCATCAGGAGCGCCTGCACCTCGCGCTGCCAGGCCTCGGCCCAGCCTCGGTGTCGGGGCTTGAGGACGAAGTAGAGCCACGGCATCCAGGAGAGGCGGCGTTTGTGCTGCTCACGGCGGAGCGCGTCCAGGTCCACGCGCCCTGCCTACCATGTCCGCGCGAGGACGCGGTGACTCAGCCGAGCCGCGGCTCCACGGTGAAGTGGTGGCGCTCACGCTCGGCGGCGATGGCGTCGGTGTCGACGGGGGTGGGCTCGAGCGACAGCACCATGTCGTCGGCCTCCCAGCGGTAGGGCTTGCCGTCGAGCGTCACGCGGCCCTCGGCCATCGCGCGTGTGGCCTCCAGGAGCGGCAGGGCCGCGAGGTCTCGCATCATCGCCTCGAAGCGCCCCTGTCGGGCGGCGTCGGCGAAGCGGAAACGCGCGCGGGCCACGACGGCCAGGTGGTACCACATGGGGCGGAAGGCCACGCCCGCGAGCCCCAGTCGCCGCGCCATCAGCACGAACATCTCCGTGGCCTCGCGCGCGAGCCCCAGGCCGGGCACGTCCTGGCCGGGGAGCTGGGGACGGCGCTCGCTGAAGCGCGCGCGCGGGTGGCGCAGGCTCAGCCAGTTGACGAAGAAGTACGGCTCACCGCCGATGGAGCGCTTCTCCACGACGACGTCCACCAACAGGTGTTCCTCGCCGCCCGCGCGGCCCAGGACCTTGATGCGGTCTCCGGCGCCAGTGGAGCTGACCTCCACGCGGGGGCGGCTGTAGCCCAGGCGCTCCACCTGCCACAGCAGGCCGTAGCGGAACAGCGCGTACTCGAGCGACTGCGCCGTGTAGAAGCCGAGCACGCGCGGCTGCACGGCGCCGCCCAGGCCCAGCGAGCCCTCCAGGTCCTCGAGCGTCAGCGGCTCGTCGAGCGGCGCGCCCTCCTGCGACAGCATCCGCGAGATGCGCCGGTAGCGAGCGCTCATCGGGTCATAGCGCGCCTTGATGCGACGGCCCGCCATGCCGGACAGCACGAGCACCGTGCCGGCGAACACCTTCCACGACTCGGCGTGGTAGCCGCCGCCGGGGAGCCACACGCTGGGCACGCCGCGCAGCGCCCGGGCGAGGAGCTCGTCCCTGCGCCGCGCGCCCTTCACGGTGAGGCCCACGCGGCCGAAGCGGTCTCCGGCGAGCACGTCGCAGCCCGCGATGACGAAGGCGAGGCGCGGCTTGGGCATGCGCGCGAGCATCGCCTCCAGCAGGGCGAGGTACTGCTCGTCGGTGACGCCCTCCGGCACGCGCGTCTCGTCGACGCCTTCGGGCAGCGCGCCCCAGTCGCTGCCGGACAGCGAGCCGATCCACACCTTGGGGTGGCCAGCGAGACACTCGGCGGTGCCGTCGGGTGGGTGTGCGTCCAGGTCGAGGACGACCGTCTGCCCTTCGTAGCCATCGGCCTGCAAGGCGGCGAGCGCCACGGCGATGTCGTTGACGGCGCAGAAGCCGCCACCGCGTCCTGGCGCGGCGTGGTGGAAGCCGCCGGCCATGTTCACCACGGGGCCTCGGCGGCCGAACGCGAGCCGGGCGGCGCCCAGGGTTCCGCCGCAGACGAGGCGCACGTTGGAGAGGAGCGTGTCGACGGGGACCTCCGACGGGTCGACGGCGTAGATGCGGGCGAGTGTCTCCGGCTGGCCGAGGGACTCGAGGTAGGCGGCATCGTGGACGCGGGACAGCTCCGCGTAGCTCACCTGTCGAGGGTGGTAGACGTCCTCGGGACGGACGACGTGCTTCTCGAGCAGATACCAGGTGGTGAAATCCACGCCGCGCGGCTCGACGCCGACGGTGGTCTCGATGCCGGTGAGGGGGAGCCGGTAGTCCTCGTCGTAGAAGATGGGGACGTGCTCGCCGCGAGCGAAGGGAAGCCACCGACCCAGCCAGCTCCACACGCTCATGCCGCGCACCTCGCGCGAAGTGGGAGCGGACGACACGGAGGGCAGCGGGATGGACGGCGCACGGGAGCGCGACTTTCGCCCAGCGGACGGCCCCTGGGGGCTTTTTCGTGGGCACGCAGGCGAGGGCCGTCCGCTCTCGGCTCCTGAGAAGGTCCGGAAGTCAGCGACCGGGCGACCGAGCGGCCCTGGTGGACGAGGGCGACGTTCACTCCACCTGACGTCGGACCTCTTCACGCAGGGCCGGGCTGCGACGACGCAGGCCCCGCGCGGAGAGCGCCGTGAGCAACGCCCACGCGAGCCCCGCCACCCAGCCGCCCAACACGTCCGTGGGGTAGTGCACGCCCAGGTACACGCGGGTCAGGCCCACGAGCAACGGGAGGAGCAGTGACACGGTGAGGATGTACGCCTTGAGCCGTCGGCGCTCGGTGAGCTGGGCCAGGAGCGCGCCGAGGGTGAGGTAGACGATGGCGGACAGCATCGCGTGGCCGCTCGGGAAGCTGGTCGTCATCACTTCTTTGAGGTGTGGCACCACGGAGGGGCGGGGACGCGAGAAGAACTGCTTGAGCAGGCCGTTGAGCAGCGTGCCGCCCACGGTGGCCAGGAGCACCAGCAGCAACGTCCGGTAGCGACGCACCAGCAGCAGGAAGCCGCACACGGCCAGCGTCACCAGGAAGAGCACCGGCGCGCCGCCGAGCGACGTCACGTCCTCCGCGGTGAGCCGCAGCCACCAGGGGCCTCGCGGCAGGGACGGGTCCTCGGGGCTGCGCAAGAGCCGCAGCACGCGCTCGTCGAAGTCCTGGGTCTCGCCCTCCGACACCTCATCCGACAGCGCGATGAAACCGAGGCAGCACACCGCCAGCAACAGCAGCATCCCGAAGAGCCGCGTCACCGCCACGTTCCGGTCCGACATCTTCGCCCACTGAGCCCACAAGCGACGCCACATGTGCACGACACTATGCCCGGATGCGCGCCCCGAGACGCGCGGGAAGCGATGAGTGTCCGCTGGCCTCCATGGCTTCGACACGCCGACCCGGGAGGACTACCTTCACGGCAGAGGGACCCCGCGCATGGCCACCCAGTATCCGCACATCGAGCCCATCCATCGCGACTTCATCCTGCGCCAGCGGATGTTCTTCACGGCCTCCGCCGCGAGCACGGGTCGGGTGAACCTGTCTCCGAAGGGGCTCGACTCGCTGCGTGTGCTCGGCCCCAACGAGGTCGTCTATCTGGACCTGACCGGCAGCGGGAACGAGACGGCCGCGCACCTGCGCGCCGACGGACGCCTCACGCTCATGTTCTGCGCCTTCGAGGGGCCGCCGATGATTCTGCGCCTCTATGGGCGGGGACAGGTGCTGCGTCGGGGCGGCGCCGCGTACACCCGGCTGCTGGCCAACGAGTTCGGCGGCGTGGAGCCACTGGGCGCGCGGCAGATGGTGAAGCTGGACATCGACCTGGTGCAGAAGTCCTGCGGCTACAGCGTGCCCCTCTACGCGTTCACCGCGGAGAGGCCCACGCTCACGCGTTGGGCGGAGAGCAAGGGTGAGGACGGACTGACGGAGTACCGGCACAAGAAGAACACGCACAGCATCGACGGCCTGCCGACCGGCCTCTTCGACGAGGAGGATTGAGCGGTTGCCAAGGCCGGCATCATGCGGCACAGCCATGGGAGGCCCGCCACGGACAGCGAGGGACACTCCAAGCCATGTCGCAGCACGATATCGAGGACCTCGTCGAGGAGAGCGCTCAGGCGGTGCTGGACTCCGCCCGGGATGACGCGCAGAAGCGGAAGCTCATCGGCGCGCTGTACGCATGGCAGGCGCAGTACGACACGGGGGACACCTTCGGGCGGCTCGCGGAGGGACTGAAGACCCTCGGCTTCGACCCGGAGCGGGACGTGCAGGACCTGCCCCTGCTTCAGCTCGCGGACACGATGATGACCGACGCGGCGGGGCTCGGTCGTCGGCAGCTCGTCCACCACTGGCTGAGCGCGCTGACCGACGCCATCGACGAGGACCTGGTGTCCCTCTCCGAGCTGGGTGGCACCTTCGAGGCATTCATCCAGCGGGAGGACGCGCAGCGGGTCCGCCGGCTTTCGCTCGAACACGACGTCCACGGCTTCAAGTCCCGTGGGGCCTATCGGCGGTTGCAGCGTTGGGCGGACATCCGCCACCACTACCAGACGCTCGAGGCACGCTACGTCGAGCGCAAGTACATCCTGCGCTGGTTGATGGACCTGAAGTTGGAGCCTGAGAAGGTCGTCGACGCCTATCACGCGGAGAAGGCGAAGCTCGCCCGGTTGGACGCGAGTCCGATTCATGCGCTGCCCACGCGGGTGTCCAAGCGCGGGCCCTTCGCCTTCGTCAGCGCGCATCAGGACGACGCCAAGCGCTTCTTCACCTTCGCCGTGGGCGAGCGGCCCGCGCAGCCCGATGCGACACGGCTCTACCTGGAGCTCGAGCACAACCAGGAGCTGAACATCCTGGTGGCGACGCTCTACGCGGAGTCAGGGCTGCTGCGTCGATGGAAGGGACTGTCGACGGAGGATGGGCGTCCGGACCTGCAGTTCCGCTTCAACTTCTTCCTGCTCGTGCCAGAAGACCAGGTGCAGTCGGACAAGGCGCTGCACGACTACGGCGGCTGGAAGTACAAGCTGGACCAGTCCCAGAAGCTCCTGGAGCAGCGCCTGGACAGCTTGTTCAGCTACTGGCCGCTGACCCGGAAGTGGGCCGACTTCCACGCTGTCCCTGTGGCGGAGCGACTGGCCCAGGGAGACCTGGCGACACTGGAGCAACAGCGCAAGGAGCACCGTGACGCATACGGCTGGTTCGTCAACGACGTCGAGTTGATGTTCGCGTACGCCTCCGCCGAGTGGGAGCGAGGGACGACGCCCACGGCCACCCTCGCCACGCTGGCGGCGCGCCTGCCCTACGTGGTCGACCGCTATCCGATGAAGGGCGAGTGGGTGGAGGGACTCGAGAAGCTCCGCGAGGGGCCCTACTACCCGCCCACGCCAACGCGGCTCCCCTACCGCGCCGTGGACCCGGAGGAAGAATCCGACGGACGGTAGGCAAGCCCCGAGTCCTTCGTTTTCGTCCAGGACCTCGGTCCCTTAGAGGGGTGAGAAGTGCCGCCAGTCCTGGCGGAGGGGGAGGATTTGGAATGACAGTGATTCGCGGTGTCGGCGCCATCTCGCTCGGCAAGTGCTTGGGTGCGTTCTATGCGTTGATTGGCATCACCGTGGGAACACTGACGAGCATGGCCGTGCTGCTGCTCGGCTCGCCTCGCACCTACGCCATCCTCGGCAAGGGCCTGCACCTCGGCGAGCTGGGATTGGGTGGCGGGCTCCTCCTGATGGTGGGAGCCGTCATCGTCTATGGCCTCGCGGGGTTCGTCGTCGGCCTCATCACCGGCGCGCTCGTCAACCTCGCGCTGCGGCTCGGAGGCGGTGTCGAGCTCGAGATGGATTGACCGCTCGACACGCGGGCCTACGGTGAAGCGCCCTCTCCGGGCTTCACCACCGCGAGCGCCACCTGCTTCGCCCCGGCGCCCTGGGCCAGTCGCATCACCTTCAGCACGTCACCGTGGGTGAGCGACTGGTCCGCCTTGAACAACAGCCTCCGGTCCGGCTCCGCTCGAAGCGCGGCCTGCAGCTTCGCCTGGAAGTCCTTCTCGTCCGCGTAGGCCTCGGCCTCCACGAACAGGCGGCGGTCCGACGTCATCGAGAGGATGAGCGGATCCTGCGGTGTCGCCTTCTCCCTGTCCGGCTGCTGTGAGGAAGGCAGGTCCACCTGCTGCCCTCGCTGCATCATCGGCGTCACCACCATGAAGATGATGAGGAGGACCAGCACCACGTCGACCAGGGGCGTGACGTTGATTTCACTCTTCACACCACCCCGGCCACCACCAACGGACATACCCATGCGGCTGCTCCTCTCGGGAAGGGACAGCCACATGGATACACGGACTCGAGACGCAGCTGGCGGGCGGACGTCCCGCGAGCGGTCATCGTTGCGTCACGGCGGGCCGCTACCGCGACAGGCGGAACCGGTCCTGCCCCGCGCTGCCGAACGCGGCGCCCAGCACGCAGAAGAAGTGCAGCACGAGGCCGGGGAAGACGAAGAACCAGTACCCCGCGCCCACGAAGCAGAACCACAGGATGGCTCGGAAGAGCTGCCCCTTGTAGAGCTGCCCCAGGCCCGGGAAGAAGAACGACAACACACCGGCGATGATGGGGTTGAAACGGCGCTCGCGGATGAAGTCGGTCATGGGGGTCTCCAGTCTTCCTGCCCTCCCTAAAAGGGCGCGGCGCGGCACGAAAATCCCGCCCGTCCCTCAGGGCACCGGGCGAGCGGGCGGCTGGGGCGTCAGCACCAGCCCGTCGAACACACCATACGCATACGCCGCCGCGAAGGCATAGGCGCCCACCAGGTACGTCACGTTCAGCGTGCGCGCCGTCCCCTCGTCCTTCGCGCTGTAGCGCCCATCCGGCCCTCGCAGCGACAACGACGTCCCCAACGACACGCCCGCCATCGCGAGCCCCAGGCCCTGGCTCACCGCCAGCGCCGTGCCCATGCCCGAGCGCCCCTGCTTGAAGTGGCCCACGCCCAGCGGCGCCAGGTACCAGGCCCGGGACATCGTCGGATGTGACTCTCGCGTCGCCGCCTCGCGCATCGGCGTGGCGAGGGGCGTCGGCGGAGGCATCAGGCGCGGACGTCGCTCGGCCCGCAGCTCCGCGATGCGCGAGGCATGCTGGGTCCTCGCGCGCTCCACGAAGGCGAGGAAGTCTGGCGGGTACAACAGCGGGTCCAGCGCCGTGCCCTCGTGGGCGGACAGCCCGCGCACCACCTCGTCCTCGGCGCGCGCCAGCTCCTCCTGCGCATGCCACGTCGCCCCGAGCAGCAGGTGCGCTTGCGCCTCGAGCTCGTCGCCATCGAGCCTCAGCGGATAGAGCAGTGACTCCAGCTCCGCGCGCGCCCGGGGCAGCTCACCGGACTGGTAGGCCTCACGCGCGCCGTCCAGCGGCGACGCCGCGAGCACTCCGAGCACCAGGGCCACACCCATCATCACGGCGGCCCCTCCATCGAGACCTCGAGCTGCCGCCCCGCCACCGCGTCCACCTCGCGCTGCAACACGGGCGCGCCCGCGCGACGCGCCGTCACGGTGTGTCGACCGTGCTCCACCTTCACCGCGCTGGCCAGGGGCGCCACGCCCACCTCCCGGCCATCCACGAAGAGCCGCGAGCCCGCGGGCGCGAGGATGAGCACCTCCGCCTTGCGCAGCGGCAGCACCACGTCCCGCGTCACCGTCTCCCCGGGCGCGAGCGACACCTGCATCTCCACCTCGTCGCACAGCGAGTTGGCGAAGCGCAGATGGTGCGTCCCCGAGGGCAACGAGAGCTCACGAACCCGAGGCGTGTAGCCCCGGCTCTCTCCGTTCACGAAGACCTCGGCCCACGGGCGCGCCGTCAGCTTCAACACCCCGGGGCTCGCGGGCGCGGCGGCACTCGAGTCCGCGCTCGCCGGCGGCACCGAGCCACCCGACACGGGGACGACGGGGGAACCCTCCGTCGACTCCGGCTTCACTGAATCTCCCACAGGCGCATGCGCTACCGACGTCACGTCTCCCCGTGTATTCGATTCGCCACCGCCCGCGGCGTCCGTGCCCACGGTCGCTGGCGCTGGCTCCGCCTGCGTCGGAGCCGCCACGGCGGTCTCGCCCACCGTGCTCGGCTGCGCCCCGCGGGCAGGAGGCGTCGGCCCGGAGGGTCCACCCGAGGCGCTCCCGGCGCGCATCGACGGACTTGGGGCGGACCGTGAACCCATCGCCTTCTTCGCTTGCGTCCGCGACAGCTCGGCGAGGGCCTCGCGCGCCGCGCCGACACTCTCGCTTCCCAGCCCGTCATCCACGAGGAGATCGGAACCACGCCCCGCGTCCTCGCGTCCTCGCGCGAGCGCCTTCACACATTCAGGGGAGGAGTCTCCCTCCGCGCAGGAAGCCTTCCATGCGCCTGCCGCTCCACCCTCGGAGGGTGTCGCGCCCGAGACCCATGCACCTGCCTGTCCCTCTCGGGACGGCGTCGAGCCCTCGGGCCGTGCTCCTGCCTGTCCGTCTCGGGACGGCGTCGAGCCCTCGGCGCCTGTCCCCGTCTGTCCGTCTCGGGACGGCTTCGCATCCGAGCCCCGCGCTCCCGCCTGTCCATCCCGGGACGACGTCGGGTCCTCGGCTCGCGTCGCCTCGTGATGACGAGACAACGTCCATCCCCCCAACCCCGTCGCCGCGCAGAGCACGAACCCCGCGGCCCACCGCGCCCGCGAGCGCCTGGGTCGCTGCCGCTCCCGCAGCAGGGCCACCACCTCGGACGAGGCCGGCTCCAACATCAGCGCCGCGTTGAGCACCTTCGCGGCGCGCGCGCCCTCGCCCTTCGCCAGCAACGCGCGCCCCTCCGTCAGCAAGCGCTGGAAGCGAGACTTCCGCCACTGGATGGCACCCGCCACCGGATTGCTCAAGAACTCCCGAGCCACCTCCGCGGGCGGGCCCACCTCCTGCCGCAGCAGGGCCTCCAGCTCCGCCGCCAGCACGCCTCCGTCCGTCGGCCTGTTGCGGGCATCCCTCGTCAGGCACCTCGACACCAGGACCGACAAGGACTCGGGCGTCCCCGGCACCACCTCCGTCAGCGACGGCGCATCCCGCGTCATCACCGAGGCCGCCAGGTGCGCGGCCCCCTTGCCCGCGTGCGGCGTTCCGCCCGAGACCAGCTCGAACAGGATGACCCCCACGGCATACACATCCGAGGCCGGGGAGAACGCGCCCGTGTCGATGCGCTCGGGCGCCATGTACGCCAGCGAGCCCGTCACCGCGCCCGTGCTCGTCAGCCGCTCCTGGTCCTCCAACGCGGCCAGCCCGAAGTCCGCCAGCTTCAGCGGCCCCCCCTCCGCCACCAGCACGTTGTCCGGCTTCACGTCGCGGTGCACCACGCCGCTCGCATGCGCCGCGGACAGGGCGCGCGCCAGCTCCCAACCCAGCACCAGCGCCGCCTCGGGTGGCACCGGCCCGAGCCTCGCGGCCAGGCTCCGCAAATCCTCGCCCCGCACCCACTCGCAGACGAGGAACGGCCCTTCCGCGTCCTCACCGAAGTCGTGCACCTCCAGGATGTTGGGGTGACGCAAGGAGGCCGCCAGCTCGGCCTCGCGTCGGAAGCGCTCCACGCGCCCAGGGTCCTTGCCCGGGTGCATCCGCTTCAACGCCACGGGCCGGGACAGGCGCAGGTCCACGGCCAGGAAGACCGTGGCCATTCCTCCACGCCCCAGCTCCCGCTCGAGTCGGTAGCGGCCCGAAACCACCTCACCCGTCATCACGGGCGCATTCTCGGGGAGCCGCCTCCCGCGAGCAACCCAAGCGCTACAACCGACAGGCCTTCGTCTCGCCCACCTGCTCGCACGCTCCCACGGCGCCCCCGGGACAGTCCCTGTCCAGCCGACACGTGCGCCGACACCGCGACTGTGCCCCCGACGTCAGGCACACCGCGCAGGTGGCGCAATCCCACGAGTTCTCGCAGACCTCGCCCGTCGATTCAGGGATTCCCGTGCACGCCCGAACACACAGCCCATCCAGCGCGCACTGGTAGCCCTCGGGACAGATGCCGCCTCCCGCGTTCGGATTGCAGGACTCCTCGCACCTCGGCCGCTCCGGACGGCACTTCGCGGTGCCCGCGCAGTCGAACGGGTCCTTGCACGCCTCACCCAGCCGGGGCCCCACCTCGCACCCGCCGTTGTTGCACCGTCGCCCGTCCCGACACGTGAAGTCGGACGTGCACGACTCCGTGCACCGCCCCTCCACGCACGCCGCGGCGGCATCCAGGCACTCACAGGCGCGAGCACACGTGCCCCCCATCCCCACCGTGGCCGCGCAGCCCGCGTCCGGCGCCTCGCAAATCGCGGTCACGCAGCCCGCATCCAGGCCGCCCCCTCCACCGTCCACGCCTCCACCATCCGAGCCACCCCCACCATCCACGCCGCCACCGTCCGACCCACCTCCATCCCAACCGCCACCACCGTCCGCCTGCGTCGCGACGGGCACGCAGGCGTTCAGCAGTCCCGAGGAATCGGGCACGGGGCCACAGCCATAGCCCGGGCGGTAGCAGTCCTCGCCGCACCCGAGCAGGCACACTCCCAGGTCCTTCGCGCAGACGGTGCCCGAGGGACACGGCGAATCGGCGGAGCACTCGAGCAGGCAGTACCCGCCCGGGAAGCCCATGCCGCAGGTGAGCCCGGGGCCACATTCCGAGTCCCCGTCACAGTCCTCCCCCACCCGCTCCACGGCCCGAGGCTCACAGCCTCCCCGCACGCAGACCTCGCCCGAGGCGCAGGCGTGCGACTCGTCACAGCGGACACGGATGTCGAGAGGACAGCCCGGCGCGAACAGCAGCACGAGCAGGGCCAGCCCACAGCAGGAAAGGAAGTGACGCATCAGCAAGCCTCGCCACTCTACGCGCAAATCCCCGCGGGAGCGCGAGCCCCCGCGAGGCACGGTCCCCGTACTCCCTGGAAGCACGAGGACCGACTCTGGCGCCCTGCTACATGCAGGTGCCCATGATGCCCGGCGCGCCGAAGCACTGGCCGGACTTGCACTGCGAGTTCTCCTGGCACGGGAAGCCGAAGGCGCCCGGGCTGCAGAAGCCGATGACCGAGCCCGTGAAGGGCTTCACGCAGCTCCACTCCGAGGGGCAGTTGGAGTTGTCGCGGCAGAGGCCCTGCATGCAGAAGCGGCCCTTGTTCGACAGGTAGCCGTCGTTGCACACCGCGCCGCCCAGGCCCACCGGGCAGGCCCCGTCCTCGGCGCACGGCGCGAAGCTGGCGCAGTACGGCTGGCGCGCGCCGTCGTCATCCGGGTCCATGCACACCGAGTACTTGTCGCAGCCGTCCCGGAAGTCAGACGTGTCCGGGTCGCACGAGGGCGGGTTCGCGGGCGGACGCAGGCTGCACAGGCCCTCGATGCAGGTCTGGTTGCTCAGGCACTGGGTGTCGGAGGTGCACGTCGGCACCTTCTTGTTCTTGCAGTAGGAGGCCAGGGCGGCCGTGTCCTCGGTGTCGCAGTACTGGTCCGCCGCGCAGTTCGCGTTCGACTGGCAGCCCAGGGCACACAAGCCGTTGAAGCAGAACTGCCCGCTGGGACAGGCCTTGCTCGCGCTGCAGAGTATCTTCTCCTGCTCGTTCGGGTCGGGGTTGTTCGGGTTCTTGTCGTCGTCCTCGTTGGTGCTGCCACAGCCCGTCACCACCACCGCCAGGAACAGCGCCATCAGCCATCGCTTCATGTTCGTCTCCGTGAAGGTCGTTCTCGCCGCGCGCCGGCCCTGCTCGTCAGCGGCGTACGGAGACCCCCTTCGCAACCGCCGTGCCGCGGGCCTTCGCGAGCGCGAAGCCTCACGATTCCAAGGGGTTGCGCGACGAACGGCGCCGCGAGCCGCGCAGCGTCGGGGGAAACGTGCCAGGACTGGCACGCGGACCGGGCCTCCCGAGGAGGCGGCGTGTCAGTCCCCCTCGCCCAGGTAGCGGAACAGTGAGCGCAGGCCGATGCCCAGCGCCGCCGCCGCGTCCTTCTTGCTGCCGCCAGAGCGGGCAATCGCCTCGCGCACGTAGCGCTGGACGAAGGCCTCGCGCGCCTCCTCCAGCGGAACCATGGGCGCGTCATCTCCGCCCAGCTCCAGGTCCTCGGGGCGCAAGAGCTCGTCCGTGGCCAGCACCGCCGCGCGCCGGACGCGCGACACCAGCTCGCGCACGTTGCCGGGGAACGGATGGCCTCGCAGCGCCTCCATGGCCTTCTGGGTGAGGCCCCGCGCCTTGCGCGACTCCTGCGTCAGCACGTGGTGCGTGAGGAGGAGCACGTCGTCGCCGCGCGCTCGCAACGGCGGCACGTCCACGCGCACCTCCTCCAGCCGGTAGCGCAGGTCCGCGCGGAAGGTGCCCTTGCGCGCCGCCTCCTCCAGCGAGACGTGCGTCGCGGAGACGACTCGCACGTCCACCTTGCGCGGCGTGTGCTCCCCCAGCCGCGTCACCTCGCGCTCCTGCACCACGCGCAACAGGCGCGTCTGGAGCGACAGCGGCATGTCGCCAATCTCGTCCAGGAACAGCGTGCCCCCGTCGGCCGCCTCCACCAGCCCCGCCCGCTCCGCGCCCGCGCCAGTGAAGGCCCCGCGCGCGTGGCCGAACAGCTCGCGCTCGATGAGGCTCTCCGGCAGCGCCGCGCAGTTGATGGCCACCAGGCGCCCCGGACGCCCTCCGCGACGATGGAGCGCGCGGGCCACCAGCTCCTTGCCCGTGCCCGTCTCGCCCTGGATGAGGACGTTGAGCGGCGTGGGCCCCAGCCGCTCCACCTGGCGGTACAGCGCGCGCATCGCGGGGGACTCGCCGATGAGCCCCTCGAACGTCGCGGCCTCGATGCGCCGCGTGAGTCCTTCCACCCGCGAGCGCAGCTCCGTCAGCTCGCGCCGCGTCGACAACAGCAGCGCCGTCATCGCGCAGAGCGCCAGCGCCTCCTCCAGGTCCGCCGAGGTGAACACGGGCGCGCCGAGCTTGCGCCCCAGGTACACCACCGACAACGGCACCAGCTCCACGCGCAGCGGCACCACCAGCGCGGAGCCCAGTCGCAGCGCCTCCAGGCTCGGCGCCCCCGCCAGCGCCGCGTCCGCCGCCACGTCCGCCACGAGCACGGGCGCACCCGACGTCAGCACCCGGTCCACCAGGCTGTCCACCACCGCGGCGTCGGCCTTCGCGCCGGTGGCGAACAACACGCGCCGAGGCCCCTGGCTCGAGTCCGCCGCGACGAGGAAGCCCACGTCCGCGCCCACCACGTCGGCGAGGCCGCGCATCGCCACGTCGAGCAACTCCAACGGAGGGCGCTGCGCGAGCAGCCGCGAGGACAGCTCCGCCATCACCGCCACGAGGCGCCGGGGCTCGGGGGCTCGCGAGCCCTCCGCGCGCCCGTCTCCTATCTCGACGAGCTCCACCTCCACCGTGCCCAGGCGGATGCGGTCACCGGGCTCCAGCGGCGCCAGGTCCACGCGCCGGCCCTTCACCCGCACGTCACAGCCGCGCCCCGCCGGGGACACGCTCCAGCCGCGCGCGTCGCGAAACAACAGCGCGTGGCTCGGCTTCACGCCCGCGCCCGTGAGCACCACGTCACACGTGGCGTCGGAGCCCAGGGAGAGGACGGGCTTGTCCAGGGGGAGGCGGTGGCCGTCGGGCAGGACGAGGAATTGGGGCATGGCGGACGCGGGAGACATGTGTCGCATATCAGGAACACGGGGCCCGGGCGCGTGCGGGGCCTGACGCTGGCCTCCGCCGGGCATTGTGCGCACGCGCCCGGCTGCTATCACCGCGCTCCCGCAAGGAGCCTCCCATGGCCATCGCCACCATCGACCCGACGTCCGGCAAGACGCTGCGCACGTTCGACGCCCTCACTCCGGAACAGCTGGAGTCGAAGCTCCAGCTCGCCTCGGACACGTTCCGCGCGTACCGCCAGACGCCCTTCGCCGAGCGCGCCCGCTGGATGCGCCGCGCCGCGGAGCTGCTGGACGCGGGGGCGGACCACTACGGCCGCATCATGACCGAGGAGATGGGCAAGCCGCTGGAGGCCGCCAAGGCCGAGGCGAAGAAGTGCGCGACGGCGTGCCGCTACTACGTGGCCAAGGCGGAGGGGCTGCTCAAGGACCGGCCCATCGACGTGGGCGGCGACACCGCCTTCGTGCGCTACCAGCCGCTGGGGCCCGTGCTGGCCATCATGCCGTGGAACTTCCCCTTCTGGCAGGTGGTGCGCTTCGCCGCGCCCGCGCTGATGGCGGGCAACGTGGGCCTGCTCAAGCACGCGCACAACGTGCCCCAGTGCGCGCTCGCGCTGGAGACGCTGTTCCTGGACGCGGGCTTCCCCCAGGGCGCGTTCCAGACGCTCCTCATCGAGACCGCGGACGTCAACCGCGTCATCGAGGACGCCCGCGTGCGCGCGGTGACGCTCACCGGCAGCGAGGGCGCGGGCCGCGCGGTGGGCGCGTCGGCGGGCAAGTCGCTCAAGAAGGTGGTGCTCGAGTTGGGCGGGAGTGACCCGTTCATCGTCATGCCCAGCGCGGACCTGGACAAGGCGGTGGAGACGGCCGCGTCCGCGCGCCTCATCAACAACGGCCAGTCCTGCATCGCCGCCAAGCGCTTCATCGTCGCCGAGCCCATCGCCGCCGAGTTCGAGCGCCGCTTCGTCGAGCGGCTGAAGAAGGTCACCGTGGGCGACCCCATGGACCCGAAGACGGACCTGGGCCCGCTGGCCACGCCGGGAATCCTGCAGGGCCTGCACGCGCAGGTGGAGGCGAGCGTGAAGGCCGGCGCGAGGCTGCTCATCGGCGGCAAGCCGCTGGAGCGGCCCGGCAACTTCTATCCGCCCACCGTCCTCGCGGACCCGCCGCCCTCCGCGCCCGCGTTCCATGACGAGCTGTTCGGTCCGGTGGCCACGCTCTTGCGCGCCCGCGACGTGGAGCACGCGCTGGAGCTGGCCAACGCCACGCCCTTCGGCCTGGGCGCGAGCGTGTGGACGCGCGACGCGGGCGAGCAGCGCCGCTTCATCGACGGCATCGAGTCCGGCATGGTGTTCGTCAACCAGATGGTGGTGTCCGACGCGCGGCTGCCCTTCGGCGGGGTGAAGAACTCCGGCCACGGGCGCGAGCTCGCGGACCTGGGCATCCACGAGTTCCTCAACGCCAAGACGGTACGCGTCGCCTCCGGCGCGCAGTCGCCTCCCGCTCGCGGCGGCGCGCTCAGCGAGTAGCGCTCAGCGCGTGCGCACCCGGCCATCCGGCGGGCGGTGGACCTCTTCCAACGCCTCCGTGACGGCCTCCACCTCGGCGCCGAGCTGCTCCACGCTCTGACGCAGGCCCAGCCCGGCGACGTCCTCGCCGGATGCGTCCGCCGTGCGCACCCGCAGCACCTGCGCGTAGAGGCTCTCCAGCGTGTAGAACAGCCGCGTGTACTCGGCCTCCAGCCGGTCCGCCGCCGTGGACAGCTCCGCGCGCTGCTGACGCTGCGACTCGAGCGCGGTCAGCGCGCCCCGCAGCCGCTCACGCACCACCGCGTCCCGCTCCGCCGCCACCCGGGCGGTCAGCGCGCGGTGCTCCTCCTCCAACCGGCTCGCCTCCTCCGGCGTGGCCAGCGCGCGCAGCGTCCGCTCCCGGCTCGCCAGCGCGTGACAGCCCTGGCGCAGCGCCTCCACCGTGCGCTCGGGCGCGTGCACCACCTCGCGCAGCACCGCGGGCCCCTGGGCCAGCTCCGCCAGCAGCTTCGCGCACACCGCGTCCACGCGCGCCACCTTGGGGTCCACCGGCTCCACCGGCCGGGCCGCGGCGGGTCGCAACCCGAGCCCGGTGGCCTCCGCCTCCTCTTCTTCCGTGGGGCGCCTCAGGTACTTCGCCGACGCCAGGAAGAACCCCAGCGCCACGAAGACGAGCCACCACAGCCGACGCGGCTGGCCCAGCGCCAGCACCAGGCAGGCGATGGCCGGCGCGATGAAGGCCGCCGCCCTGGCCGGGTCCCTGGAAGCATTCGAGGAGCGCCGCCGCGACCGGCGCCGCGTCGCCGCGCTCGCGTCCCGCCGGGCCTCCTTGCGCCACTGCTTCTCCCACTGTCGGCGGACCTTCCGGGGAGGCAGGCGCCCCGTCTTGCGCACCCACGCCTCGATGGCCGCGTCCTCCCGGGCCTGGCCCTCCGACAACGCGTCCTCCAGACGTCGCAGGCGCTCGTCCTGCTGTCGGGGAAGCTCGCTCGGAGGGGGTGGCTCGGAAGCTCGGGGCACGCGATACGATAACGACCTCCCCCGCCATCGGGGAGGTGAATCCCACATCATGTTGGGCGTCCGGCGTCACCCCGCACCGAGTCGTGACGGGTGATGCTCATGGGGCATCCCGGGAAATGCTCAATCGTTTGCATTCCCCCTGGAAAAGGCCCATGAGATTGTGTCCGCGGGGGGCACAAGGGGTTCGGTGTCGTGGAGAGCATCGAGGAAAAGGGGGAAGGCGGGGAGCTGAGCCCCGAGGCCATCCGCGCGATGCGTGGAGGCCATAGCCGTGCTGCCTTCGCCCGGATGCTGGGTGTGACCCCCCTGACGGTGTATCGCTGGGAGCTGCCGGAAGAGGCGCCCCAGGCACGGCGGCCCCGGGGCCGGGTGGCGCAGGCGCTCAAGCAGCTGCAGGGCGGAGGACTCGCGGGCGCTCGGCTGCCCTCCCTGTCCCGCCAGGAGCTGCGCCCCGAGGAGAGCCAGCGGCTACAGCCCTGCCTGGACCGACTGAAGCGGGCCGAGTGGCGCGCGGCGGAGGAGGAGCTGCTCACGCTGCTGGCCTCGGGCGTGCTGCGGACGCCGGGCGCGCGGGCGCTGGCGGCGGTGGGGCTGTCGCATCTGCAACGCTGGGGGCGCGAGGACAGCCGGGGCGCGCTCGCCACGCTGCTGCCGCACCTGGGTGAGGCGGAGATGGGCCTGTTGCCGCTGGGCGTGGAGCTGCAGGTGCACGCGCTCGCGGCCAACCTCTACGCGTCGCCGGATGGGAAGCTGTTCGACGCCGTGAAGTCCGATGGGCACGTGGCGCGCGCGGAGGCGCTGCTCGTCGAGCGCCCGGACGCGGACGCGCGCTGCCTCTTGCGCATGGCGCAGACGGCGGGCGCCTTCTACCTGGGGGAGACGGAGCGGGTGGCGCGCTACTCGGGGCGCGTGGCGGAGGCGCTCACGCACGTGACGGACCCGGCGCTGCGGCTGCTCGCCGAGGACGTTTGCGCGCACGAGGAGGCCATCCGCGGCGAGACGACGCAGGCCACGCGCCGCTTCCGCGAGGTGGCCCAGGGCGCGGCGCGGCTGGGGTACGCGTTCCTGGAGGCGCGCAACCTCGCCTTCCTCGCGCAGCGCCGGCTGGACGAGGCGTGCGAGCCGGAGGAGGCGCTGCTGCTCGTGCGCCGCGCGCGCGAGGCGGCGTACGGCGGACGCATGGCGCGCGGCTTCTCGTTCATCTTCGCGGCGCGCGCGGAGGCCGAGGCGCTGATGCGCCTGGCGCGCTTCACCGAGGCGGAGGCCGCGCTGGACGAGGCCGACGCGGTGGTGGAGGAGCTGAGCTGGACGCCGCTGCAGCTGGCGGTTACGCGCGCGAAGCTGTGGCTGACGGTGAACCGGCCCGCGGACCTGCGCAAGCTGGCCTCCCGCCTGTCCTCGTACGACGGCAACATCCAGCGCTCGCTCACCGGCGCGTACGCGCTCTTCGTCGAAGCCATGGCGGACCTGAGCGAGGGCACCGCCCAGCGCGCCGCCGCGGGCTTCGCCGCCGCCGGAGCGCGCGGCATGGAGCTGGGCGGCTGGCCCTACCTGCGCCGCGAGTGCCTGCTGTACGAGACGGCCGCGCGCGCGTACGCCGGTCAGCGCGAGGAAGGCCGGGTGGTGCTGCGCCGCACGCGCGCCTTCCTGGAGCGGATGCCGTCGGCGTGGCACTCCGCGCTGCTCCACCGCTTCGAGGGAATCCTCCTCGTCGTCGAGGGCCGCACGCGCGAGGCGCGCGACTTGCTCGAGGCCTCGCTGGGCACCTTCCGCCTCTCCGGCGACGTGTGCATGGCGGCCTTCACGCGCAGCCTGCTGGCGTGGCTGGGCAAGCACGAGGGAGACCCGGCCGCCGACGAGCTGCTGGCCGCCAGCGACGCGGAGCTGCGCCGCATCGGCATGGCGCCGCAACCCAACTTCATCCCCGCCACGGCGCGACCCGCCGGCTCGGGCAGCCCCACCCCCGAGCCCGGCGCCACCACGCGCCTGGGCTCCGAGGCGCTGGTGGTGCCCTTCGAGCGGCTGTCCGTGCGCGGCATGGGCGCGCCGCTCATCCAGCGCGAGCTGCTCGGCGTGCTGGAGGGCCTGTTCCCCGGCTGCGCGCCCCGGCTGGAAGAAGTGGACTCCCAGGGACGCGTCACGCTGCTCGCGGGCCTGGACGCGCGGCCGGCCACGGACGAGGTCGAGTTCGGCGACGGATGTGGACGCAGGCTGCGGCTGGGCGTCGTGGGCCCGCTGCCGGTGGATGGGCGCGCGCTGCTCACGCTCTTGTCCAGGCTGGGCGGCTTCGCGTTGGAGGTGGCGACGCTGCGCGGCTTCACGACGGTGGAGCCGGGCGTGCCGGGCGCGAGCGAGCCCGCGTCCGAGGAGCCCGGGCGCGAGACGGAGATGCCGGGCTTCATCGCCGCGTCGCCTTCGATGAAGCGGCTGCGCGCGGAGCTCTCGCGCCTGTCCGCCAGCCGCTCCACCGTCATCGTCACGGGCGAGTCCGGCGCGGGCAAGGAGGTCGTCGCGCGGGCGCTGCACCTGCTCTCCACGCGCTCGCAGCGGCCCTACGTCGCGTTCAACTGCGCGGCCGTCCCCAAGGAGCTCTTCGAGGGGCAGCTGTTCGGCTACCGGCGCGGCGCCTTCACCGGCGCGGCCTCGGACCACCCCGGCGTGCTGCGCGCGGCGCACGGCGGCACCCTGTTCCTGGATGAGATTGGCGAGCTGCCGCTGGACGTGCAGCCCAAGCTGCTGCGCGTGCTGGAGAACGGCGAGGTCTTCCCCCTGGGAGAGACGCGCCCGGTGGAGGTCGACGTGCGCGTGGTGGCCGCCACGCACCGGGATTTGGGCCAGCTGGTGCGCGAGGGCCGCTTCCGCGAGGACCTCTACTACCGCCTCCAGGTGGTGCCGGTGCGCGTGCCGCCCCTGCGCGAGCGGCGCGAGGACGTGGTGGCCCTGGCGCGGCACTTCGTGCGGCAGCTCACGCCCGAGGGACAGCCACCCCCGCAGTTGGGCTCGGACGCGCTCGAGGCCCTGATGGCCCACCCGTGGCCCGGCAACGTGCGCGAGCTGCGCAACGTCATCGAGCGCTCCATGGCGTACGGGCCCTTGCCAGCGGTGCTGGGGGCAAAGCAGATGCGCATCGCGGGCTGAAGTCGAGGAACCACCCCAACCCGCGATGCGCCCCGCCCTGTTTCCCCACACCCCTGTGGGAACCCGATGAGGCCTGTGTCGGAAGAGGTCCGCTCCGGGCCGGGGAGGGGGGAACCCCGGCCCGAAGCGCGGTACTGCTTCCAACTGTGCCTCTCAAAGAACACACCCATGGGCCCAAGAGGGGGGAAGCTTCGACCCTGGGTGCCGGGACCGCCCGAGGGCGGTCACCTGTTCAAGCCGTGTGTCGCCAGCCTCCGGAGAGGTCCGTCGCGCACTGAGCGGTCGTTAAGCACTCTACGTGCCAGCCCTTAGGGGCATGGAAGTGTCCAATGGACATCATCCAATGAGGTAGTCAAAGGGAGCAGGCATATCCAATAGGCCGGGTGGGACATCCGTCAGGCCCTATCCGGATATGCCCCGGCGCCGAGCGAGGCAGAGGCCGAGCAGCCGGGCTGATGGGCGGGGTGACGCTGGATGGGGTGCGCGGGCGGCGGGTGAGGCGAGGTTGCGATAAGGGGGAGCGCGATGACTCATCCCGCTTCGACCCGCTCGTTCCAGCGCTTCAGCCTTGGAGTGCTCGTCTTCACGTTGGGGGTGATTCTGTGGGGCGCCTTCGTGCGCGCCACGGGCTCCGGGGCGGGGTGTGGAGATCACTGGCCGGTGTGCAACGGGCAGGTGGTGCCCCGGGAGCCGACGGTCCAGACGCTCATCGAGTACACCCACCGGCTGACGAGCGGCGTGGCGATGCTGCTCGCGGTGGCCCTGAGCGTGTGGGCCATGCGGGCGCACGCCAAGGGGCACCCGGTACGCAAGGCGGCGAACTGGGCGCTCTTCTTCATGATGACGGAGGCGCTGGTGGGCGCCGGCATCGTGCTGCTGCAGTACGTGGCGGACAACGCGTCCGTCGGCCGCGCGGTGTGGATGGGCGTGCACCTGGTGAACACGTTCCTCCTGGTGGGCGCGCAGACGATGGTGCTGTGGTTCTCGAAGGGCCGGGCGAACCTGGCCTTCCGCGGTCAGGGCTGGGTGGGCGTGCTGGTGGGCGTGTGCGTGGGCGGCATGATGCTGCTCGGCGTGAGCGGCGCGGTGGCGGCGCTGGGGGACACGCTGTTCCCCTCGGAGACGCTGGCGGAGGGGCTGGCGCAGCACGCGAATGACTCAGCCCACCTCTTCGTGCGCCGGCGCATCTATCACCCCATCATCGCGGTGCTGATGGGCGCGGCGCTGGTGTACGTGGGGCGGTGGCTGTCGCGGCTGCGGCCGTCCCCGGAGGTGAAGCAGTCCGCGATGCTGCTCACCGGCCTCTACGTCCTGCAGCTGGGCGCGGGCCTCACCAACGTGGTGCTGCTGGCGCCGGTGTGGCTGCAGCTGGTGCACCTGCTGCTGGCGGACTTCGTGTGGATGACGGTGGTGCGGATGTGCGCGGCGGGATTGTCGAAGGACGCGCCCCGCGCGGAGCTGGTGTCGGAGCCGGTGCCGACGCAGGCCTCGGCCGCCTGAGCCGTCAGCGCGACTCCGACTCGGCGCGCAGGCGCAGCCCCTTCGGGATGAGCGCGCGGCCCAGGGCCTCGAACAGCCCGCTGACGAGCAGGGCCAGCACGGCGGCGGGGATGGCGCCCTCGAGGATGAGGCGGGTGTCGTCCAGGCGGATGCCGGTGAGGATGGGCTGTCCGTAGCCTCCCGCGCCGACGAGCGCGCCCAGCGTGGCGGTGCCCACGTTGATGACCGCGGCCGTCTGGATGCCCGCGAGGATGGAGGGCGAGGCCATGGGCAGGTCGATGCGCCACAGCCTCGCGCGCGGAGGCAGGCCGAGCGCGTCCGCGGACTCGCGCACCTCCAGCGGGATTCCCGTGAGGCCCGCGGTGGTGTTCCGGACGATGGGCAGCAGGCTGTAGAGGAACAGCGCGGCGATGGCCGGCCGTGAGCCGATGCCGAGCAGCGGAATCATCACCACCAGCAGCGCCAGCGAGGGAATCGTCTGGATGATGCCGGCGAGGCCCAGCACGCCCTGCCCCAACCGAGGACTGCGCGCGGCGAGGACGCCCAGCGGCACCGCGAGCGCGAGCGCGGCCAGCAGCGACACGCCGACGAGGAACAGGTGCTCACGCGTGCGGCGCAGCACGCGCGAGACGAGCCCCTCGCCATGGACCTCGGTGGAGACGCCCAGCTTCGCGGCGAGGAAGTCGGAGGCCACCCGCGGCTCGGGCACGCGCTCCAGTCGGGCGCGGGCGTTGAGCTTCACCATCGCGTCCTCCGTGAGGCTGCCTTGCAGACGCAGCACGGCCGCGAGGGCCTCGGGGGCGCGGGCCTCCAGGTCGTCGCGATAGAGCAGCACGGCGTCATAGGCGGGGAAGTGGCGCGCGTCGTCCTCGAGGACCCGCAGGCCGTAGGCGGCGATTTCAGCGTCCGTGGAGTACAGGTCCGTCACCTGCACGGAGTTGGCCTCCATCCCCCGGTACGCGAGGTCATGGTCCAGGCCGCGCACGTCGCGCTGCGGCAGCTTGTACGTGTCACGCAGCGCGGGCCAGCCATCGGCGCGCTCCATGAACTCGTTGCTGAAGCCGAAGCGCAGCTCCGGGTGCTCGCGCAGGTCGGAGATGCGGCGGATGCCCAGCCGCTCGGCCTCCGCCTCCTTCATGCCCAGGGCATAGGTGTTGTTGAAGCCAAGGGGCTCGCTCATGCGCAGGCCCACCTCGGCGAGCGCCGCGCGCAGGGCCGCGTCATCGGGCAGCTTGCGTCCGGAGAGCAGCTCCTGGCGCAGCGTGCCCGTGTACTCGGGATACACATCCAGCTCGCCCCGCTTGAGCGCCTCCCAGAGCACCGCGGTGCCGCCGAGCTCGCGCCGATGGCTCACGCTCGCCCCCGTGCTCCGCGCGAGCTGCGCCACCATCTCCCCGAGGATGACGGACTCGGTGAACTTCTTGGAGCCCACGCGCACGGACGCCGCGCCCTCCGGCGTGCTCGACGCGCGAGCACAGGCGCCCATCGACAGGACGAGCACCAGCAAGGTCCCCATCAAACGAGGGCTCATCCGGTGACGCCTCCCCCGGGCGGCAGTCGCTGGGCCTGGATGAAGCGCGTAACGAACGTGTCCTGGGGCTGGGTCTCCAGCTGCGTCAACGAGCCCTGCTGCACCACGCGTCCGTCTCGCATCAGCACGATGTCATCCCCGAGGAACCCCGCCTCCGCCAGGTCATGCGTCACCAGCACCACCGTCTTGCCGAGCCGCGCGAAGATGCCGCGCAGGTCCGCCTGGAGCTCATGCCGCACCAGCGGGTCCAACGCGCCCAGCGGCTCGTCGAGCAGCAGCACCTCCGGGTCCAGCATCAACGCGCGCATCAACGCCACGCGCTGCCGCTGACCTCCCGACAGCTGCGCCGGATAGCGCGCGAGCGCCTCGGGCGGGAAGCGCGTCAGCTCCACCAGCAGCGCCTGGCGCTCGCGGATGCGCGCCTCCGACCAACGCAGGTGCCGGGCCATCAGCACCACGTTCTCCTCGCCCGTGAGATGAGGGAAGAGTCCCCCGCCCTGGAGCGCGTACCCCACGCGGTGGCGCAGCGCGAGCAACGCCTTCTCGTCCGTGGGCAGCGGCTGTCCCGCGTACAGCACACGCCCCGTGTCCGGACGCAAGAGCCCGTTGAGCAGGCGCACCAACGTGGACTTCCCGCAGCCGCTCGGCCCGAGCAGCACCGTGGTCCGCCCTGGTGGGAGCGTGAGCGTCACCGCGTCCAGCGCCAGGGTGTCACCGAAGCGCTTGGAGACCTCCTGCAGTGCGTACACGGGCGGGCTCCTTGCTCGCTTCGTTCAGGGGACGGAGAAGGCGCCATTGCAGACGGCCGGGAACGCGGGCTCCTCGGACTCGAGGAAGCTGCACGCCGCGAACACCGCGCGGTCATCCCAGTGCGTCGCTCCGGCCCAGACGACGAGGGGTCCACGTGACGTGGGCGCGGTGAAGCGCAGACACCGCGCGGGCTGCTGCTCCAGCATACAGGCCACCTCCTTCACGGGCCCGGCGCCGGGCAGGGCCGCGCGCAGCTCCGCCACGCTCTGGTCCCTCCAGCGGACCGTCACCTCGGTGCGCGCGGGTCGATACACGCTCCACACGAAGGACGCGTCGTCGCAGCGGATTCGCCCCGCGCGGCTGGTGGACGCGGACGGCTGACACTTCTCGGGCACCGCCAGCGAGCGCCAGGGCAGGCGCGGCGGCAGCAACATCGCCTCCTCGTCGAGCAGCTCCCCCTCGGGGTTTCCCTTCGCCGCGAGGTACTCGAAGAGCTCCAGGCAGCGCGCCACGGCGGGCGGGGCGTTGTGCTTCGCCACGCAGCCCAGCTCGCGCTGTCGGCCGAGCGGCCCCGCCACGGACACCAGGTAGCCACCCGCGCGACAGGGGGTCGAAGCCTCCGTGCCGCCCTCCTCCGCGTCACACACCGCGAAGCGGGCCGCGGGCCACGAGCGGTCCGCCAACGGCAGCGCGCCCTCCGCCACCACCACGCGCTCTCCCAGACGTTCCACCAGCCGGGCCCGGGCCAGCGTCAGCACACGCTCGGCCGTCACGGCCTTGCGCTCGACGAGCCACACCGTGGCGTCACCACACTGATAGACGCGCGACGTGGCGCTGTCGGGGACCGGCGTGCACCCCGCGAAGAGCGCGCGCGCCGCCGGCAGGAATGGCCCCACGGGCGTGGCGCCCTCCGGCGGGACAGGCGGGACATGGGGCGCGGACGTCGCGCACGAGCACAGGACGACACACCACCAGGCAGCTACCCACTTCCAGGCATTCGCCATGCGTCGGGATAAACACCCACCGCCCACCGCGTCAACCCAGGAGCGCACGGGGCGCCCAGCGCCGCACACAGCATCCCTCCTGAAAAGACACCGCGCGGTGACACCGGAACCCCGGGTCACCGCGCGGGCCTCGTCATGCGTCGAGAACGCCCGTCCTAGCGGCGGAAGGACTTCTCCATCTCCTTGGCCTGCCGCTCGTTGCTCGCGATGCCCTCGCGCGTGCCGCGCAAGAGCTCGCTGAAGGCGGCGTCGGTGCGGTACTTGTCCATGCCGTCCTTCACCATGTCCTGACCCTTCTTGCCGTCATCCGCGACGCGCGACAGGAAGTCCTTGTCGAACTCCCTCCCGTTCTTCTCGCGCAGCTTGTCCAGGTCCTTCTCCGCCTCGGTGATGGCCTTGTTCAGGCGCTCATCGACGCCCTCCATCTTCTTGTCGTAGCCCTCCTGCATCGCGCCGGAGCCGCCCGTGCCGGACTGGGGAGGCCGCGACAGGTCGATGGTCGCCACTTCAATCTGCTTGCTGTCCGCCCAGGCCTTCAGGCCGGACAGGTGCCGCTTGTGGTCATCCACCAGCTTCTGCGCGAACGTGCGCACCTTTGCGTCCTGCGTCTTCTCCAGCGCCAGGTTGCCCAGGGCAATCTGCTTGGCGTCGAAGAGCGCCAGCTTGCCGACGTACAGCTCCTTCTCGGCCGCGGCCTCACCGATGCGCTTCTGCTCCTTGTGGTCCTTCTTCGCCTCGTCCGCGAGCGCGGAGCCCGTCATCGAGCCGAACACCAGCGCCGCCGCCAGGGCCGCCACACCACCACCACGATTCCTTCGAGCCATGCCGTCCTCCTGGACAGGGATTGCCGGAAAGTGGTCCAGCCTCCGCGCCCCGGCAAACGACGCCCGCCCGTCAGCCCCTCCCCCCTGTGCGAGCCCTGTCGATTTCCCGTGGCCGCTCTCCGGGTATTTCCGAGCCAATTAAAGACATTTTACATCCACCCCTCCCGCTGGAGCACCCATGTCTCATACACCCACCCGCGCGGGCTCCCGTCTGTACAGGGATTGACTCTCGCTGTTTCATTCGAGTATCCAATGAATCAGCAACTTCCCTGGAGTTGACAATGATTGGCAGCGTCGCGAAGAGGAATGGTCGGCTGGCCGTGGTCGCGGGTGCACTGTTGAGCCTGGCCGCGTGTCGCGGTGACGAGGCTCCGGCGGCGGAGGCCCCGGCGGAGACCACGGAGCAGGTCGCGGCGCACCGCGGCTGCGCGGCGGAGGAGCCCTCGGCGGAGGAGCGTCAGGCCATCGACGCGTTCCTGGCCACGCGCAAGGGCGAGCTGCGCGCGGTGGGCTCGGTGACGGTGCCGACGTACTTCCACGTCGTCAACAAGGGCACGGGCATCGCGAACGGAGACATCCCCGAGTCGCAGATCAACGCGCAGCTCACGGTGCTGAACCAGGCCTACCAGGGCACGTCGTTCCGCTTCGTGCTCCAGGGCATCACCCGCACCACGAACTCCAAGTGGTACGCGCTCAAGAGCGGCAGCGCCAACGAGCGCGCCATGAAGAAGGCGCTGCGCCAGGGTGGCAAGGAGAGCCTCAACATCTACTCGGCGAACCTGAGCGGCGGCCTCCTGGGCTGGGCGACGTTCCCCTCCAGCTACGCGTCCAACCCGCAGCAGGACGGCGTGGTCCTCCTCTACAGCAGCGTCCCTGGCGGCACGGCGGCGCCCTACAACGAGGGCGACACGGGCACGCACGAGGTCGGCCACTGGCTGGGCCTGTACCACACGTTCCAGGGCGGCTGCACCGGCGCGGGCGACAGCGTCAGCGACACCCCGGCCGAGGCCTCTCCCGCGTACGGCTGCCCCGCCGGCCGCGACACCTGCTCGGGTGGCGGCGCGGACCCCATCACCAACTTCATGGACTACACCGACGACAGCTGCATGAACACGTTCAGCGCCGGTCAGATCACGCGCGCCGATGACCTGACGGCGGCGTACCGCTAGTCACGACGTTCGACCGACAGCCCATCCGTCGGACCCGACGCCGGGGTCTCCCACGTGGAGGCTCCGGCGTCGTCATGTCGGGTTGCGCAGTTGGTTGCCCTCCTGAAGCAGACGCCCCGCGAAGAGCCCGACCTCAGACGTCGCATCGCCTCGTTGCTCGACATCTTCGGATGTGCCGAAGCGTTCCCCGCCCTGCGGAGAGCTCTTCAGCCCCCCGCAGGAGTCCGATGAGCTCCATCTCACCGCGCGCCATGCCGCGGCAGTCCTCGGCCTCCCGTCACGAGAGTTCGTGCGGCTTCATGAAGGAGCGGAGGCCTGGCTTCCACCCCGGTTCTCGCACGATGGGTGGTGCAGCGAGTGCCTGGCGTACTGTCGTTGATGTGCCAAACGTG
This sequence comes from Myxococcus guangdongensis, assembly GCF_024198255.1. Taxonomy (NCBI): domain Bacteria; kingdom Pseudomonadati; phylum Myxococcota; class Myxococcia; order Myxococcales; family Myxococcaceae; genus Myxococcus; species Myxococcus guangdongensis. The sequence continues at coordinate 162,355 of NZ_JAJVKW010000018.1, forward strand.
CCCCGGTGAAAGCGGCCTGGAGGGCCAGGGGCTGTCCGGGTGGAGGTCTTCGCGGACCGCGTGCGATTCGCCGGGTGGCCCTTAACCATTCAGGGGAACGTGGGTTGTAGAGGACAACTCGGAGCCTCGACATGTCCCGCCTTCGCCTGCTTGCCCTCCTCGGTGTGTCCCTCGTCTCGGCGTGTTCCTCGTCAGCGAATGACTCGGAAGGCCCTCCTTCCGACGAGGGGGTCCTCACGGGCCCGGATGCCGGCACCCCGGAGGATGGGGGCACCTCCGCGGACAGCGGCACACCCGTGGACCCCACCGCTGACGCCGGGACGGAGGACGAGGACATCACCGCGAGCGTCTGCTCCACCCTCCCCTTCCCCTCCCCCTGTGTCGAGCCGCAGCCCGGGACCCTCGTCACCGCGGCGAGCGACTGGGGCGTGCCCGGCCCCCATGCCGTCACCGTGGAGCGCGTGGCGAATCCGCATCCGGTGGCACGAGGACAGGTCCTCACCTACCGGCCGACGGGGCTGACCTCCGTCCCCGTCCTCTTCTTCTCGCACGCGTTCGGCGCCACGGACGCGGACCTGTACGCCGAGCTGTTCCAGATGCTCGCGAGCCAGGGCTACGCCGTCGTCTTCGTCCCCTACCCGCTCACCCCCGACGTCGAGCGTCCGAACGAAGCCCGCTACGACTGTCTGTGGCAGGGCTTCCTCGCCGCTGTCGCCCAGCAGCAGGGCCGCTTCGACCTGACGCGCGTGGGGTTCTTCGGCCACAGCTATGGCGGCGCCGCGACACCGGACATGGCGCGCCGGGGCTTCGTCGAGCGGGGCTGGGGAAGCAACGGGCGGTTCATCTTCTCGATGGCGCCCTGGTACTCGTGGGGCCGCGACTACCCGACGCTGCCGCTCGACGTGCGCGCCGTCATCCAGGTGTACGCGGACGACGAGGTCAACGACCACGCCACCGCCGTCCAGGACATCTGGAACAAGTTGCCCACAGGCCTGGAGCGCGCGTGGCACACGGTGCAGAGCGACGCGTGTGGCTGCGGGCTCAACGCCACGCACACCGTGCCGATGTCCCGCGCGGGCCTCACCAACAACCCGGAGAACGTCCTCAACAGTCAGGACCGTCTGGCCGTCTGGCGACCGCTGCATGCGCTCGCCGTCTATGCCTTCACCGGCAACAGCTCCGCCCGGGACGTGGCCTTCGGGACGGACCGGAGCCAGGGCCACTGGCTCGCCTGCCGGGGCCGACAGGTGCGCCCGCTCCTCACGAGCCGCACCGTGCCACTGCCCACCGCGTGCCACGCCTACACGTACCCGTACGCGGACCGCTGCCAGTACGCGGACCCCGGCACGCCCTGCCCCTGAGGCCGGCCCTCCGTCACGGACTGCGCGGGCAGGCGGGCGGCTCCGATGGGCAGCGGCCGCCCGCGTCCTTCGGGGTTGTCTGCGTGCACTCCATGATGTGCTCGAAGGTGGTGCTCGTCGCCAGGTCGATGGCCGCGCCGTCCCACCCGCGCAGGATGCCGTGGCCCGCGCTGTACTCGATGCGCGCGTTCGCGATGAACGGCGCCGCGGGCTCCTGGAACACCAGGATGGCCGAGCTCACGTCGAACGAGTCCGGCAGGTAGTTGCACCCGAACCCCGAGCACTGGCACGGCCCGCCCGCGTAGCGCACCACCACGGACTCCAGCCGGGACTCCGGGTTCAGCCCCTCGAAGCTGATGCCCGCCCAGGCCCCCACGACCGGGTGCTCCAGGGCCGACGTGAAGACGATGGGCTTCGCCGCCGTGCCCGCCGCGACGAGCGTGCTGTTCGCGAAGACCACGCGCAGCATCGTCTCCGGCTCGAAGCGCAGCTCCGCGCCCGCCTCGATGGTGAGCTTCGCGGGTGCGTTCAGCGCACCCACCTGGAGCCCCTCCAGCCGATACGGCACACCCAAGTCCTTCAACGTCGCGTCCGCCCCCAGGTAGTACACCGACGACGACGCGATGGACGGCCCCACGAAGAGGGTATCCTCCACGTTGCCCGTATACGTCCCCGTGGGCAGCGTCCCCAAGGCGTTGGGATTGACCATCATCGGATGGGGCCGTGCCTCGTTCCCCGCGTCCCGGATGGTCAGGTCCGACGAGCCCTCCGCGAACCCCGCCGTGCCATTGAGCATGATGCCAGGCCCGCGCGAGTTCTGGATGGTGACGTGCTGGACGAACAGCGGCCGGGGACCGGGCAGCTCCGCGCCCGCGTTCACCCGCACCGTGGCCAGCGCCGCCCCAGGGTCACCTCCCCCCGAGAACACCACCCACGACAGCCGCGCCGAACCTCCCGTGCCAATGAGCAGCTCTCCCCATGGCCTGCCCGACTCGTCAGGATCGAAGCGGATGGGCTGCTCCTTGCTCCCCTCCACCCGGAGCACGCCTCCGCTGTCCACCTGGAGCGAGGCCCCAGGCGCGATGTGCACCGTCACACAAGGCGCCACGGTGACCTGTCCTCGAAGGGTCAGGTTGCTGGTGATGACGTGAGTGCTGCCCGCGGCCCAGGTCTCCGAGGTGGTCACCAGCCCCTGGTGCTCGACGGCCGCGCCCGAGACGGCGGGACACGACTTGCCATCGGGCGTTTGTGAGTCCTCGGAACAACCGGAGACCAGCATGGCACTCAGCATCAATGGAAGCACGAGACGTCGCGACGAGACCTGCATGGCACCTTCCCCAAGACGGATGGACTGCCCCCCTGCGCGCGACCATGGCCCATCCGCTCCGGCGCGCCAATCCCGTCGTTACAATCGTTTACATGCGCCACATACCCACGCGACATCGCGCGTCTTGAGTGCGCACCATCCCGAGAGGTCCAAGGTTCCTGGGGGTTCGCGATGTCCCTGTGTCAGACCCGCCGTACCGATGTGTCCCGCGCCGTGTTCCTGGTCCTCGGCGCCTGCCTCCTGGTGGCGACGTCGACGTATGCCGCGCTCCAGGAGCGCCCTCTCGTCGCGGCCCGGAACGAAGCGCTGTCCTTCACCCCGCTGACGGACCTGTCCGTGCATCAGCAGGCCCTGGTCGACCTGTGGCGACGGCCCTCGACTCCATCGCAGTGGGGACAGTGGTTGGTGGACGGAGGGGTGTGGCAGCTGCGCAGGCTGCAGCCCCGGGAGTGGGTGAAGCAGCTCATGGCATCGGGTCCGGGCGCCGAGCGGAACTAGACTTCGACCCATGGCCTCGTCACCCGCCTCCGCCATCGAAGTGCTCCTCATCGAGGACGACGCGCACCTGGCGCGGCTCACCGCCGAGTACCTGGAGCGTCAGGGCGTGAAGACCTGCATCGCGCGGGACGGAGAGCAGGGGCTGGTGGAGGCCTCGCGGCGCGCGTTCGACGCCATCCTCATCGACATCATGCTGCCCCGGAAGGACGGGCTCACCGTGTGCCGGGAGCTGCGGGAGCGCTCGGCGGTGCCCATCCTCATGCTCACCGCGCGCGGAGAAGAGGCGGACCGGGTGATGGGGTTGGAGCTGGGCGCGGATGACTATCTGCCCAAGCCCTTCTCGTCGCGAGAGCTGCTCGCGCGCATCCAGGCCCTGGTGCGCCGCAGCCGGGGACACCTGGGTCCCACGCGCGACGTGGTCCGCGTGGGTGGCCTCTCGCTGAACCGGAGCGCCATGCGGGCCTCGCTGAACGGACAGACGCTGTCGCTCACGCGGCACGAGTTCACGCTGCTCCTGGGGCTCGCCGAGCGGGCGGGCCGGGTGCTGTCCCGAGAGCAACTGCTGGAGCTGGCGAAGGGCGGAGACCCGGAGGGCCCCGTGGACCGGGCCATCGACGTCCACGTATCCCGGCTGCGCCAGAAGCTGGGTGACGACGCGCGCAACCCGCGCATGCTCAAGACGGTGCGTGGCGTGGGGTACGTACTGGAACAGGGTGAGGAGTCATGAAGCTCTCCGAGCACCTGCGCCCGCGCCGGATGTTCTGGCGCATCTATCTCTACGGCCTGCTGATGCTGGGGAGCGCCGTCCTCGCCCTGGGCATCATCGCCGAGGCCATCGAGGCCCAAGGCGGGGGGCGCATTCCCGCGCTGGACCGCAAGCTCGAACAGGTGGTGAAGCTCGCGCCGACGGACGCACCCGAGCTCGAAGCGCTGATGCAGTCCATCGCCACGGAGCACGGGCGCAATGTCACGCTCTATGACCTGGAGGGACGATTGCGCCACAGCACGGCGAATCCTCCCCCTCCCATGCTCGACGAGAACGAGTGGAAGACCGTCCGTCTGGGGTACAGCTGGATCACCCGCGAGGAGGGCCCGCTCTGGGTGACGCTCACATGGCGAGGCTCGACGCTGGAGGGCTACATGCTCCGCGATGCCTCCACCACGCGACGGGGCTACTTCTATCTCGGCCTCGTCGTCACCGTCGTCCTGCTGGTGCTCGCGCTGCTGTCCATCCCGCTCGCGCGCGCCATCGCGTCTCCGCTGGAGCGACTGACCCAGGTGGTGGGCGAGTTCGGCCAGGGGCAACTGTCCGCGCGCGCGAACCTGAAGGGCCGCAACGAGGTGGCGATGCTGGGCCGCGCCTTCGACGAGATGGCGGCGCGCAAGGAGGCCCTCATCCGGGGACAGAAGGAGCTGATGGCCAACGTCTCCCACGAGCTGCGCACGCCCCTGGCGCGCCTGGGCGTGACGCTGGACCTCGTCGAAGATGGCCAGCCCGAGGAGCTGGCGACCCGGCTCCCGGAGCTGCGTCGCGACATCGGTGAGCTCCAGCAGCTGGTCGACGGGGTGATGCAGATGGCGAGGCTCGACCTGGAGACGAACCAGGCGGGACAGCCAGGACCGCGCGTCCAGCGGGTGAGCGTGTCGCTGCCGGACTTCCTGCGAGACACCGCCGAGCGCTTCCAGCGCGCCGCGCCCGAGTGTCCGCTCGCGCTCGAGCTGCCCGAGGCGCTGCCCGCGCTGGAGGTGGACCCGGTGCTGGTGCGCCGCGCGCTCCACAACCTGCTCGACAACGCGCGCAAGTACTCGGGGCCGGGGAGCGCCGTGACGCTGCGGGCCTCCGTCGATGGAGACACCGTGCGACTGGAGGTCGAGGACCGGGGCATCGGCGTGAGCGCCACGGACCTGCCTCAGCTCACCACGCCCTTCTTCCGCACGGACCGCAGCCGCGCGCGGGAGACAGGTGGCGTCGGGCTGGGGCTCACGCTGGTGCGCCGCATCGTCGAGGCGCACGGCGGCACGCTGTCGTTCCAGCACGCCCCGGAGCAAGGCACCCGCGCGACGCTCGTGTTCCCGAAGTCGCCGGGCCTCCAGTCCGCGGCCTGAGCTCAGAGGCCCTTCTTCTGCCTCAGCGCCTGTTCGACCTCGGGGAGGAACGGACCTCCCCCCGTCTGCACATGTGCCCAGGCCTTGGACGTATGCAGGACACCGCCATGGATGACCTCGGGGACGAAGGTCCGCGGGTGATGTGACGGTTCGCCGACGTCGACGTCCGGGGTGAAGGACTGCCAGCCCTTGCCGCCCACGATGAGCGTGCGGTAGGCCTCGGGCACCGAGCGAGGCGCGCCAGCCTTGGCCCAGATGGCGGTGTGCGAATCGAGCACCACGGCCCTCGCGATGAGCGTGCTGCTCGTCCCCAGGCTCGCCTCCGAATCACCGCCCGAACCGACGATGACTCCGGACGCCACGACGTCGCCGTCCACCGCCACACGCGCGCTGCTCTCGAAGCGGATGTTGCGGGCCCGGAGCTGGCCCGTGATGAACAACGTGCTGACCGCGTAGTCATCCGTCGTGCAGACGAGGTCACCGCTCGTCACCAGGTCGCCGTCGATGACCAGCACCCAGGGGCCATCCCCCGTCATCAGGTCGTGGTCCACGTGGAGGCCACCCTCGATGAGGCGAGGACGGGGCTCCTCGTCGACCAGCGTGCGGTTCTCCAGCAGCCAGTCCCGCATGTCATGTCCCTTGAAGCGCTCCGCGAGCTCCTCGAACGAGACCTCGCGCCCCAGCATGTCCAACGTCTCAGCATCCGCCATGCGTGGAGCCTCCCACAGGGAGGCTCACTCCGCATCCACGTCATCAGAGGCCGCGCTTCGCCTTCAGCGCGCGCTCGACCTCCGGGAGGAACGGACCGAGCCCCGCGCGGGCACGCACCATCGCCTTGTCGACGTCCAGGATGTCGACGTCGAGGACCTCGGGGACGAAGGTCGCCTCGTGAAGCTTCAGGGCGCTCACGTCCACGTCCTGCGTGAACTCCTGCCAGGCCCTGCCGCCCACGATGAGCGTGCGGAAGGCCTCCTGGATGGAGGACTTTCCACCCCCGGTCGCCCAGATGGAGGTGTGCGCATCCAAGAGCACCGCCAGCGCGGTCAGCGTCCCACTCGTGCCCAGGTTCGCCTCGGAGTCACCTCCCGTGCCGACGACGACTCCCGACGCCACCAGGTCCCCATCCACCGCCACGCGCGCGCTGCTCATGTAGCGGACGTTGCGAGCGCGGAGCTGGCCCGTCACCAGCAGTGAGCTGGTGGCGTAGTCGCCCGTGGTGAACTTCACATCTCCCGTCGTCACCAGGTCGCCGTCGATGACCAGCACCCACGGCCCGCTCCCCGTCTCCAGGTCGTGGTCCACGTGGAGGCTGCCCTCGATGAGCCGAGGCCGGGGCTCCTCGTCGACCAGCGTGCGGTTGCCCATCAACCAGGACAACAGCTCATGGCCGCGAAAGCGCTCCGCGAGCTCTTCGAACGACACTTCTCGCCCCATCGCATCCAGTCGCTTCACATCGGCCATCCGTCAGGCCCCCTACTCCACATCGAGAGGCGCCGGCCGCTTCTTCCCGTACGCGGCCTCGAGAATCGCATCGCTGCGAAGGCCGCTCGCCTTCGCCGCCTCCACGTCCAAGCCCTCACCGTGTCCACGTCCACGTCCCTCGAACACGAGCACGCTCCCGTTGAACGAGGCCGTGCGCGGACACGACGGCAGCTTCAACCCCGAGCGCAACAGCTCACACGGCAGCGAGCGCCCATCCTCATACGTCGCCGTCCCATCGCGTTCGGTGAGCAGGTAGTTCACCCGGCCCGCCTCGAAGCGCAGCGACACCAACCCGCGCCCGAGCAGCCGCTCCACCTCCCCGCGCGGGCGCTCCTGCTTCCAGGGCTCCTCGCCGCCCTGCGAGAAGAGCAGCCACTCCTTCCACCTCAGCGCGGGCATCCCCAGCGCCTTCGCGTCATCGCGCTGCACGCGCACCGTGCCTCGGAAGGCCTGACAGTGCGTCGTGTCGCAGACCGCGCGGCCCGGGTGTCGGCTGTGCCGCTCGTTGTGCGCAACCACGCGCGCCAGCGCCACGCGTGCCTCGCCCTTCAGCGCCACGTCCTCCGCCGCCACCACGCCCGCCGTGTATTGCAACCGCGTGGTGCGGAACACGAAGTCCGAGCCCCGCCGCGCCTTCATCGCGCTCGGTGACGTGGGCACGCCCTCGGGTGGCCGATACGCTGGCGGAGGCGACCAGGTGAACACGCCCGCGTAGTCGCGCCCCTCCTCCGGTCCCTTCGGGAAGCGCACGCGCCACGGCGCGCCCAGACACACCGCCGCGCCCTTCGTCGTCAGCGTCTCCAGCCGCGCCCACTCCACTGGCGAGGACTTGGGCATCCCACCGTCCACCGAGAACCCCACGCCCGGACACCGCGCCTCCACCTCCCGCGCGGGCACCAACCCCAACACCTGCACCCGCGCCGCCTCCACGCCCGCCTGCTTGCGCGCACGCGTCAGCGCCGCCGGAATCTCCTCCGCGAACTGCCGAGGCATCTTCCCCGGCCGCACCGCCACCACCACCAGGTCCTCGTCCACCGCCGCAATCCAGCCGTACTGCGGACGGCTCGCCGCGTCCCGCACCGTCCCCGTCTTCGTCGCCACGCCCGACAGCGCCTTCGAAGCGGGCAGCTCCGCCAACGTCCCGCGGTCCGCGTTGTCCGCGAGCAGCGCCAGCACGTCCGGCCGCGCCTCCGCCAGCAGCCGATACGCCTGCGCCAGTCCCCACGGCGACAGCGACAGCGTCGAGCGCAGCCCCACCATGTCCGCCATGTCCGCGGGCGTCCCCGTCAGCCCCAGCGCCGACAGCACCGGGCCCCACGCACCAAAGGCCCTGGGCGCCGAGCCCGCCGCCTCCCAGTCCAGGAAGTACCCGTTGCACGAGCGCAGGAGCGCCGTGCGCGCGTCCACCTTCGCCGGCAGCCCCGGACCACAGACCCACTCCTGCACGTCCACGCGCGGCGCCAGCACCGGGTGCCCCACGCCCGCCGCGTACACGAAGGGCTTGAGCGCCGAGCCATACGGCAGCGCGCGCCGCACCTCGCCCTCCGACAGCAGCACCTCGCCCGAGTGCCGGCTCACCACCACCGTGGCCGGCCCCGCCGCGCGCACCTCCACCTCCGCCAGCTCGTCGATGGACAGGGGCACCACCCACCGCGCGCCGTCGTGACACTGACGCAGCCGGCGCGACAGCGCCTTGGGGAACCCCACCGATTCACTGAGCAGCCGCGCCAGCGCCCGCCGCGCCCGCGTCGAGTCCACCTCGGGCGACGACGCCAGCTCCGACGCCGCGCGGGACAGGGACTGATAGCCCCCCTCGCGCCACGCCGGCAGCTCGCCGCTCACCGCCACCGCGAAGGCCTCGTGGAACAGCCGGTCCTCGCTCGACTGCGGACACGCCCACCACAAGAGCTGGTGCGCCAGCTCGTGTCGCAGCGCCACGCGCAGCCGCTCATCCAGCACGCCGGGCGTGTTCTGCCTCAGCTCGACGAGCCCCGGCCGGCCCTGCGCGTTGCGCTCGGGGGACAGGGCCGCGCCTCGCTGGAGGAGGATGGAGGCCGGGGCCTTCGTCGGCGCCCCGCCCACCTCCGCGGAATACACCGCCTCCAGCGACGCCCAGCCGGCCTCCGCCTCGCGGCGAAGCTCCGACTCGGGCGTCACGTCCCCCCGCGTGACGAAGGTGGGGGTGGCCGTCAGCAACACGGCCACCATGGAGACCCACCCCATCGACTACAGGTCTCCCGTGCCCTTCTTCGAGGGGAGCACCTTGAGCGAGTCCGCGGCCGTGCGGCCCCGGATGCTCGCGGCGTACATGTCCTCGATGCTCGCGGGCGGCGCGGAGAACGTGCCGGGGAACTGCGCGCGCAGCACGTAGCCCACCGTGCGCGGGCTGTCGCTCCACCACGCCGGCTCCTCGAAGAAGAACGTCGCGCGCTCCGGGCTCAGCACCCGGCGCTTGAGCGCCTCCGGCACCAACGGCAGCGAGTGCGGAGGACCGCGGAACACCTTGTCCTCCTGCAGCGCCACGAAGCCCGCGGGCACCGCGTCCTCCACCACGTAGTAGGCAGAGCGCACCCTGTTGCCGCCGCGAGCGTCCATCGTCAGCTCCACGTAGACCTCCTCGCCCTGCGCCACCGTGTCGCCCGCGCCCAGCTTCACCTTCCCGCCCTCGCGCAGCACGTAGTAGGCGCGCTGCAGCGACATGCCCTCGGACTGCTCGCGCACCGCGGAGAGCGGCGTGAGCGCCGTGGCCTGCAACGTCGCCACGCCGTCGAAGCCGCCCACGTCCACCGTCCGCGTCCCCGCGGGCAGCGTCGCGACCAGGCCCATGCCGCGCGGCGAGAACTTCACCGCGCCCTTCAGGCCCTTCACCTCCGGCGGCGTCATGCCCTTGAACGCCTTCGCGTCACGCTCCAAGAGCCACAGCGAGTGCAAGAGCGCCGTGCTCCGGTCGAACGTGGACAGGTCCGGCTCCGACAGCATCTCCAGGATGCGACGGCGCGCCCGGGTGACATCCAGCGTGCCGAACGACGCCGCGTGCGCGGCGATGGCCGTCAGGCCCACCCGGCGCAGCGGGAAGCGGAAGAACGCCTCCGACTGCTCCAGCTGCTGGCCCGGCTTGTACGCGGCCAGCGTGGTGAAGCCCTCGGAGCTGCGCTTCACCAGCGCGTTGATGCGCGCCTGCAGCGCCGGCTCCTTGATGACGCCCGCCTTCTCCGCCGCGAGCACCGCCAGCGCCAGCGGGTAGAGCTCTCCGGACTCGGAGGACTCCACCAGCGCACGCACGCGCGCCGCCTGCTTCGGACCGTCCAGCCGCGCCAGCACGTACGCGCGCGTCGCGTCGTACTCGGGCGACAGGTTCTGCTGCGCCTCCAGCCAGCGCGCGCTCTCCACCAGCCGCGGGTCCGTGCGCTCCACCAGCCCCGCCTCCGCCGCGTACGCCAGGCCATCCAGCGCGATGAGCGTCAGGGGCAGGCTGGGCGTCTCGTAACCGCCGAACCACGTGAAGCCGCCGCCCTTCACCGACAGGTTGAGGATGCGCGCGGTGCCCTGCACCGAGCGGCTGCGCGCCTCCGCCAGCAGCGCCTGCGTGTCGGTGTCCAGCTTCGCCACCGCGCCCGCCTGCTGCAGCACCTGGTACACCGCCACGTTCGGCACCGTCGTGGACACCAGCTGCTCCAGGCACCCGTACGGGTACGTGAGCAGCTCGCGCACGTTGGACAGCGCCGCGTCGACGATGGACGGCTGGAGCACCAGCTCCACGCTCGCGAGCGTCGCCTCCTTCGCCGCCGGCACCTCCAGCGCGCCGCCACCCCAGGCGCTCACCTTCACCACGTCCTGCACCGCCGCCGGCTCCACCTGGAACAGCTTGCGGTCCTTGAGCGGGTCCTTGGTGCCCGACACGTCCACCAGCAGCTGCGCGTCGCCCGTCGCCGAGGCGCGCAGCGTCAGCGGCACCACCTTCTCGCCGCCCTTGGCCAGCTCCACCTTGTGCTGGGACTGGTCCGCCTTCAGCGCGCCCGCCGACGCGAGCTTCACGTCGAGCAGCTGGCTGGCCGGCGACTTCTCCCCCGCGGACAGGCGGATGGAGGCGAGCGCCTCGTCCCCCTCGCGCAGGAACTGCGGCAGCGCCGCGTACAGGTTCAGCCCGCCGCGCGTGGCGAACTCGGAGGTACTCTCACCGAAGCGGCCGGACGTGTCCGCCGCCACCGCCGTCACCACCCACAGCGTCTGGTTGGACGGCAGCGTGAAGCGCACCGTGGCGCGGCCATCGCGGTCGGTCACCACCGCGGGGTCCCAGTGCGCCGTGTCCTTCTCCAAATCCTTCGCCTGGCGGTTGGGCGGCTTGATGGACGCGAAGGCGTGGTCGGGCAGGCCCGCCATCTTGCGCGCCAGCGCCTCGCCGTAGCCGTACCCCTGGAACTCCGCCGAGTAGAAGTTGGACACGTTGTTGCGCGCCGGCGGGTAGAAGAAGTCCAGCACGCGCGGGCGGAACTCGGACTGGATGGCGTAGACGGCCTTGTCCACCACGCCCACGGAGAGCTGGGCCACCACGCCCTTGCCCTCGAAATCCGTGACGCGCAGGTCGATGGTCTGCTCCGTCAGCGGCGTGGCCTCGGCCCGGCGCGGCTGGAGCTCCACGGTGAGCGTGCGCTCCCGCGGAATCACGCGGAACGCCACCGTGCGCTCCTCCCAGCGGCCCGTCGACGTCGGGTACGCCACGGACGCGTACACCGCGCCACCGAAGCGCTTCTCCACGTTGAAGCTGTGCACCAGCGTGCGGCCCTTGAGCGCCACCACCTGCGTGTCGAACAGCGTGGCGCCCGCGAGCGTCACCCACACCGGGCCCTCGTCGCGCCCCCCCGCGCCCCAGCCGTCCGGCATCAGCGCCACCAGCCGCGCCGTGTCGCCCGGCTCCAGCGTGCCCGACAGCGACGCCAGCGTGAGGTTGGGCACCTGCGCCACCGCCTCGTCCGCCGAGCCGATGACCAGCAGCGACTCCTCGCCCTGCCACGTCTCACCGCGCTTGTCCTTCACCGTCACGCGCGAGAGCACCGCGCCGACGTCGGACGTGGGCACCTTCTCGCGGTGCGTGCCGTCCGCCGCCGTGGTGAACGAGCGCTTGCCCAGGCTCTTCTCGGCGCCGTCCGCCTTGCGCAGCACGAACTCCACCTCGCCCTGCGTGACGCCGTACGCCTTGCCCGACAGCGTGGTGGCGCGCACCGACAGCGTCGCCTCGCCGCCCTTGGACACCACCGCGTCCGAGTAGCGCGCGGTGCCCAGCACCTCCACCTTCGACAAGAAGAACGACGTCGTCGAGTTGGCGAACGTCTCCTGGTCATCCCGCGCGCGCACCGTCAGCGAGTACCGGTACGGCAGCCGCTCCTCACCGGGCTTGAGCTCCGGCACGGCCACTTCAATCTGCGCCTCGCCCTCCGCGCTGAACGCGGTGGCGCTCGCCCACGGATCCTCGCTCGCGCCGCGCTCCGCCACGGAGGAGTACAGCCGCTCGGGCACGCTCAGCTTGCCCTCGGTGCTGGACGCCGAGCCGTACGTCACGTCGCTGCCCTGCCCGCCCTTGCCGGCGTCATCCACCCACGCGGGCGCGTCCAGCAGGCTGCGGTAGAGGAACACCTCGTACTTCGCGCCCTCGGGCACGCCGCCCGCGTACCGACGCGCGCGCACCTTCACGCTCAGCGCCTGGCCGGGCACCACCGTCTCCGACGCCGGCTCCGCCTCCAGGTAGAACGTCGGCTTCACGTAGTCCTGCACGCGCGCCTCGCCCTGGTGCGGCTGCCCGTCCAGCTCCGCCGACACGCGCAGCACGCCGGTGCCCAGGTCGTCCGGCACCTTGAGCGTGCCGTTGAACGCGCCGAACTCGTCCACCGACGCGCGCGTGGTGAGGGCCCGGCCCTCCTGCGAGACGAGCTTCACCGTCACTTCGCGCTTCTTCGGCGTGAACAGCCGCGCCAGGAACGTGTCCGGCTGGCGCACCACGCCGCGGAACTTCACCTCGTGGCCCGGCTTGTAGATGGGGCGGTCGCTGTAGATGAACACGTCCGGCGTCACCGCCAGCGTCGAGTAGAAGTCCGTGTCGACAATCGCCGTGTCCCCGCCCGCCGACGCCGTGGCGATGATGCGCGGCTCCGTCACCGCCAGCCGCACCTCGCCCTTCGCGTCCGTCTTGCCCGTGGGGCCCTTGCCCTTGGCCAGGAACACCTGCACCTCGGCGCCCACCGCGGGCTTCTGGTCCTTGCCCGCCACGCGCACCAGCACCTCGTTGTCCGTCTGCTTCAGCTGCACCGTCAGGTCCGTGACGACCAGCACCACCTGGCCCTCCACGAGCCCCTGCACCAGCTGGAGCACGTACGTGCCCGCGGGCAGCGGCGCCAGCAGCACGCGGCGCTCCTGGAAGCCGTAGCCCCCGCCCGAGCTGAAGCCCGGCACGTTGAAGTCGCGCTCGGCGCCGCCCAGGTCCAGGTTGAGCCACTGGCTGCGCGTCACGGTGAAGCCCGACGGCACACCCACCAGCTTCTTCGGCCCCTCGGACACCTTGGCGAGCGGCTCACTGGAGCCCGGCAGGTTCGCCGCCTCGGGCAGCGCGTCGTTCACCGTGTCGCGGAAGCCCAGGTTGAGCGAGTTGAGCAGCCAGTGGCCCGGCAGCGTCACCGCGTTGACGCCGCGGCTGAGCGCGCGGCCCGGGTTGTTCATCGTCGGCGGCGTCTGGTACGCGCGCCGCAGGTCCCCCTGGGCGCGGATGAACGCCTCCAGGTTGTCCGGCTTGAGCACGCGCAGCTCCACGGGCCCCTTGTCCTCGAAGGCCACGTCCACCGCCACCGGCTCTCCGCTGCCATAGGCGCGCGGCACGGTGATGTAGAGCGGCTTGGCCATCGCCACGCCGGACAGCGCCACCGCCGCCAGTACCGCGAGTCGAGCTACCATCCTCATGACCCGAAACCTCCAGGAACCAACGAATCGCCGCGCACGGTGCCGCGCAGGCCCAGGTACGGCAGCGACTCCAGGTCGCGCCGCGCCGCTTCGATTTCAGGGGGCGTCGCCTTCTGAATCGGCACGTTCCGCCCCACGCGGGACTCGGACAGGTATCCGTCCATGGTGAGGCCACCGAACAGCCGTCCCAGATTCACCCCGAAGGCCAGCGAGGTGGGCTCACGCAGCCCCGCCACCACCGGCCCCGCCGCCGCGAGCATGCTGGGCTTGTTGCCCGAGCACGACATGCGCAGCGTGTTCATCTCCGTCTCCGTCGACGCCAGCACCACGTGATTGCAGAGGGTGGCCCGCTGCACGGTGTGGCTGCCTCCGGTGAAGATGGCCTCCAGCGCCGGCGCGTCCTCCGCGCGGCCCCACAGCACCGCCACCTCCTGCGGCAGCGACGCGTCGCCCCGCGGCGTCCACGTCACCGCCACCTGGCGCGTGCGCGTGGGCCCCTCGCCACCGGACTCCCAGAACGCCTTGAGCGACTCGGCCGTCAGCGTCTCGGGCAGCTTCAGCTGCATGGCCAGCAGCACCGGCGTCTCCTCGGGCACCAGCTTCAGCAAGTCATTCGACAGGGGCGCCGTGTCCAGGCGCGCGGTGCCGTCCATCAGCGCTCCCGCGATGCCACGGCCCACCACCCGGTCCCCCTCCACGCCGAACTGCAGCCGCGTGTCCTCGGACAGCCCCAGCACGTGGGTGAAGAGGTGCGCGTCGCGGCCGAAGGTCTCCGGCTGGAAGCCCAGCTCCACGTCCACGCCGTCGCTGGCCTTCAGCTTCGGCAGGTCCACGCACAGGCCCTGGAGCACCGCCACCGGGTGGCGCGCGAAGACGACCCGGTCGACCCCCTTGGCCGCCCACAGCGTCTGCTCCGCCACCAGCCAGCGCTTGAGCTCCACGCCGTCCGCCTTGGGCGGGGGCGTGCCGCCCGGGCACGACTTCGCGGTCAGCGTGCCGCGGCTGGCCACCGAGTCCAGCACGTCGTAGGCGGAGACCATGGAGGTCTGCGAGCCGGGGACGATGAAGGCGGGCGTGCTCGCGCGTGCGTCACCGGCGAACCACGTCACGCGGAACGGCGTGTCGCCGAGCTTGCCGAGCATCAGGTCCAGCACCGCGCCCTTGAACTCGCCCTTGAGGTCCTCGCCGGTGGAGCCGAAGAACGCGGCCCAGCCTCCGATGAACCCCTGGCCCAGGGGCTGCGCGAGCTGCGAGCGCAGCCACGCGTTGCGCGCCAGCGCGTCACGCACCTTCGCCGGGTGGTGCACGTCCAGCCACACGGCCTGGGGTGCGCTCGAGCCGGGCACCTCCATGTCGGCCGTGGTCGGCTCCGGCAGGCCGTCCACCTCGGGAGGCGGCACGGAGCCATTGGTGCCCGCGCCGGTGATGAGGGGCGTGTGGGGCGTGCTGTCGCCGCCGGTGGAACCGGTGCGGCGGCCCATCAGGAACGCGCCGGCGACCAGCGCGCCGACGACGACCACACCCGCGCCGATGAGCACTCCCTTGGGAGGGCCCGAACGGGGCGGAGGGCTCGCCGGGGGTGGCGGCGTGCCCGGAGGCGGGCTCGACACAGACGTCATGGCATCCACTCCTTGAGACGGAAATAGCCGACGAAGGCGTTGTTGGAGGGCACTGGACGCCACTCGCGCGGCGCCTCGTCGGCGAGATTGTGGAGGAGCCCGGTGCGCACCTGGGCGCCCTTCTCCCCCGGGTGGTAGACGACACGCGCTGGCGCATGGGCCCGGTCCTCGGGGCGCACCACCAGCATGAGATGGAAGACGGGGCCGGCGTCATGCTCGTGCAGGAACGCGAGCACGTCGCCGGTGCGCAGCGACTCGCGCGTGGCGTCGTCGCGGCCCAGCAGCACCATGTTGCGGCGCATCAGCGTCTCCGCGTCCGCGAAGTCGGTGGGCGCGCCGCGCGCGTCGGTCCACAGCGGCGTCTCCAACCGCTCGGGGGCGATGCGCTTGTACGCGGTGCGCACGGCGAAGCGGATGAGGCCCGCGCAGTCACGCTGGTCCGGATGCCACGCAGGGTCCTGCTTGCGCACCTGCGCGAGCGCCACCTGCGCCACCTGGCGACGCAGCAGCACGTCGCGCGACTCGGGAGCCGGGGCCAGCACCGCCTGCGCGGCGTGCACCACGAGCGGCGCGGAGTCCTCCTTCGACACCTCCTGGGACGCGGAGCCCTCTCGCGATGCGGCGTGCGCCACGAGCGCGGTCGCATCCCTCGTCGCCGCGAGAGGCGCGGGCGAGGAAGCACTCACCAGCAGGATGAGAGGCAGGGCGAACATGGCGGAGGACCGGTGCGCGTCACACGGGCGCGTCAGTAGTCGCCCTCGCCGCCGCCGCTGTCGCCGTTCGACTGGAGCTCCTTGAGCGCCTCGGCCAGGTTCGTCGGCCAGCCCGCGCGCGTGGGCTTGGGGTCCGACGACGGCACGTAGACCTCCGCCTGTCCGTCCCCGAGCACGTTCACCCACGCGAGCACGCGCGTGGTGCCCGGCGTCGCCAGGGGGATGCGCACCATGCGGCGGACCTCCTGCGGCGTGCCCTCGAACAGCGACAGGTTCAGCGTGGCCACGGTGTGCGCCTTGTCGCCGCTGGGCCAGTAGTTCGTCGCCACCAGGTACACGCCCTTGGGCGGCGCGCGGTGGATGTAGAGGTACGGGCCGTACGCGGGCTGGTCGAAGTCACCCCCCTGCGAGTTCAGATAGAACGTGCCGCCCGACGGGCTCGCCGTGTCCGCCCAGTACACGTGCGCCATGGACGAGATGGTGAGGCTTCCGTCCTTCACGCTCGAGTCCGTGGGCTCGTAGACGTGCAGGTCCGTGTACACGCCATCCGTGTCGCTGGTCAGGATGACCTTGAAGGGCACGGGCGGGACCTGCGCGTAGCTGGTCGCCTGCGCGCGCGCGGTGCCCGCCTGGTTCGTGGCCATCACCGTGACGACGTTCTTCCCGCTCGCCGCGGGGAAGCTGCGGCTGAAGCGCCCGTTGAACGTGCGCATCAGGTAGCGGTCGCCGTTGAGGGACACGACGATGGGGTCGATGGTGGCGTCGCTCACCGTGCCTTCGATGAGCAGCATGCGGTCCACCGTCCAGCCACCAGAAGGCGCGCTCAGGCGCACCGTGGGCAGCGTCTTGCCCTTGCCGATGGGCACACCTTGCTGGCGCGGGTTGGCTGCGGGCGGCGTCTGCGACAAGAGCAGGGCGAGGATGACGGGAAGCATCACGCGTCCTTGATAGGAAATGGGCCCGACAGAGGTGTCGGTGACGGGCAGACTGCGCCCCCTCCGCCTTCCATTTCAAGTCGCCTGCCAATCGTCAATAGGGGCGGAACCTCGCGGATTTCCGTCGACGCGCGTCATGGGCGCGGGCGGGCGACCACGCGAGCCGGCGCTGACGAGGGCCTTCTGCCGCACCCGGAGTCCAGGCAGACTCATGCGCCTCGACAGGGGGAGCGGCGCGATGATTCAAGGGCTTGATCACATCCAGCTCGCCATGCCCGTGGGCGGCGAGCCCCGCGCCCGCGCTTTCTACGGCGAGCTGCTGGGCTTGAAAGAGATTCCCAAACCACCAGAACTCGCGAAACGCGGAGGCCTCTGGTTCGAGCTCCCGGACGGGCGCGGATTGCACCTCGGCGTGGAGGAGCCCTTCGTCCCGGCGAAGAAGGCACACCCGGCCTTCCGAGTGCTCACGCTGGACCTGCTCGCCGAGCGCGTGTCCCAGGCGAAGGCGCCGGTGAAGTGGAGCCACGAGGTGCCGGACGTGCGGCGCTTCCACAGCGAGGACCCGTTCGGCAACCGGCTGGAGTTCCAGGAGCAACCGAGCGAGCACAAGCTCACCGAGGACGAGGTGCTCGCGGTGCTGTACGCGCTGGAGAAGGAGGAGGTCACCATCCCGACCGCGCAACGCCTGCGCGCGGAGGAGGCGCCCAGCGGGGGCGTGCCCTTCGTGTGCTCGAACGGGTGGTGCTTCGTCATCTTCAGCGACGACTTCGAGTGGGACTACATCATGCGCGTCACCGCCCCGGACGGGCGCTGGCTGGAGTTCCAGGACATGGTGGGCGGGCCCGGACAGCCCAAGCCCATGCCCCGGCTCGCGGACTACCGGCCCCCGTCCCAGATTGGGCTCGACGTATGGGGGCTGTTGGGCGAGCGCGAAGAGGTGGGTGAGGCGCGGCGCGTGCGGTAGCCTGCGGCCTTCGCCGAGAACCCGAACCCGGAGCGCTCGATGCCGACCCTGATACCCGCCCCGTTGCGCGTGACAGCCGTAGGCAACAAGCCGAAGCTCATCCACGAGTTCGTGGGCAAGGCCACCACCCGCACGGGGGACGTCAGCGTGGCCCACATGAACAGCCCCGGTGGGTGGGAGGAGCCGGGCCAGCGACCCGAGTTCAAGGAAATCACCCTGGTGCTCGCGGGCGTGCTGCGCGTGGAGCACAAGGGCGGCGTGCTCGACGTGCGCGGCGGACAGGCCGTCATCTGCGAGCCCGGCGAGTGGGTGCGCTACAGCACCCCAGAGGCCGAGGGCGCCGAGTACGTCGCCATCTGCCTGCCCGCGTTCTCCCCCAAGACGGTGCACCGCGACGACTGAGCGCTTCAGCGCGCGTTCACCATCGTCACGAAGAACTCGCGCAGCGCGCGGAACAGCCGCTGCGTGACGCGCTCGTACCAGGCCTGGTCCTCGTCGGACTCGAAGAACTCGTCGTTCCACGAGCCCATGCCGCCGAACACATCCGCCAGCGAGCACGCGAGGAGCCCTCGCAGGCGCTCCTCCGACGAGGGGAACACCTGGAACAGCGTCACCAGGGAGAAGCGGCGCTCGAACACGTCCCACGCGCGCTCGCCCAGGCCCTCGGCCCGGAGCGCCTCGTGCACCGCGGCCAGTCGCTCGGGGGTGGCGTCGCGAAGCTGGAAGCCGGTGTTCTCCAGGACGAAGCGCGCCAGCCGGAACGCCTCCGCGAAGGGCGAGCCCTTGCGCGCGGCGAACTCCTCGGTGTCCTTCAAGCTCGACAGCAGCTCCGCGCGGGTGTCCGTCGTCGCGCGCGGTGACAGGAGCGGCGAGCGCGCCACCTTCAGCGCGTTGAACAGATACATCTGGTAGCGGGCGTCATTGGGTGCCAGCCGCAGCTGCTCGCGCTCCGGAATCAGCCCCGGGTCCTGGGCGCGCTCCTCCTTGGTGGGGCCCATGGATTTGACGCGCTCGCGCAAGCCGTCCGGGATGAGGAGCTCCGCGCCGCGCGCCTTGCACGTCATCTGGAGCTCCTCCATGAGGTTGCCCATGGGGATGCCCTGCGTCTTCTCCTCGGGACCCTCGCGCAGGAGCACGCGCAGGGACTCGCCGGTGTGGGGGGACTCTCCCTCCGGCAGGAAGCGGTTGAGGTTCTCCGCCGAGCGCGCCCAGACTTGTTCGGCGAAGGGCTGCGCGTCCGTCAGCGTCGCGAAGTCCTTCGCGGCGTCGGGGCTGGCCAGGTACACGCGCTCGTCGGAGGGCACGAACTCCGACAGGCGCTCCGGGGGCAGCAGGCCGCGCTCGAAGTCGTCCGGGTCCAGCGTGCGGAAGAACGGCTGGAACGCCTCGGTGAGCGACACCTGCGCGCCGCTCCGGAGCACGGAGGACTGCAGCTCCTTGAGCAGGTCCCCGCCGAGCAGATCGAACAGCGCGGAGCCCTCGCGCGAGGCCAGGTAGTCGGCCACCTGGGACGCGGCGACGGCGGGACGCTGGTTCAATAGATTGGAGTCCGTGATGACGCGTGAGAGCGCCTCCAGGACCTTCTCGGGGTGCGGCTGGGCGCGCGCGAAGTCCACGAACTGGCGCGGGGTGATGAGCGACGCGCTGCTGAAGACGACCTCCAGCTGGTACAGGTTGTTGCCGCGCCGGGTGCGCACGTCGAGCACCAGCGCCTCCGAGTTGACGAAGGCCGCGGCCACATGGTCCGGCATCTCCCCGGGCCCCATGCCACCCAGGTCCATGGCGCGCACGCTCACCAGCTCCTCGCCGTCGAGCACCTCGCGCCACGCCTCCAGCGGCAGCTCCCGTCCCTCCTTGGTGCGGGCCCCCACCGAGTACGTGCCTGGGACCTCCAACAGCCGCAACGTCCACCCCGAGCCCAGCTCCGTCTCCAGGCGGGTCAGGACGTCCAGCCACTGCTCCTTCTCCACGCGGAGCAGCGACACGGTCAACGCCAGCACCAGGTCATCCAGCTTCATGCACGTCCTCTCCCGGAACCCGCGAGCCTCGCGGCCCACGCGTCCCTCCCATCACGGGCACCCGTCCACCTGCGGTTATCCCATGCCCTTACGCCCACGGGGGCACGTCTGTTCCCTCGAATGTCGGGCGTCGACGCTCCCGGGCCCGAGGTGCTGGGGACGCTAGGCCTGACGGCGGCGCGTCAGGCGTGTCTCCACCGCGCGGTCCTCGCGGCCCTCGGGCCAGATGTTGAAGGACTGGAGGACCAGGGTGTCCGCGTCGGGCTGATGAATCACCGTGCGCCAGCCCCACTTCTGCTTCTGGGTGACGCCCTGCTCGTCGCACATGCTCGCGGTGTAGCCGCCGAGCACGGACACGTGGCCGTCCTCGCGGGGCGCGCCGGTGGAGATCATCATGTTCGCGCTCATGTGGAAGCTGTCCACCCAGGCCGCGGTGTAGTGCTCCTCGGTCTTGTCGAAGCCGAGGATGAGCTGCCCCGCGTGCGGCTTGCCCATCGCGGTGGAGTGGTAGTCGACGCGGACGAAGCGGCCGCCGAGCAGCGGTTCGATGCGCGCGTTCGTGCGGGACTCCTCGGGCGTCGCCGTCGGGTCGAACCACGTCTGCGTAGGCCCTTCCCAGGTGCCCACCAGTCGATTCAACCTTTGGTGGTGCTCACTCGGTTCGAACTCGGCCGTCGGGGCGTTCGTGGCGTTCCAGTCCTGGCTCATGCCCCTTCGTAACCCGGGGCGGTCGTCCCGTCACCCCCACCCATGTCATCATCGGCGCCCATCCAGGAGCGTCCTTGAGCACCCCCGCCACCACCTTCGTCGAGCTGCTCTCCGGTCTGCACGCGGGCTTCAGCGCCGAGGGCCTCGCCGTCCCCGAGCCCGCGTCGTGGCCCGAGTCCCCCGCAGAGGCCGCATCGGCCCTGTTCTCACTCGCGGCGCGCACGGGGACGTTGGTGTTCTCGGTGTGGGCGGATGCGGAGACGAACGAAGCGGGCGCGTCGTTCTTCCTCCCGGTCGCGGACGCGCCGGGGCATCAGGGGTTGCTCGGGCAGGAGCGCAAGCCCGTGCGACAGCCGTTCGCGAGGGAGCTGCATGCGCCGCTGGGGCAGGCCATCGCCGAGCTGTCGAAGCGGGGACAGGACACGGCGCGTCCCGCGCGCGGCACGGTGACACATCCGTTCGACGTGGAGACGGACCCGGAGGTCCTGTTCTGGGTGACGTTCGCGGACAGCGAGGTGGCGCCGAGCATCCTCGCCCATGCGCGGAGCCGGCAACTGCGCGCGGACCAACCGGCGTTCTCCACGCTGAGCCTGGGGCGCGAGGAGGCCGCGTATCTGACGGAGCGGTTCCTGCGACTGGACTCGCTGTTCCAGGGGACGCCCGTGGTGTTCTCGGGGGAGAAGGGCACGGGGCGCACCACGTCGCTGCACGCGGTGATGGAGGTGCTGCCGGACTTCACGAATGTGCTCGCCGCGCTGGAGCAGCCGAGGTCGGTGGATGCGCGGCTGGGTACGGCGCGCGTGGGGGAGTCGATGGCGCTCGCGCAGGTGCTGCGCGCGTTCCTGCGGCAGGACCCGGATGTGGTGCTGGCGGATGAGGCGCGGACGACGAAGGACCTGGAGTTGCTGCTCAACTCCGCGCTCACCGGCCACGCCACTGCGTTCGTGCTGGAGGCGTCGAGCCCCGAGGGGGCGCTCGAGAAGCTGCTCGAGGCGATTCCGGGGCTCCCCGTGGCGCCGCTCATCGTCCATCACACGCGCGAGGCGTCGGGTGCGCTCCGGCGAGAGGTCTACACCGTGCGATACGGCGACGATGGGAAGGGGCTCGTCGAAGCGTGGAGCGCTGCCGCTACTGGATAGGCTCCCGCCCGTCCTGAGCTACGGCCGTTGGTCAGGCTTCGTCGTCGGGGAGGAGTGTCCGGAGAAGCTCGTCGTCAGGTCCGACTGGACGCCAGCCAGCAGGAGGCGGATTGGCGCGAAGCACCGCTCTGGCCTGCCGGACTCGCTCCTTATGCGTTTCTGGGGTGTCGGCAGACCAGCAGCCGAGCGCTTTGGCTACTTGGAAGCGACTCTCCTCATCCATAACGGCTGGCCAACCTTGAGGGAGAGTCTCGGACAGTTCGCGAACAAGCACGTCCCGCACGAAACGCGTGACCTGCTTCCGCTGCTCCGCCTCGGCAAGCAGCGCACTCATCACCTGAACCCCGGCAACATCATCCTGGCCAAGCTCCTCGGCAAGAGCGTTCAACGGAACAGCAGGACGTGCCTCGGCAAATGCAGTCAGCGAATCGAACCCACGTTCGCGAGCCCGTTCATAGAGGCGCGCTTTCCAGTTCCCCTGCCATGAACGACCGTCCGTCATCGACTGCTTCCCTTCGTGAACTTCATGGGGACGTCGTAGCGCTTCATACGGGAAGCGACAATGTTCAGGGCCTCATTCCGCGTCAACATGCGCCCAGCTTCGACCTCAGCTTCATGCAGAGCCTCCATGATCATCCGGCTCCACTCTCCGGGCCACGTGCGTCCCAGCTTCCAGTTTCCTCCTCCGTGAATCGCCTCGTGGTGAGACCGCTCCAATCGGACACAAAAGTTGTCGATGTCCATGTCGCCCTTGAAGCCTCGCGCTTCGAACCACTCACGGTGCTCCTTCGGCATGACGTGGTGCTTCGGTGCCTCGGACATGCCCGCACCTGCTCTGCCCGTCACGTGCATGCCTCGCACCTCGGGACTGTCACCCAGCGCCTCTCGCACGCCCTCGGGCAGGTCCTGGTGCGCCTGCGCCATCATCACCTGCCCACCGTGGATGCGGACCGCGGCGCTCACGACCGGAAGCGAGATGACACCCGCCTGCACCAGCCGCCGCATCATCTCCACCCACTCCGCGGAGACGACCAGTTGCGAGCCCGCCATGACGCCCCCCGAGCTCATCACGAGCCCCATACCGAGCGTCGCGGGCGCCGCTGGGGGCGGCCGGGGTAGCGACATCTTCAGCGTGGAGACCAGGGCCAGCATCTCCATCACCTGCACCGCCACCATCACCTTGCCGCCCACCTCCATCGCCGAGCGCGCGTCCCTGTGAATCGTGTCGAACTCGTGACTCAGCCTCCCCATCAACTCGGGCATCTCGGCCGCAGCCACCTCGACGCGCTCGGGGTCGCCTGACGCAAGCTCCTTCAGCGCGGGCTCCATCAAGCCCTGCACCCGGTGCAGGTCCGCGAACAGCCTCTCCGTGCCGTACATGGGACAGTCCCGCAGCAAGGCATCAGCAAGCTGGAGGAAGTCCACCCATGTGGCCAGCAGCAGGGCTCCGAACATCGCGCCTTGGAGTCGCGGCCCCGCCATGCGCAGGACGCCCAGCTCCATGTCCGAGTCCTCCACCTCCGACGCGACTCCCGCCAGCGCGGTGGCACTCCCCAGCACTTCTCGCAGCCACGCCCGTTGATTGGCACCGTGGTCGAGATAGCGCGTGAAGGCCCCACCCAGACTCCGACCCCCACGAGCAGATGAACGCGATGCGAGCTGGGAGCGCATGGCCTCGCTGCGCTCCATGGACTGCTTCACCTCGTCAATCGCCTTGAGCACCGCTCGTCGCGCGAGGGCGACCTGCGGCCCCCTACCTGCCCCGACTTGTGTCGCTTCGACCCTGGATCCCACGTGACGCCAGAGTGGATTCCCACCTCTTGGCCCCGAGTTGGAGGGCGACGGAGGCCACCCCACACGCGACTCCTGGTGCAACGCACCGCCACGTCCAGGCGCGTAGGGAGTTGAGACGCATCCCGAGGCCAGCAGCCCCCACAGTAGGGCCTCAGCGCGCATGGTCCACCCCCAGGCCCACCGACGCGAAAGCCCCAGGCCGCAGCGTCCCTTCCGACGTGGGGAACAGCAGCGTGCCACTCGTCCCCATCGCGTAGAGCCTCCCACCCAGGAACCTCCAACGGAGCTCCGCCGCGCCCAGATAGCGCGCTCCGGGCTTCCCAGCTCCGACCGCGAGGCCCTTCAGTCCTACTTCCAGGGCGCGCTCGAAGAACTGCATCGCCACGCGGCCATCCACATCGACGCGGCCCCAGGTGAACGCCTCCACGCCGAGCGACAGCCTCAAATTCCTGCGAAGCCCTCCGTCATGGACGGCATCCCACTTCACCTCCGCCTCACCGAAGGCGGAGTGACCCTCCGGAAAGGTCGCCTCCGCGAGCGGTACGGGCTCGGGCCCCACTGCCTGGAAGCGCGCCAGCTCGTAGTCCGCGCCGAAGAAGCCTTGCCGGAATCCACCGTGCTGACGTCGCGCCTCCAGCCGGAGCCGCAGAT
>NZ_JAJVKW010000019.1 GCF_024198255.1 Myxococcus guangdongensis
GACCTCCACGCGCCGCGCGTGGGCACAGCGCTTTAGGTCTGAGAAGGCCCGATCTTTCTCCCCTCTGCGGGCATGTCCTACATTCGAGCCCTCGCTCGGCTGCCCCCTCCAAAGATCACGCCGATGACGATCGTTGGTTTAGTTCCCCTCTGAGAGCGTAAAGGGCCTTTGCAAAATGAGCCTCTCGGGTTCACTCCGGGCAAAGGATAATTCCATCTTTTTAGACCTGTCAGGTCGTTCAGGTCTGGAAGGGCTGGCAGTACCTTGAGTCTGCCTTTGCGCGAATCCCTGTCGCGCGGGCACTCGGAGCTTCCTGCCCATGTCCAATCCGTCTGACTCTCGGCCCGCCGGGAGCGCTGTCCTATTCACCCACGGCGACACCTCCTACGAGTTCTTCCGGGACTTGGGAGAGGGGCGCGTCGGAGAGCGAATCCTTCTCGCGCGGACCCGCACGCCCAAGGGCCTCGGAGAATGCGTGATGCTCAAGTGCCTGCCCCTGCCGAAGGTGGCGGACGCGACCGAGAGCCACCAGCACACGCGAGCCCGGCTGGAAGAAGAGGTGCGGCTCGCCCAGTACCTTCGCCACCCGAGCATTGCGCGCGTCCATGGCCTCTTCGAGTCGGGGATGGGCCTATGCGTGGCGATGGAGAACGTGGAAGGGCTGTCGCTCAACACCCTGTTGGCCGTTGCCCAGGCGCGTGGCCGCTACTTCTCCGAGGCGTTCATCCTCTACGTGGGCGCGGAGGTCGCGGCGGCCCTGTCCTACGCGCATGCCTGCACGGATGACGCGGGCTTCTCGCTCGGCATCGTCAACCGGGACGTGAATCCCGCACGCATCCGCCTGGGGCCACACGGCGTGGTGCGACTGACGGACTTTGGCGTGGCGCTCTCTCGCCTTTCGGGCCGGTTGGCCACGTCCCTGCCGCGTCCCCGAGGTGAGGTCCTCTACTCGGCGCCCGAGGTGTTGCTGGGCGATGTGGTGGACGCGCGAGCGGACCTGTTCTCCCTGGGGCTGACGTTGCTGGAGTTCGCTACGGGCCGACACCTCTACGACCCGGGACATGTCCGCGTTGAAGAAGTGGAGGCACGGCTGTCGAAGGAGGAACGAGAACGCGCGCTCGCGGCTTCCGTGGCCTCCGTGGTGACGGAACTGCCCGCGGTCGCTGAGGATGCCATCTGGTGCGCCATGGCCTACGGCTCCGAGGATGTCGAGCATGCGGCGCAAGGGCTCTCGGTGCCGCTCCGGGACATCCTCCACACGTTGCTGTGCCGCAACCCCGCCGAGCGCTTCGGGACAGCGGCGGAGGTGGAGCTTGTCTTTCGTGCGCAGTTGGCGCGGCTGGGCGGGTACACGCGCGCGGAGGCATTGCAGGAGGCCCAGCACGCGCTCGGGGAGGCCAGCGAGGGACTCTGGGACTTCGAGTTGCCGAGCGACGAAGGTGGCATCACACCCCCTGTTACCGAGGTGTGGCGCCGCTCCGAGCCCACCACGGATTCTGTCTCGCCTCGGGGCACGCCGCGCACGTCGTCGCGCGCCCCCGATGAAGTGCCAACGGAGCCCGGTGCAGATCCGCGCCGTCGCACGTTGACGAAGCAGCCGAGCGCGTAGCGGCGGCACCTCTTTCCCCTCACCACCGTGGATTCACCACCGGCGCGGCGCGAGTCGCTCCAGCCGACCGGGAGACGTGTGTTCTTCGTGCCTCATTCCGGGGTACGCACAGGAGGCGTGTATGCACAGGAAGCGAAGCTGTCTGGCCGCGCTGCTGCTGTTGCTGTTGCCGACGCTGGGAGGGGCCTCGGAGCCGCCCGCCCCGCAGGAAGAATCATCCACCGCCCCGACTGCACCACCCGCACGCAAGTGGCACTACCTGACGCGCGTGGAAGCCACGTCGCTCGCGCTGTTGCCTCGCGCTGGCGCGGGGGACGACGAGGGTTTCGTGCAGGTGGAGCCCACGTTCATCATCGATGGTGGCCCCGAGTTCGGCGTCAACCTTGGGGCGCCCGTGCGCTTTCGTCTTTGGGGTGGGAATGACGGCAGGGCCCTCGTGCGTCGCGAGGACTGGGACTCGCTCTCGGATTGGGGGCAGCTCGTTCGCGGGCTCCTGTTGGGTTCGGATAACGCGCCGCTCGGAATCTGGTTTGGCCCGCTGGAGGAACACAGGCTCCTCTCGGGTCATCTGGTCCGTCGCTACTCCAACCGGACCAATCCGAACTACCACCCGGCCGGAGGCATCTTCACCGGCACGTTGGGCCCGCTCTACACGGAAGCGTTCGCCTCGGATGTACTCGGCACGCGGTTGTTGGGAGCGGAGTTCTCCCTGGACATGGAGCACCTCCTCTTCGGGCAGCCCAAGCAGCGGGGCCGGTACACGCTGGCCGTGTCCGCCGTCCATGACTGGGGGCGAGCGGGAGGGGCAGCGCCGTCGATGACGCTGGCCCACCTGGACGCCATGGCGGTGGTGGTCGTGCGGCCCGGCATGGAGGCTTACGTGAATGCCGGGTGGGGTGGTCGTCCCGGACAGGGCGGCGCTTGGGGTGCTGTCGTGGGGGGCGGGGTGGACTCCCTCTCCGAGAGATTCAACCTGCGCCTGCGGTTGGAGGCGAGGCGCCAGCATGGCGGCTTCCGGCAAGGCTTCTTCGGCGCGGACTACGAGCTGGCACGCTTCCAGTCGGCTGGCTCCAATGGCGTGCCGCTCGCGGATGCGCACTTCCCGGACGGCTACTCCGCATTCGCGGAAGCCCTCGTGGAGTGGGATGCAGTCAGTTACGGAGGGCCCTACAAGCACCTGCGCCTCTCGGTGGGCGCGGAAGCCTTCTCCTGGGGGCGCGTCGACGTGGACGGTCGCGCGGCGGTGCAGCTCTTCGCGCGCGCCTTGGAAGTCGCGGTAAAGGGGCTCGCCGTTGGAACTGGGAAGCCCGGGGCTCGCTACCTGGGGGCGGCGGAGGTTCGCTGGAGGTTCCTCGGCGGGAAGCTCTACGCGATGGGGACGGGCGGCACGCTGCTGTTCCCTACGGCTGACGGGACGCTGCGACCCGGGGCCTTCGCCTCGGTGGGCCTGGGGGTGGACAATGCGCGCTAACGCACTGCTCCTGCTCGTGTTGCTTGCCACGGGATGCGCGTCGGTGCCGCAGGCTCCCGGGCGGGGCGGAACGCTGAGCTACACGCCTCGCGGGGGGACCTCTCCCGAGCGGGAGGACGTGCTGAGTGACGAAGGTCCTCATGCCTCCGGCTCCCCTCCGTACTCCCTCGCGGGCTCTGGGGCTGGGCAGCGCCTCTTCCGTCATGTCGGGCCACGAGGTGCGGCAACGAAGGCAGCACCTGGCACCGCATCTGGAGCTGTCGGAGGCAGAGGCCCGCAAGCCGCCTCGGCGCGGCAAGCCTTCCTTGACTCCCTCGACGAGGTGAAGGACTCGCTGAAGGAGTCCGAAGCCATGTTCTCCAAACTCGCGAAGAGCGCTCCCGTGTTCAGTGGCAGGGCTCTCAGTGGGGGAGCGTTCACTCGCTATCTCGACCACGGCACCCATGAAGTGGCGTGGATTCGCGGCGCCCTCGGAAGCGCGACGATGCTGGCGGGGGGCGCGTCGGAGGTGGAGGACTCGGAGATGGAGTTGGCCCTCCTTCGCATGGCGGGCCCACGGCTCCAGTCCGCGATGTTCGGTGCCCTGCTGTTCGCCACCTGGGTGGACTTCCTCCAGCTCTCCGACGTCCTGCTGCGCGAATGCCCGATGTGCGGCGACGAGAAGCTGTTCGTGGACCTCCACCGCGTTCAGGGCTTGATGGAGCCCACGCTCGCGGACCTCGCTTCTCGCGACCCCGAGCGAGTGGAGGCGGCGGCACTCGCGATGCCCGAGCTGATGGGGAAGCTGACGCGCGAGTTCAACATGATGCACGCGGATGCCAAGGCCGCCATGGAGACCGGGGGCAAGGTCATGGTGGCGGCGCAGGTGTTGGAGATGCTCGCCATGATTTCCACGCTGAAGTTGGGGATGCCCAGGCTTCCACCGTCCGCCCCTGCGACGCTCGGCGTGGGACTCGTCATGAGTTCAGGCGGCGTCATGGCGGGCTCCCAGCTCGTCGTCTCCGCTGAGTGGGTGGAGATGATGCGAAGGCTGGTGCAGGCGGGCGTCATCTCGCTTCCCGTCGTGAGCGCGGCGGTCCGCATCCACGGTGGGCAGGTGATGATGGCCCAGGCGCACCAGGACTTGCCCGAAGGCGTGCGAGAAGCGCTGGGGGACAGTCCCGAGGTGCGCGGTATGCGGGTGACAGGTAGAGCTGGGGCGGGCATGTCCGAGGCGCCAAGGCACCATGTCATGCCGAAGGAGCATCGCGAGTGGTTCGAGCAGCGCGGCTTCAAGGGCGACATGGACATCGACCAGTTCTGTGTCCGCTTGGAGAAGTCCCACCACGAGGCGATTCACGGAGGGGGGAACTGGAAGCTGGGGCGCATGTGGCCCGGAGAGTGGAGTCGGATGATCATGGAGGCCCTCCGAGACGCCGAAGCGAAGGCTGGCCGGATGTTGACGCGGAATGAGGTACTGGACATCGTCGCGGAGCGCATGACGGACTACAGGATCCCGATGAACTTCACTTCCGGGAGAGGACGATGAGCGGCGGAGAAGCTTGGCGGGGCGACATCAAGGCACGCCTATACGAACGGGTCCGCGAGCGAGGTTTCGACTCACTGACCGCCTTTGCCGATTCGCGCCCGGCCGTTCCGTTGCATGTGCTGGCCGACGAGCTTGGCCACGACGTTGCTGCCGTGCAGATCTTGAGCGGTATGCTGGCAGAGGCGGAAAGGACCAAGAAGGTCACGCGGTTTACCCGCGATGTCCTTGTGCGTCTCCTGTCGCAGAGTCTCCCCAGCGGTTGGCCCACCGTGATGGATGATGCAAACCGATTCAAGGTGGCCAAGGCCCTTGGCTCGTGGTCTGCCTATTCTCCGGAGACACACAAGGAGCGCGCTCGGCGGGTCGGAGACGCGCTCCTTGCAAATCCACCTTCAGCTGGATGGCGCCCACTCGGACCCGACGACGAGCTTCTACGGACGCTCCTGCCGGACGACGAAGCCTGAACGGAGCTGGTAGTCCTTCGAGTCAGTGACGGAGCCACCGTGTGCCCCAGTGTGCCCCTCCGGCGTGGTTCGAGGCGGCACCTGGGGGACAGCGCGTGCACCACCAGGAGCGCGCGGGAGGTCTCCCGACCCAACCCATCCCGCTCGAAGTGGATTTGCTGCCCACCCACGGCCATCACCGAGAGACGCCCGTCGCGTTCGTATTCGTAGCAGGTGTCATGGGCGGTGACTTCCCGGGACAAGCGGCCGTCCTCGTCGTATTCAAAGGAGTATCGTTCGCCAGCGGCATTGATGACTTCGGTCAGCAGCGAGGGCACCTGGCTCCACTGGTAGCGGAGCACCTGGGCGCCATGACTGAACTGGGTGAACCGTCGGCTGCACCCGAAGCGGCGGTAGACGAAGATGGAGCCATCCGGACAGACGGCGCGCAGCAACAACCCTCCCGCGTCGTATTCGAAACGAGTGCTGCGCTCGTCGGAGTGCCGTCGAACGTGAACGTCCACACCGCGCCGGTGCGAGTCACCTCGCGGACCATCCGCCCCGCGGAGTCATACGCATAGGCGCTCGTGAAGCCGGCGCCGTCGGTGACCTCCGTCAGTCGACCGTCGACGTAGCGATAGCGGACGAGGGGCACCGCGGAACGCGAGGCGTCGGAATGGAGCGCCGCCAGCCGCCCCGTGCCGTTGTACGCGAGATAGAAGGCCCGTGACGACGAGGTGCGCCTGCTCGCCGCCATGGCCCGCTGGATGTCAAACAGACCGATGACGCGCATCAACACCATCTCCCGATGACGTCCGGCGCGGGAGATGGTGAATGGACCGGGCGCGTGTCTGGACCGCCGCGCCATCCACCGAGGCTGTGAAGCTCATCACAAGTACCTCGTGAAGCCGCTCACAGCTCCCCTGGGGCCGCGTCAGCACAGTGCGCCCCATGCCCCTCCCCACTTCGCGACGAGGCGCCGTGGTGGCGCTCCTCCTGTCGGGCTCGACGGCCGGGGCACAGGTCCCCGGGGCCAGCTTCGAGCTGGAGCGAATGGAGCTCAACACCGGCCGGGGCACGCTCCAGGTCGGCAGCGGCGAGCTGCTCGCGCCCTCCGCGTGGAACGTGGGGCTGTTCGGCCACTACCAACTCCAGCCGCTCGTGGTGCGCAACGGAGCGAGTCAGCTGGCCCGGGTCCGCCATCGCACCTCCCTGCTGCTGGCGGGCAGCCATGGCGTGTTGCCGTGGCTCGAGGTCGGCGCGCAGGTGCCCGCGGTGCTCTGGCAGCGAGGCGCGGACGTCAGCGCCCTGGCGCTTCCCGCCGTGAGCGCACGGGGGCTCGGAACCCCCGTGCTCCAGGCGCGGCTCGGCTTGCTGTCACGGCGTCGGGAGCACCCCGTGGACCTCTCGGTGGACCTGGGTGTGGGGCTCCCCGTGGGCAGCAGCGCGGCCCTGTCGCGCGACCCGGCGCTGCGAGCCCATGCCCGCGCGGCGGCGGGCTGGAGCTGGGGGCCACTCCATCCCTCCTTCGACGCGGGCGTTCTGCTGCGCTCCGCGCATCCCCGCATCGGCGCCACCTCGTCGAAGCAGGTGCCCGAGCTGCGTCTCGGGGCGGGCGTCGCACTGGCCCGACGGGGCTGGCGCGGTGAGCTCAGCCTCCGAAGCGCCTTCGCCAGCGACGCCCGCCAGCCGTCCATCGAAGCGCTGGCGGGAGTCCGGGTGCCCGTCGCCACGAGCTGGGAGCTGAGCGCGCTGGTGGGCCCTGGACTCGGCAACACCCCGGGCACCCCCGCCGCTCGCGCCCTCGTGGGCCTCACCTTCCGCTCGGAGCCCCCCGCCCGCCTGGAGCGGCTCGTGGAAGCATTTCCTGCGCTCCGCCTCGAGCACGATACGCCCGACACCTTGGAGACGGTCCTTTCCCCGAGCGTGGAGCCCGTCCCCACCCGGGAGCTGCTCCCCACCGGGTCCCCCGCGAGCACACCCCCTGTCCTCCAGGCCGCGGTCCTCTTCGAGCCGGGACACGCCGAGCTGTCCGGCGACCTGGGGCCACTGCGCGCCGTGGCCCAGCACGTGAGCCGCCTCTCCGGTGCGCTCGTCATCCAGTTGGAGGGACACGTGGGCCAGGAGGCCGCGGAGCTCTCGGACCCGTTGTTGCCACTGCGCAGGGCCCAGTCCGTCGCGCGATACCTCGCGGACCGGGGAGTGTCCATGGCGCACATCCGCGTGCGCATCGCCGACGCGCGCACGTCCACCGAGCCCGAGGAGCGCGCACACGCGCGGCGGGTCGAGGTGCGCGTCTCGAGCGGGTCCGCGCCTCGCGTCGAGGAGTCACCATGACCTTCGACCTCCACGCCATCCTCCATCACGTCGAGCAGGCCGCGCCCTCCGAGGACCTCCCTGAGTGGCTCCACCGAAGCTGGACCGAGCCAGCCGCTTTCACCGCGGCGCTGGCCTCCGCGCACGTGGGCCGAGGCGCGCCCCTCAAGAGCCGCGTGGGCCAGCACCATGACTTCTTCCACGACCTGGTGGGCCGTCACGCCACCACGAACCTCATCGCGCTGCGCACGTACGAGCGCCCCCACGGGTGGAGGACGCTGAGCTATCGGCGGCTGCACGAGCAGGCCACGCGACGGGCCACGACGTGGGAGCAGCGAGGCGTCAGGCCCGGCGCGCGCGTGTGCCTGCTGCTCCATCCAGGCCCCGAGCTGTGGGTGAGCC
This sequence comes from Myxococcus guangdongensis, assembly GCF_024198255.1. Classification (NCBI taxonomy): domain Bacteria; kingdom Pseudomonadati; phylum Myxococcota; class Myxococcia; order Myxococcales; family Myxococcaceae; genus Myxococcus; species Myxococcus guangdongensis. Next base: position 7,770 of record NZ_JAJVKW010000019.1, read on the forward strand.
TCTGCGCCGCCCTGTGCCTGGGCGCCCGCGTCAGCCTCCTGCCGCCCACGGGCACACGCTTCGTCTCGCGCCGACTCGACGCGCTCGCGCCGGAGCACGTGGTGGCCGAGCCTCACCAGACTCCGCTCCTGGGCACCCACGCCCGAAGTCTGTTGCCGCTCATCGAAGCCTCGACTCCGACGGCCACCTCGCACAGCTACAAGCCCGATGAGCCCGTGGGCCTGCTCTTCTCCCCACTGGCGGACCCCTCGTGGCGACCCGTGCCCCTCAAGGCCGCGGACGCGTGGCTGGGCGCGCTGGTGGATGGGTTGCTCACCTTCGCGCTGGCCCCCGGAGACCAGCTGGCCGCGCCTGGACTCCACCCGCTTCAGCACCTGCCCGCGCTCGTCTTCTCGACGCTGCTGCGCGGCGCCACCTTCCTCCACCTGGAGCCGTCGGACCTGGAGGCGCGCCCAGCGCTGCTGACGGAACATCCCGTGCGCGCGCTCGGCGTCACCCCAGCGCTGAGGGACCTGATGCTGCGCACGCGGACCCCGCTGGCGAACGTGGAGGGCTGGTTCCGCGACCCCGAGACGCCGCTCGACGGCGAGCGCTGGAAGGCGTGGGTGCAGCAATGCGGGTTGTCCTCGGCCCCCTGCGCCAACGTCCTGGTGGACTCGACGGCGGGAGGCGCGGTGCTCTGCTCACCTCGCCGCGTGGGCGACGTCCACGCCGAGGCCGCGCCCGCGCCCGGCCGCCGGTGGGCGCTCAAGGACCTCCACCGCAGCGGCCAGCCAGCCCCCACGGACGTGGGCCTGTTCACGCTGTTGCCCGAGGAGGGACGGCCTCCGGGCCACCTCGTCCTCTCTCGAGTCCGCCAGCAGTACCTCCACGCGGGCTCCCGCGACGCGCGACGCGATGGACACGTCATCCCCACCGACGAGGTGACGGACGCATTGGATGACCTGGAGCCGCCCGTCTCCACGTCGCTGCTCGTCCTCCCCACGGGCGGCCCGACGGGGGCACCATGTCGGGTGCTGCTCGTCTTCACCGGCGAGGCGCCGAGGCAGACAGCTCCGTTGCTCGCGGAGGTGCGCCGACGGCTCGAGCAGCGCCTGGGCCCCGAGCACCTCCCCGACCGGGTCGAGATCTTCCCCCTGTACCCGAGGCTCCGGGACGACCGGGTGGATCCGGCGTGGTGTCACACGCAGTACCTGACGGGCTCGCTCCATCGAAAGGCCACCGACCCCTTGTTCCAGACCCTCACCGCGTTGCGCGGCCGACTGCGGCCACTCGCCCCACTGAATCCAAGGAGCTGACCCGATGGCGGACCAGGTCGTCATGGGCGCCAGTCTCCGCTGCAGCTTCGGCAAGGCGGCGTCACCCCTGTGGGTGCTCCCGGTGAACAAGGTGCTCGCGGGCATGCCCGCCGCCAACATCCTCGACAACAAGCCCTTCTTGAACATCCTGCCCTTCGGCGCGTGCCAGTCGCCGACCAACCCCCTGGTGATGCTGGCCACCGCGTTGGCGATGGGGAAGCCCACCCCCGCACCCTGCTTCCCCGTGACGCTGGCGCCCTGGGCCCCTGGCTGTCCCAAGGTGCTCATCGGCAACCAACCGGCGCTGGACAGTGGGTCCAAATGCAAGTGCCAATGGGGGGGCGTCATCCAGGTCGAGAAGCCCGGGCAGACGGTGGTGCAGGATGGCTGAGCACGCGGCGGCGCTCCGCGCGCTGGACTCCGTGTTGGATGCGGGCTCCGGCCCTCCGTCCTCCCTGGCGGACGAGCAGCGGGAGACGCGCGTCGAGAGGGTCATCGCGATGATGGCTCGCGGCGCCCATGACGAGGCGGCGCGGACCTCCGAGGCGTTGCTGCGCGAAGGCGTTCGGGACGTGCGGCTGGTGGGCCCGTATGTCTTCGGTGCCTTCCTGTCGCATGGGGTCTCGGCCCTGCCCGCGCTGCTCTCCACGCTGCACGACGTCTTCACGCGAGGCTGGGAGCGGCTCGGGCCCGAGGACAACAAGGCCCTCCTGGCCGACAGCGGCCTGCTGTGGTTGTTCAGGTCCCTGCACCGACACCTGGACTTCCATGGACGGGCCCAGGACGACGTGTGGGAGCGCTGGTGCTCGACGTGCACGGAGCCGCACATCCAGGAGGCGCTCGAGCAGGCCCGCGCGCTGGTCGCGCTGCTCGAACAGCGGCTGAACGCGAAAGGCGGCGCGAGCAGGCTGGTCCAGGTGGTGGGCTGGCTGACCGAGAATCGCGAGCGCTTCCCCCGGCCGGTCGAGCCCCCACCGGAGACTCGCGCCGACCCTGTCGAGGTGGCCGTGACGACAGAAGCGCGCGCGGCCCCCACAGCCCCGGACGAGGTGCGCATCCCCGAGCCCACCGTGGCCCCTCCGGAACGCGAGCCGCGGTCATCCCCGCCCGCGCCTTCACCCGCGTTCGAGCAGTTGCTGCGGAAGCTGGCTGCCTTCGAGCAACTGGTGAAGCGCCAGGACTACACACGCGCAAGCGTGGTCGCCACGGATGTGCTCCACGTCATCGAACACTTCGACCCGCTCACCTATCTGCCCTCGCTCTTCTCCCCATTCCTCGCGGGCATGAGCGAGCACGCCGAGCACCTCGAGCCCCGGCTCCAGGGCGCCAGGTCCCTGGGTGGGCGCGTCCTCGAGCAGCTCTATCGGACGGACCTGGAGGCCTTCGTGCGCGGCTCGTCCAGCACGGGGGACAGGCCATGAACAGCCCTCGGCTCGAGCAGCGCATCCGCGAGCGCATCCGCGACTTCGACATCCCCGCATTGCTGTCGCTGCTCGCCGCCGCGGGCTATGGCGAGGACGCGATTGAGTACCGCAGCCACCGCACGCTGGCGCACCAGGGCCACCTGGTGGACGACATCCAGTTCCTCGACGTGCCGCGCCGCCGCGTCATCCTCACGGTGAATCTGGGGCTGCTCGGGGTGCAGTCGCCGCTGCCCATGTTCCTGTTGCGACAGGTGGAGCACCTGGACCCGGCGGAGACCGAGCGGATGGAGCGGCTCCTCGGCTACTTCGACCACGCGCTGCTCCGAGCCCGGTTCGCGGGGCTCCATCCCGAGCGGGATTCCACGCTGCTGCCCGGCTGGGAGGCCGCCACCCGGAGCCGCTTGAGCCTGATGAACCTCACCAGCCCGAGCACCCTCCACTGGCTGTTCTCGCGCGCCTACCCGGAAGCCGAGGTGTCGGTGCGCAGGGAGGTGTATCCGCGGAGGCTCGAGACTCGCGGCGCCCAGGTGAGCGCCACACGACTGGGGGACACGACGGCGATGGGAGGGTTCGCCTCGGTGCCCACGGGCGGCGTGGAGATCACGCTCGTCTTTGATGATTGCCATTGCGGCACGGGCATCCCGTGGGCTTTGGAGGCGCCGCGCAGGCTGTCCCAGGGAGTCCTGCCGCTCCTGGCGCGGACGTCGGCTCCGCTGGGCGTCTGGATGGTCTTGAGAGAGCCGCCGGGCCCCGCGCGGCTCCAGCAAGACAGCTACCTGGGGCATACCCCGCTGATGGAGGTCGAGCCGTCCCTCGCACGGCACCTGCTGTTCCGGGGTACCCCACCGGTTCCGGGTGTGGCGGCGAAGTCGCGCGAAGCGTCCCCCGCCGCCCGGATGCGACGGGCCTAGAACACCCCTTCGGCGTAGCGGAACATCGGGCGGTCCAGGGCCACGACCTCGCGGTCCAGGAGGCCCAGCAGGTAATACATCGAGCGCACCCGTCCAATCTTGGTCTGCACCACGGAGCTGTAGGCCGCTGACTTCATGTCGTTGTTCTTCACCAACCCCAAGGACTCGAGCCCGGCCAGCGTCTTCAGCGTCGCGCGCATGACCTCGTTCTCGGAGCTGAAGGCATCGAAGTCCGCCCCCGTGGAGAGCGTGGAGGAGGGCTCATCGCGAAGCGGCAGGGTGTACTGCGTCGACCAGTCCCCGCTCTTGATGCCGGAGGCCGGGCCATTGGGATTCGGACTGACGCTGCGGAAGCCAAGCTCGACGGCGGCGCACCAGGGACACGTCTCCTTCGGCCGGTTGCAGAAATCCCCCACGTCATTGATCCCCTCGTATGGAAAGCACACCAGCACATCCGCGCCCTCACAGAAGTACGACGACGCCGTCATGAGCGCCGCTGGCTCCGCGCAGTTCAGCGAGTGCCAGTGTGCCAGGGACAAGTCCACGCCGGGGGCGACCTGGGGTGTCTCCATGGAGGTCTCCTTGACGCCGATGCTGCCGACCTCCGCGAACGACACATAGCTCATCAACGCCTGGCGCGCGGGCCGCCTCAGCTTCAGCAGCGTGCGCGCGCGGTAGCCCAGCGCGGCGAGGTTGGTCCTGTGGATCATCGTCTCGTAGTTGAAATTCAACGCGTGGGCGACTCGCTGCTTGGGAAGCTCGATTCTGTGTGCCTCCCTGGCATCCTCGGCGAACTGCCTCATCTTCACGCCCAGCTCAGGTCCCGTCCCGGTGTGCTTCTCCCGGATCTCGGCCACCCCACGAGTGTACGCAGCGCTGCTGTTGTAACCGCGCTCCTCGAAGTCGGGAAGCGGCGCGCACCGCTCGAAGTTCGGAAGGCCCAGGTGTCGACCGTATCGCCCGAAGTACTCCGCATCGGGGTCGGCCTTGGAGACACTGGAGACACCCAGGACCGGCACGTAGACAGGCCCAGACTCCCCTTGATGGCGAGTCCAGGACACACAGATGCACCCCACCGTGTGATGGAAGTCGCGCAGGGTGTCCGTCCCGAAGCTCAGGAGACGATTCAGCGAGAACTGCGCGTCTCCCAGCAACGCGTAGCGCGTCATCAACCCATCGGAGATGGACTTCGCGCTCGCCAGGAACTGACTCTCCGACACCATATCCCGAAGCCACTCATTCCGCGGGAACACCGCCCCCAACGCCGTGTCCTCGGGAGCCACGATGAAGCCCCGACTCATCAACATCAGTCGAATGGCGGCGTGATACTCCCTCCGGGCCAACGCCTTCACCGAGTCCGTGGCCTCCCTCGCGGCTTTCGAGGCGACCTCGGCTCTGAGCGTCTTCAACGCCTCCTGGAACGGAACCCGCGAGGATTGCTTGTGCCACGCCAGCTGAGCCTTCAAGGACTCGCGACACTCCTGGATGTAACTCCGCTCCTCCTTGAGTTCCTCCTGGATGGCCGCTCTCGCGAAGGCCATCAACGCGTCCGAGACCCGCCCGTTCGAGCCAAGCACCCTTTCGGCGAGGCCGTCACCGCTCGCCATCCCCGCCTCGAGCTGTATCTCGTAGCCCTCCAGGTTCTTCAGCGCGGCTTCGAGCCCCCGAAGGGCGTCCTTCGGGTCGGACAACGGCTTCTTGCAATGAAGACAGTCAGCGCCGTCCTGGTCCTGGACGGAGCCCGAGGCCTTGCGCCCCGGACAGTGCGCATTGGTACAAAACATGTCACCTTCGATCACCCGACGCGACGCGCGTCCCGGCCTCCGCCACTCTCCTGGCGCTCGCGGGGGCGTGCTGTGAAAAGACTCACACTCCGCCTATGAATTCCTTCACAGCGCGGCTCGGCCGCGTCCTCCAGATTGCTGCGTCACCAGGCCTCACCTGTGCTCTGGAGGAGCTGCCCCCGTGTCCATCCAAGACACCCTACCCACGTCACGCATCACCCTCACCTACCGCACCACCATCAACGGCCAGGAGGAGGAGGTCGACCTGCCCTTCCGCATGCTCGTCCTCGCGGACCTCTCGCTCGGCTCGTCGAAGGACCGGCAGGTGGACCTGGACGAGCGCAAGCTGCGCTCCGTGAAGCCGGGCGGCCTGGATGACGTGATGAAGGACATGGGCATGTCCCTCCAGTTCCAGGTTCCGGACCGGACCTCCCCCAACGCAGAGGGCACGCTCGACGTGAAGCTCCCCCTGGAGCGGATGAAGTCCTTCCACCCGGACGAGTTCGTCCAGCACGTGCCCAAGCTCAAGGCCCTGCTGTTGATGCGCAAGCTCCTGCTGGAGATGCAGGCGGACATCGACAACCGCAAGGAGCTCTGGCGCACGCTCTCCGAGCTGTACTCGCGTCCCGAAGACATCCAGCGCCTGCTGGAGAGCGAGTCCCTCAAGGGCTTCGAGCACCTGCGCCTGCCGCCGGGTGACACGAAGAGCGCCTGACCCCACCCCTCTCACCTCCAGGGCACACCACATGGCCGAGAAAAACTACCTGCAAGAGCTCTTCAAGAGTCGGGGGCTGGGCTCCCCCCCCACGTCCGCCGAGCCGATGATTGGCACGGGGCTGGTCCCCACCTCGCTCCAGGAGAGCGAAATCTCCACCGACAGCCGGTTCCTCTCCGCGCTGGCGGCGCTGCTCCACAACGTCAAGCCGCTCGAGGACGAGGACAGCCGGCCCCGCTTCGACAAGGGCCAGGTGATGAGCGCCGTGGCCCGCCTGGACGAGGTCATCCAGGCCCAGGTGAACGAAATCCTCCACCACGAGACCTTCCAGCAGGCCGAGTCCACCTGGCGCGGCGTGGAGGACCTGGTCAACACCACCAACTTCCAGGCCAACATCACCCTGGACGTGCTGGACGTGGCCAAGCAGGAGCTGGCCCAGGACTTCGAGAAGAACGCGAGCAGCATCTTCTCCAGCTCGCTCTTCTCCAAGGTCTACACCCAGGAGTACGACCAGTACGGCGGGCGGCCCTTCGGGGTGATGCTGGGGCTGTATGAGTTCACCGCGTCCCGGCCGGACCTCCAATGGCTGGAGCGCATGAGCTGGGTGGCCAACGCCGCGCACTGTCCCTTCGTCGCGTCCGCGAGCCACAAGTTCTTCGATTGCGAGAACATCGAGCAGCTCGAGTCACTCAAGAGCCTGGATGGCGTGCTCAACCACCCGCGCTACGGCAAGTGGGCAGAGCTGCGGGAGAGCGAGTCCGGGGCGTACATCAGCCTGGCGCTGCCGCGCTACGTCGTCCGGCTGCCCTACAACCCCGTCACCTCCCCGTGCGAGGTGCTCAACTTCACCGAGGAGGCGCACGGCGACTCCAGCAAGTACCTCTGGGGCAACGCCGCCATCCTGTTCGGCCGCAACGTGGCGAAGGCCTTCGAGCTGTCCGGCTGGTGTCAGTCCATCCGCGGCCCCAAGGGCGGCGGGCGCGTCCAGGGCCTGCCAGTGGACACCTTCTCCCTGCGCGGTCAGCAGGAGCTGCGGATGCCGGTGGAGATGTGCATCCCAGACTTCCGGGAGTACGAGTTCGTCCGCCACGGCTTCATGCCGTTGGTGTACCGGAAGAACGAGGCCGAGGCGACGTTCTTCAGCACCCCGTCCATCAAGCGCGCCAAACGATACAAGGACCCCAAGGACTCGGAGAACGCGCAGCTCGTCACCAACCTGGCGTACACGTTCTCCGTCACCCGGCTCGCGCACTACATCAAGAGCATCATGCGCGACAACATCGGCAGCTCCGCGGATGACGTCTACATCCACCAGCAGATCAACCACTGGCTGATGGACTACGTGACGGCGGTCAGCAACCCGGATGACCTCACGCTGCGCCGCTTCCCGTTCAAGGCCGCCCAGGTCCAGGTGACCAGGCGCCCGGGCGAGATTGGCTGGTACGACTGCAAGGTCTCCGTCCTCCCCCACATCCAGTTCGAGGGTCTCGACGTCGAGCTCCAGCTCGAGTCGCGGCTCGGCTAGCCCCCTTCCCCTCAACCCGAGAGCGTCATGATTCGATTCAGCCGCACGCTGGACGTGTACCACGCGTTCAACTTCAAGAAGGACAAGCAATCCCATATCGGCGTCGTGCTCTCCATGAAGGTGGGAGGCAAGGAGCTGAAGGCGGACCTGGAGAGCATCAAGAATCCGGAGCAGCCCACCAAGGACCTCAAGGTCGTCGCCGTGCTCAGCAAGTTCAATTGGGACACGGGCATCACGGACCCGATTCAGCTGCTGGGTCAGCTCTCCCTCCAGAACCGCCAGACGCTCGCCATGCTGCTGTTGGGCGACCTGACGAACACCGAGGTGGTCTTCAGCTTCGCCGTCTATCAGTACGACGCGCAGGACAAGACCTACTTCAAGTCCTGCTTCCACAAGGACAAGCTCGCCGGAGTGGTGGCGAAGGACAACGAGGTGCTGACGCTGCGAGTCTCCGACGATGCGTCGGAGCTGGTCAGCTCGCCCCCGAACTTCACCTTCCAGCTCGCCGTCAAGCCGCAGCCCAAGCCACAGCAGGTGACGATCGCCAGCGCGCCGCAGATGAAGGTCGAGAAGAAGTGGGGCTCCAAGAACGGGTAGACGCCCGCCCCCTTCGAGCCCGCGCACGCCATGACTCCTCCCAGAATCGCCCGCATCCGCTGGCAGGCCGGGCAGCTGCTCCTGCCCGAGCACTTCCGGACCCAGGACGAAATCCTCTCGGCCGAGGCACGGCTCACCGCGGAGCTCACGGGTGTCCCGCTGTCTGGCATTGGAGCGCTCGAGCTCGATACGGCCCGGCTGGCCGAGGGCCTCTTCGTCCTCGGCTCGCTGACCGCCCTCATGCCCGGGGGACACCTGGTGCAGGTGCCCGGCAACGCCACGGTGGCGCCCTTCTCGTTGGAGGAGACGGGCCGCTCACGCCTCACCGTGTACCTGCACCTGATGCACGAGCAGCACGGCGCCGAGCGCAGCCCGCTGTATGCGGAGGACCCGCCCTCGCTCCACCGGGCGCTGCACGTCCTGCGGCTCTCCGTGGACCCGGCGACGGAGGGGGCGCGCGGCACGCTCGCGCTCGCGGAGCTGGCCAGGAACGAGCACGGCCAATGGGAGCTGTCGCGCGTCCAGCTCCCGCCCCTCTCTCGCACGGGCCCCCACCCGTTCCTGACGGAGTTGTTCGCCCACCTGGACGCGCTGCTGGACCAGGCGCGCGGCCAGCTGCGCACCGCCCTCCGCGACAACTTCGTGCGCGGAGACAGGCGCTCCGACACCCGCCGGGCCTTGTGCCAGGTGCGCGCCGTCCAGGGCCTGCGCGAGGACATGCGCCAGGGGCTCCACCTGCCCACCCACCACCTCTTCACGGCGCTGCGCCAGCTCTACCTGGAGCTGTGCTGCTATCTGGAGTGTGAGCCGGAAGAGGAGCTGCCCGCCTACCGGCACGACGAGCCCGGCCCGGGCCTGTGGCGGTGGATGACGCTGCTGGAGCGCGGCCTGCGCCCGAGCACGAGCCAGCGCTCGTTCCAGGCGTTCGACTGTCGCGACGGACGCTTCCTCCTGTCGGGCCTCCCCCAGCAGGAGCCCCTCCCGGACGACTTCTATCTGCTGGTGCGGCGTCAGGCGCGTGACATGCCTCGGAGCCTGGAGGGCGTGAAGCTCGCGAGCCCGCTGCGGCTGTCCCTGGTGAAGCGGCTGGCCCTCAAGGGGCTCACGCTCCGCCACGTCCCCTACCCCGCCTTCCCGCATGCGTTCGACGCGGACATCGACTGGTACCAGCTCGCGACCGACGGCGAGGAGTGGCGGGCCGCCCTGCGCGAGGACGCGGTGGCGCTGTCGGTGACGCCGCCGCTCGAGGGCGCCCAGGTCTTCCTCTACTGGCGGAGGACCTGACATGGCGCGCCGCCCGTTCCTCGACCGCTTCAGCGGCCCCACCGCGGATGCGCTGGCCCCCGTGCTGCGCAACCTGGAGGCCGTGCTCAACACGCGCGAGGGCCACGGCGCCTTCCAGCGCGGCTTCGGGCTGGGAGACCCCACCGCGGACCGAGGCGGCCAGGAGCTGGTCCCCTTCCTCACGCAGACCTTGAGACAACAGGTGGCCTGGTACGAGCCCCGGCTGCGCGACGTGGAGGTGACGCCGCGCGGACAGGATGGCGCGCTGCACCTGCACTTCGAGGTGACGGGCCTCTTGGGAGGCGCCCCCGTCCGACTGGACCTGCGCTTCGACACCGTGAGCAGCCGCGTGCGGCTGGAGAGGAAGGACTGACATGCACGAGGACCGGCTCGCCGTCTGGCTGACCCTCACCCTCGGCGGAGAGGCCCACGTCATCGCTCCCGGGAACATCCGCGCCTTCGACCTGGAGCTGCACGGCTGGGGCGTGGAGGGTCGGGTGGAGTTCATCCTCGCGGACCCACCCCCCGCGAGCGGCGCGAAGAAGGACACCCTCCTGCCCGCGTTCCTCCGGTCGGACCTGGGAGAGGTGTCGCTGGAGCTGCGCGCCGTCCACACGGACACGCGGCCCGCGCAGCGCACCACGCCCCTGAAGCTCGTGGCGCTGGTGTCGTCCAAGGAGCTGGTGGAGCTGTCGGCCGAGCCCGCGAGGAGCTCGCCCCTCCTGCACCGCCGCTACACCGTGCGCTTCATCGACGCGGCGCGCCTGCTGTGGCGCCAGCATCACCCCTGCGCGCTGTACACGCAGAAGACCTTCAAGGACGTCCTCGAGGACCACAAGGGCGACCAGCTGCACCTGAGCTACGACTGGGACGCGGTGCTCGGCGTCACCCACCCGCTGCTGTTCCTCGGTCTGGAGCGAGAGGCGGGCGCGAGCTTCCACGACTTCTTGCTGTGGTACCTGGACCGTCACCACGGCGTACTCACCTACGACGCGCCGACGGGCGGCTACACCCTGCGCGGCGCGAAGCCCGCATCGGGCAAGCCCATGGAGCTGGAGTCCTCCGACGTGGCCTCGGTGGAGGTCCTCCTGCCCGAGGTCCTCCGCCATGGCGCCACCGTCATCAACGCCGTGGCCGAGCGCCCCCAGCGCCAGTCATTGACCCACGCGCGGGCGGTGACGGGCCTGCGCCAGGACGTGCTCCTGTGCACGCCCCTGGCCGACGTGGTGCAGGCGCGGGTGGACCAGGAGCAGCTCCGGCTGAAGCCGCGAGGGTGGATGCTGGACCTGACGTGGCGGCGCATGCCCGCGGACGCCTTCGCGCCGGGCGCCCTCGTGAAGCTCTCTGCCGCCAAGGGCTGGAACCCGGCCAGCGTGGCGGCCCGGGACACCTTCCGTGTCCGCTCCCTGCGCCTGAGCGGACGCTCGCTGGAGCAGGACCTCGATGCACCCCTCGACGGCGCCGATGGCCGCTTCGCGTTCGAGATGAGCACCCGACTGGAGCACCTGGACGAGCCGCACGTCGACCTGCCCGCGTACACCCCGCCGCGCTACCCGCGCCACGTGGAGGGCGTGCTGGTGAGCGAGGTCGGCGAGAAGAAGCACGAGACGTGGCAGGTCTACACCGAGGAGAAGACCGCGATGGACTGCTACCACGTCAAGCTCCCCGTCTGGGACGACCAGGTGGTGAGCGCGCCCTTCAACCCCAACCTCCAGCCGGGCCACTTCTACTTCCCCGCCTACAAGGACGAGCGGGTGCTGGTGGCGCTCGACTTCCAGAAGGCGTGGGTCAAGCGCTTCCTGGACTGGCGCGCCGGCGCGAGGCTGCCTCAGGAGAGCCAGGGCGTGCAGTTGCTCATGGGGAAGACGCCCACCAGCGGCGCTGCCCTCCAGCAGTCGTACGAGGACGACAAGCCCGTGCTCGTCTTGCGTCGCTCGCACGAGAAGGACACGGGCGTCATCCGCCTGCGCGAGGGCGCGCTGCGAATCCAGGTCAAGGAAGAGCAAGGCTAGGAGCCCGACGCCATGGCGAAGCTCATCTGCACCATCGACCTGGACAAGGAGAAGGGCCTCATCGTCACCGTCGAGGCCCCCGAGGAGAGGCTCACCCAGACGGTGACGTTGAATGGCAAGACGCTGACGTTGGAGGTGAAGAGCGACTCCGACACGAGCACCTTCGTGCAGCGACCCGAAGGCATCCGCGTCGAATGCGGGGAGTTCGCCGTGGACGCGGACTCCATCCGACTCCACTCCCGGAAGGAGTCCGAGTGGACGAGTGACAAGGGCATGCGGTTGCGGAGCCAGGAGGACATGTCGCTCACCTCCAGCGCGAAGCTCACGCAGAAGGCCACGCAGGACGCGCTGCTCTCCTCCAGCGCGGACGTCCAGGTGAAGGCCACCCGGAAGCTGTCGCTCGAGGGGATGGAGGGGAGGCTGCGCGGCACCGCGGGGCCGCTGAAGCTGGAGGGCGTGACGCTGGAGCTCGAGGGCAAGTCCCGCGCGGAGCTCGCGGCGCCCCTCGTCAACGTGAAGGCCCAGGGCCAGCTCGGGCTCGAGTCCTCGGGTGTCGCCGAGCTGAAGGGCGAGCTGACGTCCGTGAGCGGCTCGCTGGTGAAGCTCGGCTGAGGACACGCCCGGGCCGGGTGTGAAGCCGTTCACTTCTTTCCTATGGGGCGCCTCACAGCCCCGCCGCTTCGGAAGCGCCACAGTCAGCGCTGCCTGGGTCCTCGTGGGGCCCAGGGGGAATGGATGCGTCACGCAATGGGTGCGACGACACGGCTGTATCAGGACTACCTCGCGGAGCTGGCCGCGCTCGAGCGCTTCCGCCAGGAGTTCCGACACACCTATCCCGGCGTGCCCCTGGAGCAGGAGGACCCGGACGTGCGCCGGATGGTGGAGGCGCTGGCCTTCTTCTCCGTGCAGACGCGCCACGCGACCCTCCAGAACCTGCGCTCGACGTGGACGCGGCTGTTCTCCAGCTACTTCCAGAGCCTGCTGGAGCCACGTCCCGCCGCGGGCCTGGTGCAGGCCGTCCCCACCGAGAAGATGGTGGAGGCGGTGGTGCTGCCTCGCGGCACGCAGCTGCGATTGCGGCCCGCGGGCGGCGAGCCGGGTTGCTTCCGCCTCCAGTCGGACTTGCGCGTGCTGCCCATCTTCCTGGAGGAGACGCGGGCGGTGCCCCTGGCGGGCGGCGGACATCGCCTCATCCTCCGCTTCGCCGCGGCGTTCCCGCGCAGGGACCCGGTGGGCGTGCTCGGCCTCCACGTGCGCCACCTGGAGGACTACGCCAGCTCGCTGGCCACGCACCACGCGCTGCGCCAGCACCTGACGCGGGTGAGCGTGGTGTACGACGCGAAGGCGGATGAGCGCTCGACGGGGCTGGCCTGCGAGCACTCCTTCGAGCGCGCGCCCTTCGACGTGGACAGCCGGAGCACCTACGAGAATCCCCTCGAGCGCGCCCGGTCCTTCTTCCAGCTCCCGGAGCAGGGCTTGTTCCTGCACGTGCGCGTGGCCCCCACCCTGCGGGCCTGGAGCGGCTTCAGCCTGTGTCTGGATTTGAAGAAGGCGTGGGCCGGGGGACTGTTCCATTGCTTCGTCGCGCCCGTCGTCAACCTCGAGGCCGCGCCCGCCCAGCCCATCACCCTGGATGGCACCCGCACGGAGCACCCGTTGCTCGGCGCGCGCAATGAGCGTGGCGTGCGTTTGCACTCGGTGACGGGCGTGTACCTGCAAGGCCCGCGAGGCCGTGAGCCTCTTCGCCCAGCGCAGGTCCCTGGCGCGGGGCCCGCGTACGAGTTGGAGACGCTGAGCGCTCCGGACGGAGGCCCGCTGCATCAGGTGCTGGTCCACATGCCAGCGGCGTTCCTGGAGCCGCGCCAACTGCACGTGGAGGCGCTCTGGTATCAGCCCCACTTCGCCGCGGAGGCCACGGGCCCGTTGGAGGTGACGACGCCGGGTGTGCACGTGGAGGGGCTGCGCTGGCGGGCCGTGGGCGATGTCCAGCCCGCGAGGGACAGTGACGTGCGCGAGGACGTGACGGCCCTGGTCCAGCTCCTGTCGTGGAAGAACCGCTCCACGCTGGAGCGCGACGAGTTGGTGGCGCTGCTGTCGCTGCTGGGCGCGTCGGAGCCGGGCGCCCTCCGGCCCATCACCCCGCTGCTGCGCGCGCTGCGGGTCGTGGCCCTGCCGGGAGCGAGTGCGCGAGGCACGGGGCTGCGCCATGTGTACGACGCGCTGCTGGAGCCCTTCGAGGCGGGCCTGGAGCCGCTGGTGGCGTGTTGGCTCGAGCAGGTGCACGCGCTGCTGGATGCGTGGAACGGAGAGGCGGCCGTGGAGCTGCGCGCCGAGGTGGCCGGGGCGGGCCCCTTCGAGCCCTGGGGGCGCGGATGAACCTGGAGCTCTGGAGGTGTGTCTTCACCGAGTACCGGCGGGTGCTGGGCCTGCTGGACCAATGGCTGCCGGCCGAGAGCGACGGGGCCGAGGGACGCACCGAGGTGCGCGTGGGCCGCGTGGGGCTTCAACAATTGCAGGCGCAGCTCCTGTCCTCGGTGGAGGGCTTGCGCGCAGGGCTGGGCGCACACCATCGCGCCGAGGTGGTGGAGGAGGCCTCCAGGCCCTTCATCTTCCTGGTGGATGAGCGCGTGCTGCGGCGGCTCGCCGAGGCCGAGCAGTACCTGTGGCCCCTGCTCCAGCAGCGACTGCTGGGCGAGGAGGGCGGTGGGGATTCGTTCTACGAACTGGCGGACCAGAAGCTGGACCAGCCGGGAGCATCGCCCCTGGTCTTCGAGCTGCTGCACTTCTGTCTCACCGCGGGCTTCGGTGGCAGGCACCATGGCGACACCGCGAAGCTGCGCGAGTACAAGCAAAGGCTGGCGGCCCGCCTCGTCACGCCGGAGCCCGCGCCATCGCCAGCCGCGCCGCACGCCGACGCGCGGCCTCTGCTCTACGAGTTCCCTGCCCGCTACTACGCCGGCGCGTGCCTCTGCGTCCTGGGGCTGCAGGGCCTTCTGTGGTGGCTGTCGCGCTGAGGGCCACGCCATGGACACTCCCTCTCCGAAGACTGGACCCGCGAGAGTTCCGGACGACTTCGCACCCGCGCTGCTCGCGACGCTGGAGCTGCGCGTCGATGCGGAGCTGGGCCCGCTGAAGGCCGGCGTGGCGCCGCTGATGACCGAGCTGCGCCAGGGCGTGGCGGCGCTGCACCCCGGGCCAGGAGGGCTGCACCTGCCTCCCCAGCGACAGCAGGAGGAGCGCGTGCGGCTCGCGCGGGTGCTGGACACGCTCGAGGACATCCTGGAGGCGCTGCAGCGTCGCGCTCGCGCGAGCCAGGCCGAGGACTGAGTCATGCAGACACTTCGCGACCTCTGGGCCGGCGCGGCCCCGTACAAGCCCTGGCTCCTGGCCGTGGTGGCGGCGCTGTTGCTGGTGGCGCTCGTCATCGCGCTCGCGCGGTGGATGCGTCGACGCCCGCGTGGCTCCCCGGCGTCGAGTGCACCACGGCCCATGTCGAGCCGTCGGCTGCGCAAGGTCCGCGAGGCCTTCCACGCCGCGTTGCCCTGGCCCCAGCGGACGACGGTGAAGGACTTGCCGTGCGCGGTGGTGCTCGGCCTGGCCGGCAGCGGCAAGTCGAAGCTCATCGACCTGGACGTGGACTGGCGACGACAGGCGCGCCAGTTCCTCCCCAGCCACACGAGCGACGCGCTGCTGAAGCTCTACCTCGGGCCCGACTCCGTCGTGCAGGAGCTGTCCGCCACGTTGCTCGAGGATGACACGCCACAGGCCCGCTCGGCCCTGCGTCGGCTGTGGAAGGACTCACTCGGCCGGGGACAGCACGGGCTCGCCGTGCTCGTCCTGGACGCGCGCTGGCTTTCGGAGACAGCACCCGACGAGGTGCGCCGGGCCGCACAGCTCTTGCGCGGCAAGCTCAACCTGCTCGCCGACGTGCGCGGTGGCCCCGTGGACACGCGCCTGTGCTTGACCCACCTGGACTCGCTGGAGGGGTTCGAGGACTTCTGCCGGCTGCTCCAGTCCCACCGCGTCCCGCTCTCCTTCCCGCTCCCGCCTCGCGGCGAGGAGGGCCAGGTGGCGTCCCTGCTGGCCTCGCAGGAGCAGCACCTGGCGCTGGGGCTGACGTCCCTCCCAGTGGACGCGTTCGACCGGCTGGAGCGCTTCTACTCCCAGGGACAGCGCCCCTTCGAGGCCCTGGCGCGCTTCACCACCTCGCTGCTCGAAGGCGACACGCTGGCCTTCGTCCCCCGACTGTCGCGCGTGTACCTGTCCTCGCCCTCCGCGCGGGCGACAGGGGTGCTCTCCGTGACGGGCGACGTGCATGACGCCCAGGCCCTGCGCGGGCGCTATCTGCGCACGCACCTGCGCCGCGCGGCGCTCCTGGGCCTCGCGTGTGGCGCGCCCATGGTGGCCGCCCATGCCCACCTCGCGTGGCGTCTGTCCGAGGCCCGTGAGCACGTGGGGCGCTTCGAGAGCACCGTGAAGCGGATGCGTGACCAGGGACAGGCCATCTCCGGCGGCGTGGCGCGGGAGCAGGTGCTCGCCGCGGGTCAGGCCATGGACCGGATGTGGAGAGCCATGGGGTATTGGCCCCCGCTCGCCTCCGCCTTCTCCGAGGACCGCGAGGACCTGCGCAAGCGGCTGACGCGTGGCATCCGCGAGGCCCACCTGCGCCCCGCGCTGGAGCGCTGCCACCAACAACCGGACACGTGCCGCCCCGAGCAGGTCGTCTTCCTCCTGGCCGCCCTGCACGCCTCGAGCGCCGAGCCGCTCGGCCAGTTCGTCCTCGCCAGCCTCCACGGCCAGCGCACGTGGAACCTCGGAGAGGATGCCCAGTCCCACTCCGCCACGGAGCCCGCGCCGCTCGAAGCCGGGCGCTCGTGGCTGAGCGCCGTCAACCTGGTCGAGTCGCTCGTCGGAGACTATGTCGCCATCAGCGACAGGCCCTGGCAGGCACCGGCCACACCCGAGGCGGACTGGGCCCGCTGGCCGTTCCGCGAGGCCTTCACATTGGAAGGACAGCTCGCCCCCTGGCAGGAGCACCTCAAGCGACTCCACGAGTTCCTGAGAGACCAGGCCGTGGAGCCGTGGGCGAAGACTCGGCTCGACGCGGAGCTCGCGGCGCTGCGCGACGAGCGCGGACGGCTGGGAGCCTGGCTCGACGACAGCGTGACGTTCGCCGCCCTGCCGCGCGCGCTCGAGCTGCTCGAGGCCTCCGAGGCCCGGGTCGACACGCGCCGCTTCCTGGGGCTGCCCTCCACGCTGCGAGCCCTGGAGTGGATGAACGCGCACCGCGACGTGCTCGCGGGCATCCTGCGCATGGAGGACGAGGTGTACCAGGGGCTCGAGGCCGCGCGGCGGATGAGCGTGGCGGAGCTGCTCGTACGCGACGGCCTCTGGACTCCTGGCGCCACCACCCGGGGTCCCTTCCAGGTCACCGTGACGCAGGGGCCGCTCGAGTTCCACCCGACGGACAGCGCGCGGCAACTCCACCAGGCCCTCCTGCGCCAGTACGAGAAGACGGGCCACCTGACCTTCGGTGCCGAGGAGGCGCCGGGCCTCCGACCGTCCACCCCGAGCGTCGTCGAGGCGCGGCGGACGTTCGACACCCGCATCCGCCCCCTGGTGGACGAGTTCTCCCAGCGCATGAAGAACGCCACCCTGTCCGTCGAGGAGTCCTCGCAGCGACAGGAGCAGGTCCGTCGCCAGGTGGACCAGTTCGCATCGCAGTACCGTCAGCGGCTCTTCCAGCGCGTGCGCGCCCACGCGTTCGATGCGCCCACTCCAGGCCTGCTCTCCGAAGCGCTGACGCAGCTGCTCCAGCCATCCTCGGAGCTGGTGGACCTGCTGCGCGACACGGCCAAGGGCGCGAGCCTGGAGCCGCTCGAAGGGCCGTACTACGAATCGCTCCGCAACGCCGTGGCCCCGTTCACGCCCATCGTCCAGTTGATGAAGCCGGACGAGCGCGGCAACTACGAGCTGCTCACTCCCTACCGGACGCTCGTCGCGCAGCTCTCGGACGAGCTCCACGCCACGTCACCGGCGAGCGCCCCCGCCGCGGTGGACACCGCCGACAAGCGAGGTCGAGGCGCCGCGAGGCTCACCGAGCTGCTCACCCCGCTGGGCCGGGTGGCGCTCTCGATGATGCTCGAGGAGGAAGGCTCGTACCTGCGCAAGGTGGACGCGTGGTTGGACCAGCGAGGCGTCATCGGCGAGCTGCGCGAACCCTTCCGTCAGCCATTCCTGCGAGCGCGCGCGCTGGGACAACAGGAGCTGGAGCGGACCTTGCGGCAACAGTGGGAGGAGCACAGCGCGCTCACGCTGCGCCCCCTGATGAACCGCTATCCGTTCGCCCCCGAGGCGCTCCAGGAAGTCGAGCCGGGGGACCTCGACGTGCTTCGCCGGAGGGATGGCGGGCTCTGGGCCTTCGTGGACCGCGTCGTCTCCCCCGTCGCCGAGGAGCGCGGGACGGAGTGGGTCCACCGGGGCGCGCTGCGCGGACGGCTGAACCTGCCCGAGGACCTGCTGTCGACGCTCAGCAGGCTCTCCAGACTCTCCAAGTCGCTGTGGGATGACGAGGGGCGTCCCCGTCCCCTCATGCTCCAGGTCATGGCGCTCCCGTTGCCCCAGGCGCCCAGACCCGACAGCTTCGTGACGCTGGGCTCGCTCAAGTGCGGAAGGACCGCGGCCTTCGCCTACAACCAGAGCCCCTCCTGGCAGGCGTTCTCGCTCGACTGGTGGGACCAGCAGACCGCGTCGCTCGTCCTGGAGCTGCGCTCGCCCGAGCAGCAGGCCATCCAATACGCGTCCCTGCCCAAGAGCCGCTCCGCCTGGAGCTGCTTCCGACTGCTCGAGGAGTCGCAGCCCACCGGCCAGCAACAACGGCTGTGGCGGCTGCGCTCGCGTGGCGCCGCGAGCCCCCAGCACGCGATGGAGCTGCGCTTCGGCATCCGGGGCGAGCCCTGGGCGCTCTTCCGGGAGACTCCTCGATGAGACGTCAAATCGGAGGCTGCGTCGTCGCGGCCCTGTTCTCGGCCGCCTGTGGGCCCGCCACGCTCCAGCTCAACGTCAGGGCTCCACCCGGCACCAATCAAGGGCGCCCGCTCTACATGCTCGTGCGCAAGGTGGAGCCCAAGCAGTACGCCACCGAGTCCTACGACGACGTCTCCGCCCGCGTCGTCCAGCCCGGCCCTGCGGTCATCCACTCGGAGATCATCTATCCGGGCACGCTCCTGCGCGTCCCCGTGAAGGTCCCCGCCGACTCGGCCCTGGCCGTCTCCTTCCTCTTCACCGCGCCCGACGGCGCCTGGCAGTCCTTCATCGCCACCCCGCTCCCGCCCTCCGTGGACATCGAGCTGCGCGAGGGACGCATCCAACAGCACGGCGCCGCGGAGGAGCCACCCGCGGCCCCCCCCCTCGCCAGCGACTGAAGCCAGCCCCGCGCCGCCGCCCTGAGCGCGGCATCGCCCGCCCCTCGCGGCCCACCACGCGTGCCCGGACTCCGGCGCGCGGTCGGCCGCGCCATGTCTCGACTCCCTCCCGCGAAACGCAAGCGAGGTGCGCAATGAAGTGGTCTCCTTGGCTCGTCCTGGCGGGGCTCCAGTGGCTCTGCGCTTGTGGCCCCACAGCGCCGTCCGCCCCTCCCGAGAGCCCGTCGTCCTCGGGCCTCGTCGTCAGTCCGCCGAAGGGCTCGATGATTCCCATGAAGCTCGAAACCTCGGGCCTGGGCTTCGACCCTCAGCGGGTCTGCACGCGCAGCGACGCGCGGGACGTCCTCATCCTCAACGACAGCCAGACAGCGCGGAGGCTGCACTTCGTTCGCGCGACGGGGCCCTTCGCGTACACGGAGCTCCGCGACGAGGCCGGGGCGACAGTGGCGCTGCCCTATTCCCTGGGGAGCCAGAAGACCGTCCGAGTGCGCGTCACCTTCGAGCCGAGCATCCCCGGGCACACCTCCGGGAGCCTGTTCATCCACAGCGACGAGCCGAGCGGCCTGCCCCTCGAAGTTCCTCTCTCGGGAAGAGGGACGGGCCCGAGGCTCGAGCCCATCGCCTCGCCGCTGCGAGTCTCCCTGGACGAGGCGGGTACCACGGGGACGCGCACCGTGATGTTGATGAACAGCGGCACGGAGGAGCTCACCTCGCTGAGGACCAGCGT
Organism: Myxococcus guangdongensis; assembly: GCF_024198255.1. Taxonomy (NCBI): domain Bacteria; kingdom Pseudomonadati; phylum Myxococcota; class Myxococcia; order Myxococcales; family Myxococcaceae; genus Myxococcus; species Myxococcus guangdongensis. The sequence continues at coordinate 27,471 of NZ_JAJVKW010000019.1, forward strand.
CAACAGCCCCTTCTCGGTGCAGCTCGCGCAGTCGCGCGTGGGAGCGAACGAGCAGCTCCCCATGAAGGTGACCTTCGCGCCACCCGCCACGGGCGAGCCCCTCTTCATCGAGACCCTCGTCGTCTCCAGCAGTGACCCGTGCCTGCCCGCCCAGCGCATCCGGCTCGTCGCCTCTCGCAACGCGCACCCCACGCTCGTCCTGAGCCCTCCCTCCCTCGAGTTCGCGAGCACGGTGGGCGCGACGAGTGCCTCGCTCCCGGTGACGGTGAAGAACCAAGGAGGCGCGAGGCTGGACATCTCGAGCGTGGGACTCGTGGGCCAACCGTCGCCCGAGGCGGCGAGTCACTTCGAGGTGACACCGGTGTCCCCCGTGTCCCTGGAGCCCGGGGACGAACACACGCTCTTCGTGCGGTTCAAACCCACGCGCGCGGGCTCGCACGAGGCGCGCCTCCGCGTGACGAGCAACAGCCAGGGGACAGCGCCGACGGTCCTCCTCACGGGACAGGCCGCCGCGACCCTCCGTGCCTTGAACCTCTCCCCCTCCTCGCTCCAGTTCTCCACGCGAGCGGACGGCAGCGCGGACCGGCAGAGCCGTGAGGTGACGCTCCACAACCAGGGCAACATCCCCCTGGAGCTCGCGCTCTCCACGCTCACCGCGCGGGCCGTGAATCCCTTCGGCGTGAATCCTGGCGCGCTCGTCATCGAGCCCGGCCAGAGCAGGGCCGTGGTGGTGACGTTCGACAGCACGGGCCAGCCCAGTGGACCGGTCGACGGCGCGCTCCGACTCGTCGACGCGGTATCCAACACCGTGTTCGAAGCGCCCCTCCAGGGCCTCGTCGTCAAGAGCCTGCTCGACGTGACGCCCTCCGCGCTCGACTTCGCGGACCACGACCTGGACCTGGACAGCGCGCGCTCACAGTCCGTCCACCTCACCAATCACCGCGCGGTCCCGGTCACCATCGTCGCCTCGGTCGAACCTCCTGGCCCGCCGTACTCCGTCAGCGGCCTCCCGGTGGAGGGGCTCGTCGTACCGCCCCACGAGACGCGAAGCCTCCTCGTCACCTTCAGCCCCTCACAGCCCGCGAGATTCACGCGGACGCTCGTCATCCAGAACACCCTCGACGCGACCGGGACGTCGGTTCCGCTGACAGGCACCGCCCGCGTCTCCCTGTCGCTGGACAAGAGCGCGCTGTCCTTCAGTCCCGAGCTTCCCTTCGGCCGCTCTCCGTCCCAGTCGGTGACGCTGACGAACCAGGGGACGAGGAGCGTCACCCTGGACGGAATCTCCCTCGGCGGGAGCGAGGACTTCACGCTCGTGAGCCACGTTCCCCAGCCCCTGCTGCTCGCGCCTGGGATGGCGCAGAAGCTCGACTTCGCCTTCACACCCCAGAGCGCTGGAGCCAAGGCCGTGGCCCCCCACTTCCAGGCCCGGGTGGGCACGACGCAGGTTCGCGGCCCCGAGCTCCTGCTCCAGGGCACGGCCTCCGGTCCCATCGCGGACTTCGACCTCTCCTCGCTCGCGTTCAGCGCGACGCAGCTGGGAAACACCCGCGAGCTGATGCTGGGCATCAGCAACAGGCCCACCAGCACCGCGAGCCTCCGCATCGTGGACGTCAAGTCCAGCTCCGCCGTCTTCACGACGGACTTCATCCCGGCCAGCGAGCTCGCCATCGCGCCGGGTGGCTCGCGCAGGACACCGCTCCGGGTCACGTTCAAGCCCGTGACTCACGAGCTCTATTCGGGAGAGCTGAGCATCACCTATGAAGGCGCCACCAGCACGCCCCGCGTCACGCGGGTCATCCCGTTGAGCGGCCGGGGCGCCCAGCTGCTCGTGCAGTTCTCGCCCTCCAGCCTCGACTTCGAGACGCTCCCCGGGGGGACCCAGGAGAAGACCGTCACGGTGACGAACGCGAGCGAGGTCACCATCCACATCAATGACTTGGACATCCTGCCGTCGACGGACGCGGGGACGACCTTCACGTACGCGGTCGACCGTTGGCCGGAGACCCGCATCGACCCCGGTGCCGAGAGGGCCATCAAGGTCATCTTCAATCCGACGTCGAGCACCGCCTCCGAGACGCGAGACCTCTCGGTGAGCTTCGCGAACGCGCCGACGCGGAACATCACCATTCCCCTCACCGGACGGGTCGTCACGCCCATCGGTGACTTCGGGCCGCCGCTCACCCAGTTCACCAACGTCCCCAAGGACGAGCGCGTGGTGCAGACGCGGACCATCGTCAACCGGGGCTCGGCGCCACTCGAGATCTCCAAGCCCTACCCCGAGAGCGAGACGCCGAGCGGCATCGTCAACATCGGCGAGCCCCGCACCACCTCGGGCAGTGGGCCTCCCGTCGTGCACCGGTGGCCCATCCGAATCCCGGTGAACGGGACGGTGCTCTACGACGTCACCTTCCACCCCACGAAGGCCGTGCCGTCCTCCATCAACGAGAAGTACTTCATCCAGAGCAACTCGAACGGGGACAACACCTCCACCTTCACCTTCTTCGTGCAGGGCAACGTCACCGCCCCGGAGCTGGAGCGACTGGGAGCGACGAGCCTCGACTTCGCCCCGCCCCTGAACACCGCGAGCGCTCCGAGCACCATCGTCCTGTTGAACAAGGGCACCGCGCCGCTGCGAATCGCCGCCATCACCCTCTCCAGCGAGGCGACGCCCTACTTCTGCACGTACTACACGCTCCCCGCCGACTGCGCCGACGCGGTGACGAACCTCACCCTCCAGCCCGGCGAGCAGGTGGACCTGCGCGTCAGGACCCAGCCCATCAGCGACACGGTGACGCACACGGGGAGGCTCATCATCGTCAGCAACAACGCGAAGGCGGAGCCCAACGCCAGCTCGCTCGAAATCCCGCTGAGCGCCAAGGCCTCCGCGGGGCTGCTCGTCTCACCGCTCCAGGTCCACTTCGCGCCGACGAACGTGCTGGCGGAGTCCCCCGCGCAGCTGCTGCGGCTCACCAACGCGAGCACCGTGTCGCTGACCGTCTCCGGTGTGCAGTTCGAGCCACCCGGTGACTTCCGGACGGGCGCGCTCCCCTCCGGCTCGCTCGCGCCGCTCCAGCACGTGGACCTGCCGCTGTACTTCACGCCGCGGAGCGGCTCCTCGGCGGGGCTGAGACGGGCGAAGGGCACCGTGTTCCTCGCGGGCTCGCTCCCGGTCGACTTCGACGTGATGGGGACCGCCACGACGACCCGCCTGCGGGTGAGCCGGCCCGAGACGGGTGACACGCCGGTGAGCCAGGTGGACTTCGGTCGGGTCCGCGTCGCCACGACCTCCACGCCCATCACCCTCACGCTGGAGAACGCCGCGCGGGCGGACGCGGGCACGCAGGCGGATGGAGGGGTCACGGCAGCGGGCGAGCTGACCGTCACCAAGGTCGAGCTGGACGGCCCCGACAAGGACCAGTTCATGGTGCTGAGCCCCCCTGGGGCCACGACGCTGCCGGTGAAGGGCTCGATGAAAGTCACGGTGCACTTCAAGCCCACGCGCCTGACGAGCTCGGCCGCGAGCCTGGTGGTGACGTCGGACGACTCCTCGAGCAGCCGGTACAGCGTGTTGCTCTCAGGACGAGGCTGGTCCAGCGTGCTGGAGCTCTCGCCGGAGGAGCTGGGCTTCGGCAAGGCGGTGGCGGGGTCCGCCGTCGCGCCCAGGAAGCGGGTGACGCTCAGGAACGACTCCATCGCCCCCATCACCATCACCTCCGTGTCCGTCGTCGAGGACGCCTCGCGGACGGCCGTGGACACGCAGGCGGACCACTTCCACGTGCCGCCCTTCAGCTGGTCGCCGCTGGCCCCAGGCGAGTCCCTGGACGTGGAGGTGACCTTCCTGCCGAGGGCCGGCGTCAAATCGATGGCGGAGCTGAGAATCACGAGCGACGCGCCCAGGCCCTCGGGCACGGGGAGCGAGACGATGGAGGGCTCGGTGAATCTGCGGGGCGAGGGGCTCACGTCCGTCTTCAAGGACCTGAGGCCGGTGGTCGACTTCGGCACGCTCCGCCTGTCCGAGCGGACCTCCGAGGTCCTCGAGCTCACCAATGACAGCAGCGAGACCGTCACGCTGCTCCGCCCAACACCAGACGGGGAGCGCGCGGGCGACTTCCACGTCTCCTTCCCGGACCAGGACGACAGCAGGTCCGAGCTGAGCATCCCGAGTGGAGGACGCATCAAGATGAAGCTCGAGTTCGCGCCCCAGGTCGTCGCGCGCTCGGAGGCCCGGCTGGTATTGGCCACCTCCACGCAGCCCGAGGCCGCGACGATGACCCTCCGAGGCCGCGGCGAGGAGAGCTTCCTGTCCGTCGACACCACGAGCCTGGACTTCGGCTGGGCCGACAAGGGCGTGCCTGGGGAGCCGCGAACCGTCACCCTCACCAACAAGTCCGACGTCCCGGCCACGGTCCACGTATTGAAGCCGCCAGGAGCGGCATTCATCCTGGAGACGCAGGACTTGCCCCGGCAACTACCGCCCGGAGGCAGCCTGGAGCTGTCCCTGCGCTTCTCTCCTCAGGCGGGAGGCCCCGCCGAGGAGCACCTCGGCCTGCGGCTGGCGAGCGCGGACGCGTCACCCAGGCCATTCCAGGCGGAGGTGGTCATCACATTGCGAGGCCAGGGCCGGGCGCTCGACAGCGAAGGAGGCGGACTGTCCTGCGCCGCGGGCGGAGACGGAGCACTCTGGACTGGCGGGCTGCTCCTGCTGGGCCTGGGCGTGAGACGCCGACGCCCGTCCGGAATCCATGATGAGACAGGCCCGCACGGAGGAAGCGCCGCGAGACATGGCACTACAAGCCATTTCACGTCTTGCATTGATGGCATTGTCGCCATAAAAAGCCTATTGATTGGTATGTTTTCTTCACAGACAGCGAGCATGGGCTCAAATCGAGACGTGGCTGGACCGCCACTCCCCCAATTCCCGGGCGGAGCCAACACGCCCCAGGAGTCCCATGTCTTATTCAGGATTGCTCGGTCAGGTGACCCTCTTCGAGGGACTTCCTCGCGAGGAGGTGGACCGGATCTCCACGCTGGTCCATGCGCAGCGCTACGCCTGTGGAGAGGTCATCTTCCACCGAGGTGACATCGCGACGACGCTCCACATCATCCGCAAGGGACAGGTCTCCATGCGCCTGTCTTCCTCGGACGGGAAGGAGGTCATCCTCTCGCTGCTGCAACGGGGTGACTTCTTCGGTGAGACGTCCCTGCTGGATGGAGCGCCGCTCTCGACGGATGCCGTCGCGCGGGGGGAGGTCGATGTCCTGCGATTGCAGCGCAGGGACTTCCAGCACTATCTCTCCACGCGTCCCCAGGTCGCGCTGGGGTTGCTCACGACGCTGAGCCGGTTGGTGCGACAGGTCACCCAGCGCATCCATGACACGAGCTTCCTCGACGCGCGCACGCGCCTGGAGCGCGTGTTGCTCGAGCTCGCGAGGCACTTCGGGAGCCCGGGCGAAGGGGGCACCACCATCACCCAGAAGTTCACCCAGACGGAGCTGGCCAACCTGTGCGGCTTGACGCGGGAGAGCACGAACAAGTGGCTGCGGACCTTCGTGCGGGATGGCTGGGTCCGCTACGAGGGCGGTGACATCACCCTCGTACAGGAGCCACGGCTGGAGGACGAGTGGATGGGTTTGAACCGGCCCTGAGGGCCCCCATCCCTCGCGCTAGAAGCGCGTGAAATCAATCTGCAGGACGGGGGTGTCCGCTTCGATGTCCCGCTTGAACCGCCCCCACCGGTCGAGCGTGCTCTCGTCGAGCACGGCCGGGTCGCGATACTGGTGGAACAGCGCGTAGTTCATCGAGCGCTGGAGCGCGAGCAGGTCCGGCACGGCCGCGAGCCACTCGCGCTCCATCGGTCGGTGCTCCCGATACCCTTCGAGGAACGGCCCCAGGAACGCAGTGACGGCTGCGTCGCGCGCATCCCGCTCCTCGCCACGCGCGATGTAGAAGAGGAGCACCGCGATGTCCTTGACGAACCACGCGTACTCGCTGTTGTCGAAGTCGAACGCGGTGATCTTCCCTTCCGCGAAGCAGAAGTTGTGCATGTGGAGATCCGCGTGGATCAGCCCGTAGCTCTCCGGCGTTCGCGGCAGCTGGTTCAGTCGCGCGATGATGGCCGCGGTGCGCTCGCGAACGAGCTTTTCCTCGGGGGGCGCGAACCGGTCGATGTCGACCACGTCGTACTCATGCCATTCCTGGCGCTTGAGCCTGGGGCTCGACGGCACGTAGGTCTGGGCGCGGTTGTGGAGCCGCGCGAACAGCCGGCCCAGGTCGCGGAACAGCGGGGCCTTCCAGTAGCGCTCCTTGAGCGGAGGCGCGTCGTCGAAGACGATGCCCGGCGCGCGCTCGAACGCGGTGGCGACGAAGTAGCTGCCGGGCTCGCGGTCTTCGATGCGCTCCACGAACTGCCCCGAATCGGAGAGGACCGGCGAGGCGATGGGGATGCGCGCGGCGGCCAGGTAGCGGACGAACTCGACCTCCCCCAGCGTGTAGTCGATGGTTCGTCGCGTGCTGTGCGAGATGCGCAGGATGAGGCTCTCGCCGTCGTCGTTCTCCGCCTCGTAGACGAAGTTCTCGAAGGCCTTCAGCTCGGTGAGCTGCTCGGGCGACAGGCCATACCGGCGCGCGGCCTCATCGCGAATCGGTTCGTGGAAGCGGCGGACGAGCTCTGGATGCATCGAATCCTCTAGTCCTTCAGCGTGAGGTTGCGCTCACCGTAGCTCAGCACGGTCGAGGCGGCGTGGCTGGTGACCGAGACGCCCAGGCCGCGCGCGAGGGTCTCCGCCAAGGGGGGGCCATTGCGCGGCCTCGTGAACGCAGCCAGGTCCATGCCGGTCAGGGGGTGATCCTCGCGCCGGAGCCGCTGGTTCAGCATCGACTGCTCGCGCTCGACGACGCGCAGGCACCGACGCTCGAGGGCGAACACACTGGCAACGACGCCAGCGAGCTCACCGCAGAGGGGCTCCGCCACGACCTTGTCTCCCGGCAGCCCATGCGCGAAGAACTCGGCCAGTCTCCGCTGACTCGTGGCCTGCTCGGCGGGGTCCAGCGTCGACAGCTCATCCAGCGAGGTGCCCTGGGGCGTGCCGGGGAAGGCCTCGCCAATGCGGGCGAACAACCAGCGGCTGAGCTTGATCTCTCGCTGGTAGGTCTCGACGAGGGGGAAGTCGTCCCGGAGCAGCGGGTAGCGCGCGACGTCGATGGGCGCCTCCACGAACTCCTGCAGCGCGGTGCGCGGGAGGTGTCCGGCGAACGCCGCCCGGAGCCGCTCGTGGAGCAGCCCCTGGCTCGCCCCGAGGAAGCGGACCACCGACTCGACGCGCTGCCCGAGCAGGCCGTAATCGAGCGCGGCGTCGAGATCCCCGAGGCGCGCCGCGATGTCGGGCTGGACATCGATGGGCGCTGGGGCCGCGCCGGTCAACACCTGCATGTACTCGTTGATCAGCGCCGGCGGCCCGGCGCACACGCCGTGCGGACCATGGAAGACGGCGTGACGCTCGGCGTAGTCCATGATGGTCTGCGCGGTGACGGGCTGCTCGGGGGCCTCGCGCACCAGGTCGTTGGTGACCAGGCGGACTCCGTCGATCAACCGGAACATGGCCGAGAGCCCGCTGTCGAGCTCTCCGTTCCGCGCCGGGTCGACGCCCCGCACCAGCACGTACCCCACCGACGCGAGCGTGCAGACGACCTGCATGTGGAGCTCGCCCGCGGTGAGCACGCCCGGGGTCCGGGGCGGCATGCGCGCGAGGTAGGCCCGGCGGAACTGCTCCGTCAACGAGAGCAGCTCCGGCCACTGACGCGCCATGCCCTTCATCGCGGTCACGTTCATCGGGAGCTCGCTCTGGTAGCGGCTCCCCGCGTAGTGGCACTGCTTGCGCACGGTGGGGAGGTCGAGGAACAAGGTGCGCGGCGCGACGTTGTTCTCGCCCACCTGTCGGCCGTCACTGTCGAGCGCCGGATGCGCCACGCGGTAGACCGGCACGACCACCTCGAGGTTCGACAGCTCGAAGGCCCGCCCGAACGCCTGTTCGGTCAGCACGGGGCAACGATTGTCGTGGGCGCCGAACGTGAGCGGCTCACGCCCGGCGGGCACGTCTCCCAACCGCTCAGGGTAGGACACCGCGGTGCGGCCCACGGGCGCCTCCGAGACGCGCCTCAACACCCGCTGCTCCATCAACATCTCGAGCAGGTCCCGGATCTTCTCCCAGGAATGGGGCGCGCCGTCCGACCACGCCATGGCGTCGGAGGCTTGGAACTGCTCGAGCTGGAGCAGCTTCTCACCCAAGGGCGCGATGTCCGGCTCGTCGAAGATGAGCTCCACCTCGCCATAGAAGAGGTGCAGGACCTTCTGGCCATCACCTGCGTCGATCCGGTCGTGCGTGAGCCGCTTTCGATTGGGAATGTAGAGCAACTCATCCGCTTGCAGCTGTGCCATGGCTTATCACTCCCGATTCAGTGTGACGTCGCGCGACCAGGTGCCGCCGAGCGAACGATAGACCGCGACGCGATGGTTGAGCAGCAGCCGCTGCGCTTGCAGACTCGCGCGCTCCAGCCCGACCAGATTCGTCAGGGCGGAGAGCACCGTCAGATAGTCCGAGCGCCCCTGCTCGAAGAGCCGCCTCGCCTCGTCCAGGAGCTGCCGCCCGAGCTGGACCTGCGCACGCAGGGCGCGCAGGCTCGTCGCCCCGGTCTCCTCCTGGACCACGGCATCCTGCACCCGTCCGATCGCGGTGTTCAGGGCGAGCTGGTATTGGACATGGCGACGGTGGAGCTGGATGGGCAGGCGCTTGTGCTCGGTGAATCGCCGTCCGTCGAACAGGGCCCAGGTCAGGTTCACTCCGGCGAAGGACTGGCCGAGGACCGGCTCCGAGAGGCCGACCTTCGCGGCGCCGATGCTGCCCACCAGTTCAATCGTCGGAAGCCAGCTCGCCCGGTTCGCGTTGATGCGGTGCTCGACCTCGGCGACACGCAGCTCCGCGAGCCGCATCTCGGGCGTGTTCGCGTTCAGGTCTCCTGGCGATCCGAGCCTGGGCGAAGGAGGAAGGTCGGGGAGCTGTCGCTCGGGGGGAACGATGTCGTCCGCGGGGCTGGGGACCCGGCCCAGCAGCGCCTTCAGCTCCGAATTCAAGAGCGCGTTCCGGGCGGAGATCAGCGGCACCTGCGCTTCGAGGTTCAGCAGCAGCTGCTCCTGCTGCAGCACCGCGAGGTGGGGCGTGAGGTGCTGCTCGAACCGCGCTTGAATCAGCCGGAGCAGCTCTTTGTTGTAGTCGATCTGCCGCTGCGTCAGGTCCCGGAGCGCGCGGGCCTCGAGGATGTCGAACCAGACCTGGGTGATGCGCAGCGCCAGGTCCTGGACGCGGGCCTCGGTGAGCTGCCGCTGCTGCTCCGCGAAGTTCATTCCCGCGCGGCGCTGCGCGGCGAGGTTCCCGAACAGGTCGACCTGGTAGGACACGCCGAAATCGGCGGTGGCGAGGCTGTACCTGGCCTGGGTCGCCGGCGCGGGCGGAACGATGGCGACCACATGACTCAGCCCCGCCGGGTTGAGGATGCCGACCTGGAGCGGGTACCACCAACCTTGCGGCACGTTGGGGTCCAGCTGGTTCTCGTAGATGAGGTCCCGCACGTCGTGCAGGACCAGGCTGTTGCCGAAGCACTCCTGGATGGCCGTGTCGAGCGCCGGGTCAGCGAACGCCGACCACCAGACCTCGTCCTGGGTGACGTGCTCCGCGGGCTGCGCGGGCCCGCCCTCCTTCGGCGGCGGAGGGCTTGGAGCCGCACCCTCGGGTGCGCTGGACGGTGGGGGCGGCTCGGGGCGCGGCTCGACGGCGGTCGAGTAGCTGCCTGGCGCCGGAGGCGGTGTGACGACGACGGGACGGACCAGCCCACAACCGGAGCAGGTCGTCGCGAGGAGGGCGAGCGTGAGTCGAAGGCTCATGGGTGACTGACGACCACGAGGGCTTTCGCGTGGTTGAGGACGCAGCGCTGCGCGACCCGCATGGTCTCGGGATCCAGGGAGGCGAAGCTCTCATCGAGGATGACCAGCTCGACCCCCTGCAGCAGCGTGCGCGCGATGTAGAGCCGGCTCTTCTCGCCGTGGGAGAGCTGCCAGCCGGTCTCGCCGATCATCTCCTCGAGGCCCGCGGGCATCTTGGCGATCAACTCGTCCAGCCCGAGCTCCTTGCACAGCGCGGCGGCCTTGGTCCGCAGCTCGGGCGAGGTCGGCCACTCGCGCCCGAGCAGGAGGTTGTACGCGAAGCTGCCGGACAGGACGTGGTTCTCGTGGAACTGCGGCGCGGCGGTGATGCGCTTGCGCCAGCCCGAGGAGCCGAACGTCGCGCGGTCCAGCGCGTGCAGCAGCATCACCCCACCCTGCGGCGCCCTCAGGCCCGTGAGCAGCGACACCAGCGTCGACTTGCCACCGCCCGAGGGGCCCTCCAGCAGGATGCGGTCATCCTGCGCGATCTGGAACGAGCAGTTCTCGAGCACCGGCCGGGTGCGCGCGTCGTGCCGGAAGGTCACGCCCCGCGCCTCGATGAGGGTCCTGCTGGCGGCGTCCGTGGGCTGGCCTCCCTCCATCTCCAGTGGAACCTTCGATTCCAGCTCGGGGCGGCCCACCGCGAGCAACAAGTCGCGGATCTGCTCGAACGACACCGCCGCCTGGGAGACCTGCTGGAAGTAGACGGAGACCTCGTCGAAGGCCCGCAGCGCGAGCAGGACGCCGCCCACGGACACCGCCAGCGCGCTTGCATTGGCGGTCCCGGTGCTGAACGCCGGCAGCAGGGTCAAAAGGGCGAGCACCAGCCAGCCGTCGCGCAGGAGCGCGGTCAGCTGCATGGTCCTGCGGTCCATGACCTTCGAGACCTCGGAGTAGGCGCTCAAGCGGACGTCTTCGCCGTCATGCCAGCGCTCGAGGGGGAGCTGCGCCAGCCGCGTCCGATGGCCGAGCATGCGCTCGAGCAGGTCGTGGGTGATCTCCACACGCGAGTTCGACCAGGTCCGCTGGACGCCGTAGTGGCGGCGCGCGAGGACGAACGCGACCACGACCCACAGGACGAGCACCAGCGTCTGGGGCCACCCTCCCGCCCCGAGCACGAGGATGGCGCCCGCCAGGACCAGGTCGACGAGCGACAACACCGCGAGCAGGGCGCCGCCGACCGCCAGCTGCTCGACGACCTCGGCCTCGGCGACGCGGCCGAAGTGGCGGCCGATGCCGTCGAGCCGCACCTCGTCGGGGGTCAGCTTGAGGGTCCCCGCCAGGAGCTGCTGCTTGAGCAGCGTTCCGAGCCGGATCGAGAACACGCCCTGCCACCACACCTCGAGCATGCGCAGCGGAATCGCGCAGGCAATCACGGCGATCCACCCCAGGAACCAGCCGGTCTCGAGGTGGGCCTGGAGCGCGGCCCGGCCGAGCAGCCAGAACGAGCCGGCCAGCACCAGCGAGAGGAGCGTGTGGCTCACCAGGATGCCGGCGACGAGCGACGGGATGTCGCCGAGCAGCGTCCGCCGGCTCGCGGTGCGCCGGGGGCGCATGATCCACCCGGTGCGCAGCTGCGCCTGGCCGAGCCGCTGCAACAGCATCTTCGAGCGGGCGTGCTCGCGCGCGCGGGGCGACATCTCCACGCCGGCGAGCAATTGGTCCACCTCCGCGACGGTCGCCTCCTGCTCCTCGCGCAGGAGCGCGAGCGCGCTCTTGCTCGGGACCAGGACCACCGCGCCTTCGCGCGCGAGCAGGCGCAGCTTCCCGCGCCGCGTCCCCAGCAGCACCAGGTAGGACGGGACGCCGGCTCGCCGGACCTGGAGGATGCAGGGCGCGGCGCGCGCGAGGACGTCGGGCAGCTCGTGGTAGAGCGGCGTGATCGGCTCGAGCTCCACGCCGAGTCGATCTCCGAGCGCGAACATCCAGACCCGGCTCGGCTCGACAGCCGCCGCGGGCGGAGCGATCTCTCCCGCGGGCCTGCCATAGCCCTGCCGCTGCGCCAGTTGCTCCAGCGCGTCGGGCAGTCGCTCGACCGGCCACAACAGGTCGGAGTGCGAGGCCGTCATCCCACCAGCTCCAACCCGCCCGCGGCGGGCTTCTCCACCGGCTTCGGCGCCGGCTTCTCCACCAGCTGGCCGCCCGACAACCACCAATGGCGCCAGTTCCCACCGCCCCAGAGCAGCGTGCGGTTCTCCTGGTCGGCGCGAAGGAGCACGGCGTACCGCGAGTCCTTGTTCGCGAGCAGCTCCTTCGGCGACCCGTTCTCGAGGATCCGACCGTTCTCGACCACGAGCACGCGATCGAACTCCTGGGTGTGCTCGACGTCGTGGGTGACGCAGAGGAGCGTGATGTCCGCCCAGAGCCGCCGGGACTCGGCGAGGAGCCGCGCGCGCCGGTCGCGATCCAGCCCGCGGAAGGGCTCGTCGAGGATGGCCAGCCGCACGCCGGAGCGAAGCATCGCGCGCGCCAGTCGCACGCGCTGCCCCTGGCCGCCCGAGACCAGCCCTCCGCCTTCGCCCAACGACGTCTGCAGCCCGTCTGGGAGCGCCTCGAGGATGTCGAGCATCTCGGCGCCCTTCAGCGCCCCCGACAGTGCCCAGCCGTGCGCGCCGTCGTTGCCATACCGGAGGTTGTCCAGGAGGCTCTGGTTCCAGAGGCTGATCGCCGGGTCCACCCAGGCCGAGGTGCGCCGCAGCCGCTCGATGGCGGCCTGGTCGAGCACCTGCCCGTCGACCCGGATCTCCCCTCGCGCCGGCCGGAGCCAGCCGAGCAGCAGGCCGACCAGCGTCGACTTGCCCGCGCCGGAGACGCCGACGACGGCCACGTGCTCGCCGGGGGCGATGTTCAAGGAGACCTTGTCGAGGATGGTGTGACCGCCGCCCTTCACGCGGACCTTCTCCATCACGATGGAAACACCGCTCGCGGCCGCCGGGGACTCGGGCGCGACAGGCGCCTGCGCTGGCACCTCGGGCAGGGCCCGCGGCTCCTGGATGTCACCGATGACGTCGAGCAGCCGACGGACCCGGTTCATCGCATTGGGGAACGCCCGGCTCAGCATCATCAGTCGCTGGCCGAGGATGGGGAAGCGCAGCGCCCAATAGACCACCAACAACACCAGCGAAGCCCGGCTCGTGCCCGCGAGGTACGAATAGACGAGCAGCATGACGAAGGCGTAGCTCACCAGCATCAGCACGCCTTCGAACCCGACCGACAGCGTCTGCAGCCAATAGCGCGCCTGGGTCCAGCTGACGAGCAAGGTCTCCTGCGCGCGGCGCAGCGACCGCTCGGCGCCGTGGATGCGGATCGGCGTGAGCCCGACGAGCGCGTTCAGGGTGAACCCGCTGAGCGCGCCCGAATGCATCTGCACGCGCAGGTCGGGCTCGAAGAGCAGCTTCTGCGCGAGCAGGGGCACCAGCAGCGTGACGGCCGCGAGCGCGAGCACGATGTGCCAGGCGTACGGTGCGGCCCAGATGAGCGCGGCGGTGATGCTCACGACCTCGAGCGACAGAATGGCGGCCTGCGAGAGCAGGAGCGGCAGCGACCGCATCGCCTGGATGTTGTGCGTACGGGACGCCATGTCGGAGGCGAGCCGGCTCTGGAAATAGCGGTCCTCCATCTCCGGGAGCTTCTCGAAGTACGCCTTGCGCAGCCGCACCTCCAGCCGGCGGCCGATGCCGAGCAACCCCAAGGAGATGGGGATCTGGATGAGCATGAAGCAGAGCGCGACGCCCGCGAGAACGGCCATGCCCGTCGCACGCTGCGCGAACGTGCCCAGGTCGCGCCCCAGGTCGAGCACGCCCCGGAGCATCAGCGCCTGCAGGAGCCGCCCGAAGGTGGCGAACAGCAGTCCCACCGCGATCAGGCCCGGAACGACCCACGAATCCTGGCCCCGCAGGCGCAGCAGCGTCCGCGCCGGGCTCACCTGCTGGGCGACGAGCTCCGTCGCCAGGTCGCTGGCGAGCACGGCCCTGGGCGCGTCTTCGCCCTCGCGCGGGGCCTCGCGCCAACCGCGAACCCGCATCAGCACCGCGCCGGACATCGACAGCTCGCCGTCCACCTCGGGGTTGGGGCGGACGGACCAATAGGTCGCGGGAATGGGCACTTCGCCGGAGTCGTCCTTCGCCATCATGGACTGCAGCAGCCCCGCCGCCGTCCGGCCTCGCCGGATGGCGCCCGCGCGAATCATCGCCTCGGACGCCCGACACGCGGCGTCGAGCCTGGCGATCGACAGGTACCCGGGGTCCTCGAGCGCCCGGGCCACCAGCGCCCGCGCCTGCGTCGCGCCCAGGTCCAGCAGGCGGCGCTCGAACGTCGCGACCGCCTCCTCGGTCCCAGCCCACTCGCGCCAGCCAGCCTCCGGAACGGAGGTGGTGTGCTGATACAGGTGGCTCAGCAGCGTCGAAATCCGGGTCCAGTGACGGCCCGCCGCCGGGTCCATGACCTGGATGAACGGGCCGACGCGCTTCCACAGCACCACGAAGTGCGGCCGTCCTCCCGCGCTGAGCGTGACGATGATGGCGGGGAGCGCCTTGGCTTCGGGGACCACCACGTGGTCGAGCGGAAGCATCACCTGCTCGGAGTCGAGGCCGAGCTGGTTCGCGACCTCGTCCAACGTGACGATGGAGGTGCCGTCGACGTCCGTCTGACACACCTCGCGAAGGACGCGATAGTTGAGCTCGGCGCCCATCCCCGCGAACAGGCTCTTGAGTGATGCGGGGCCGCAATCCGTCGCCGAGATCTGGATCACCTCGGGAATGACTGAGCGCCGGCGCCTGGGAGCAGTCATGGTCAGCGGGCCTCGGCTTCCGGCCGAAACACCGTCACGGGCGGTTGCTCGGGCTGCGGATTCCATTCGCCGACCGACCGCATCAGCAGCGCGACAGGCGACGCCCGCGCGACCTCGACCTCCACCGTCAGGGTCATGCCGTGGCGGAGCTGGATGCGGGGATCCTCCGGCGGCGCGAACTTGAGCTCGACGCGCACCGTACCGGGAATGGCCTCGGGGGTGGCGGTCTGGCCGGGCTCGGTCCCGACGGCCGTCACCCTGGCGGGGACCGTCCCGTAGATGGTCATCGGGTAGCCATCGAGCTTGAGGCGCGCCGTTTGGCCGGGCTCGATCAACCCGACGACCTCCTTCGGGAAGCGGGCGCGCACGCGCACCTCGGCATCGCTCGCGACGATGGTGCCGACCCGCTGCCCGTCGGCGATGAACGCTCCCGAGCCGAGCTCCGCCACGTCGACCAGGTGGCCCGTGGCCGGCGCCCGGTACAGCTTCCGCTCGATCTGGTACTCGAGGCGGTCGATGGCGCCCTGGAGCTCCCGGATCCGCCCCTCGGCGCCCAGCGCCTCGCGCTCGAGCGTCAGCAGCTGCGCGGCGAGGGCTTGACGGCGCACGTTCTGCTCGCGCCGCAGTCGGGTGATCGCCAGGCTCTGCGCCGTCTGCGCGGAGCGGAGCGAGTCGACATCGGTCGTGCGCTCGAGCTTCTCCATCTCCGAGACCGCGCCCGTCGGGCCCTTGAGGGCCAGCTCCGCGCGCTCCACCGCCAGCCGGTGCCTGGGCCCGAGCTCCTGCTCCCGCTCCAGCGCCTCCTTGATCGCGACCTCGTCCACCCCCGCCGTCAAAGCCGCCTCGTCACGCTTGTTGGTGATCTGCTGGCGGATGATGGCGAGCTCCTTCTCGGTCGCGGCGAGCGTCGCCTTGCTCCGCTCGAGCTCGAGGCGCTCGGCCCGAGCGTCGAACTCGATGAGCAGGTCGCCCTCCTTGACCGTCTGGTCGAGCTTGAGCAGCGAGCGCACGACCCTGCCCGCACTGGGCGGCTCGATGCGATGGACGGCGTTGTGTGGCTCGATCCGGGCCTGTGAGCTGGCCTTGACGAGCGGGACCTTGGCGAAGAACGACCAGGCCACGAGCCCGCCAGCGCACAACACCATCAGAGCGACGAACACGAGGCGCGTGTCCGACTCGTAATTCAGGGAACGAAGGGTTCGCTCGAAGGGATATGCCATGGTCCGCGAACGAAAGTCGCCTTAATCGTCGCGCCGTGTCAACACCTCGGAAGCTGCTTTGGGATTCACGCGCCCATTGACTGAATACAGCCGCCTCGATGCAACACGGGGCCTCATCCACATCGCCGCAATGCGTCGCACATTGATCGTTTGTTCGATTTGACATCCAGACTCGATTACACTTAGCGTTCGTCTTGAAAGGAGGCACACATGAAGATCAAGATCCACGTCCGCGGCGGCCCCAAGGCTCGCTAAGTAGTGAGTTGTCTTGACGCCGGATGTCTCGGCGGGTCGTACCTCATTTCAGACTGTACGAGAGGAGTTGATGGGGCTCATTCCATCAGCTCCTCTTTTTATTTCCGGCAACGTCTTGCCCCTACAGGGACTCGCTCCTGCCAGGTTGCTCGAGCCCCCATCAGGCGGCACCTCAATCCCAACCTCGCGAGTCGGGCAGGTCCGCCTGGCATTCATCCCTGCTACGCCGTGTGCCACGCGGCATGGATGAGTGAATCAGCCGGCTTGAGATGATTTCGCGCCAGCCACGCGCCTGATGAATCAACCACCCGGAGTGAAGGCTGGCGTGCAGTGGAGAAGCCTACCCGAAAGGTGCGGCCACCCTCCGAAGCAATGTCTTGGGGCGTCCTGACGGAGGTTCTTCAGTGAACTTCTCACCGTCCTCGCAAGACTTCTTCGTCGTCACTGGATCCACCCGTCGGCCGGAACCAAGCCCCCAGCCTGGAGTCTCAGGACCGCGCCCAGGGCCCGCGGGTCCAGCTCGAAGAGCGCCTCCGCCCACTGCGCCAGGTAGCGGTGAGCCTCGAGGTCGTTGTCGCATGAGAGGTTTCATCCGGTGCGCTTCACTTCATGCCCCGGACCTCCATGGGTGGCGTCGGCGACGCGGATGGCAACGCGCTGGGCGAGCCTTCTTCGCGAGCCTCGGGTGCAAGTGGCCCGACCGGCGAAGTTCCCGCGCTCACGAACCGTGGCCTGCCCCACCCGGTCGCTGGGACTCGGCGAGGGCGGTGGTGCGCGCGCATCGGCGCGGTCCGGAGGACCCGTCTCACGTTCCCTCGGAGGCCTGAAGTCGCGACCTGAACCCCCGAGGGCGGGAGGCCCTGTTGCCAGCGCCCTCCGCCATGCGCCCGGACCGCCAGTCCGCCCCGAGCAGGCCTCCCCGAGTCCCCCCGCGTCGAAGTCCTTGCGGCCGCCTCTAGGTCCCGCTATACGGGCGTCACTTTGTGGCCAGGTAGCTCACCTGGTTAGAGCGGCGGTCTCATAATCCGCAGGTAGTCGGTTCAAGTCCGACCCTGGCCACTGCCCCGGAGTCACTTTCCCAAGTGATTCCGGGGTTTTTATTTTCCGGGCCCCCGCTCCTCCGGCCCCACCCTACCCCCGCGCCGCCAGGCACTGGCCGGCCTGCTGCGGAGGGACCTGGGTGGACGCCAACGCCCACAGCCCCCCGGAAGGCCTCCACTCCACCAGGGACACCTCGGCGCCCCCCTGGGCGTGAGGGCCCAGCACCACCGCGGTGAAGCGCTGCTCCAGCCGGGCCAGTCGCTGGTGCTCCGGGACCAGGGCGGGGTTGCGCTGGAGCTCCTGGAGGAAGTCCGCCCAGACCGACGCGGGGGCCTCCGGCGCGGGCAGCCGCATCAACCAGGTCCACGTGCCCGTGTTGGCGTAGAGCAGCCCCTCGTCCTGCCGCCACCGCGCCGCGTGGGTATGCCCCAGGAGCACCACCCCCGCCCGGTACGTCCGCGCCAGCCGACACGCCTCGTCCCACTCACCCCGCCTCGGCGCGAGGTCGAAGCAGCGCTCGCTGGCGTCACCCGCGATGCACCGATGCCCCCGGGCATAGAACTCCAGCGCACAGCGAAGCAGCTTCTGCTGGGCCCGCTCGAGCGCGGGCTCCGCCTCGACGAAGTGGACCTGCCCCACGCCGCACAGCTCCGCCAGCGCCTGCTGCTCCTCCAGCGTGAGCCCGGCGCCGGCCACCCGCTGGGCGAGCCCCAGCTCCAGCTCGGAGTCCTCCAGCTCGAAGGCCAGGGCGCTCACGCTCCGGCGCAGCAGGTGCCAGCCCATGTGCAGCGAGGACCGCTGGAACACGAGCTTCACCGCGGCCGGATTGACGGCGAGCGCGGCCAGCAAGGCCCCCTGGAAGTCGGGCATGAGCAGGTCCAGGAAGCGCATGCCGTAACGCCGCTTGAGGGGATTGAGCAGTTGCTTCACCAGCAGCGAGCCCGCCGAGTAGCGATACCCGGAGGCCACCACCCCCTCCGGCGCCCCCGGCCCCGGCAGCCGGGCATGGTCCACCTCGTTCCACGGGTCATGCTGCTCACCGTGCGCCAGCAACACCCGCGTGCCCCCCTCCTCCAACACCCAGGGCACGTCGCCGCGCTGGAAGACGAGCCGCCGGGCCACCCGCCACGGCTGACGGAGCGCGCATCGGAAGACGGCCTGGACCTCGGCGAGCGCCAGCTCCACGTCGTGGTTGCCCAGGCGAATCACCACCTCGCCCTCCGCCGCCAGCACGCGCCCGAGCGCCTCCAGCACCGCCGCCGTGGGAGGCGCGGCCACCAGGGCCCGGGCCTGCTCCACGGCTCGCGCCACCTCGAGCCCCAGCGGGTCGTCGTTCATCAGGAAGTCCACCGAGTCCCCATTGAGCACCACGCGCGTGGGCACGTGCGCGAGGGTCTCCAGGAAGGCGGGCAGCGCTTCGGCGCCAGCGAAGATGTCATATCCCTGACCGTTGCCCAGGTGCAGGTCGCTCAACACGACAGTCCTCATACGGATGACTCCTTGGTTTGACTCGAGGAAACGTGGAGGGGACCTCAGCTTCCGGGGCGCAGGGCCCTCAGCGCCGCGAGCCCGGCCTCCGTGTAGACCCGCCGCCACTGCTGGAGCCGCTCCACGGGCACGCCGACACGCAGGGCCAGCGCGCGCTCGGACTCGCCGCCCCGGAGCATGGCGAGCACGGCCCGCGCCATGTCGTCGACATCCAGGGAGGCCTGGCTCGTCAGGGGAGCTGGGGTGACAGGCAGGGCCTCGGACCGGGTGAGCGGCAGGCGCACGGCGGGGTCTCCCAGGAGGACATAGCCCGCGAGGTCCTGCCGGAGCATCCACAGGTGGGCGAGCGCCACGGCATCGACCGGGCTGGCCTGTCCTGACTGCCGCGCGAGTTCCTCCTGCTCGTAGAGCGTGGTGAGCTCCGTGTTGGCCATGAGGAACGAGCGCAGGAGCGCGCTCAGGCCGACTCCGGCGCGACAGCCCTCCACGAGCCCGCTCAGCATGCCCAGGAACCGGGAGGGGCGGTCCCTGGCCGCGCGCCCCATCTCCTGGAAGGAGTACGTCCAGGCCAGGTCCACGTGTCCGATGACGGCCAGCGGTCCCCGAGGGTTGGCGAGGACGGCCTGGGGGAGCGCCGCGACGAAGGGAGGCGCGCCTTCACGAGGCAGCGACGCCATCAGCCGTTCCAATCGGCCCGGGTACTCCCCTGCCTCCCGCAGACGCGAAAGCCAGGGGTGAAAGACACTTCGCGACGGAGTGCCCGCGCCGAAACAGGCGAGGAAGAACCAGAGGCCCCCCGGCACGAAGGGCGCCGTCGCGAGCGCGCTGGGCTCCAGGACCCCCTCCCGCCCCAGGCTCATGGCCCCCTGACGCGCGCGCTGCTCCTGGAGTGAGCGCCATCCGTCGCGCGGTGCCCCCAGGCCGTGGCTCATGGTGAAGAGCACGGACGCGTCGGCCGTGGCCGCCTGCGTGAGGAGCTGTTGCGCGGACCAGGAGGAGGCACTTCCCACCTCGGCGGGCAGCGCGGCGAAGAGGCCTCCGTCCTCCTGCCTCCTGCGCAGGCTCTCGAGGCTGGGGGCCATCAGCGCCTGGTAGCCCACGGTGGTGGCGGCCGTCCCGTCATGGGCGGTGAAGAGCAGCGCGCGAGCCTTGCGGATGGGCGCGGGAGCACGACTCCAGCGCAGCACCTTGTCCACATACGCCTCGTAGCCCGCGTCCGACGAGAAGGTGAGCCGGCCGGGAAAGCCGTCCGCGGCGAGCACCTGCTGTGTCTCGAGGGAGACGCCGTCGAAGTCGCCCAGGAGCAACAGATAGGCGGGGCGCTCCGCCTCATCCACCGCCTCGTCACACAGGACGGTGTCCCTCCACCGCGCGGCCTGGACGGCACCGAGGCCCGGCGGCGCGCGGTACACCCGCACCGCGGCGCCCTGCTCCTCGGCACGCGACGCACACAGCGGACCGACCAGAGCCAGGAGCCTGTCGCCCACAGCGCCCTCGGGCACCACCACGCCCCAGCGTTGATCCACCAGCGAGTTGGGGTCCCTGTCGGGGCGGCTCAGCACATCGTCCGCCGGGGAGGTATCCCGCACGGGGGGCCGAGGCTGATGACTGGCCGCGGCGAGAGGCAGGGCATTCTCCAGCACGGCCCGCTGTTCATTGGCGTGGGTCAGCAGCAACTCGAAGTCCATTCCAGGGGGGCATTGCCATTTCCTTGCCAGCTTCGACCGAGGTGGAGGCGTCTGACATCCGCCCGGGAGGACGTGACGCTGGCGCGTCAGCCTCCGTCATTTACGCGTCAGCCACCGCGCCAACCTCCCGCGAGGCGGCGTCGGCCCGAAGCCCCCGTCCTGGTTTGTGCCTTGCAGTCGTGGAAGCAACACCTCCCCACTGGCGCTCCGCGGACAATGACTACCACTCCCGGTTTCCGAGGCATCCCCAGCCGCTGGTGTCCGCGTGACTCAGCCGGGGTGAAGCCACCCCTGTCCCTCCTCGGGGGCCGGTCAAGCGCAACAACCTCCATGCTAGCATTTGACTCAACCTTGCCCGCGGCGCGCGGTCTACACAGACGCGCCGACGTGAGGAGCACCGATGCGTGAGTGTTTCGAAGCGGAGTTACGCGTCGCACAGGCTCGCGGGGTGGTGTCCCCGGACGAGGCCGAGGCCCTGCTCTCGAAGAGCCGGCGCGAGGGGCACCATCCCCTGATGCTCCTCGTGGAGACCGGCGTCATCTCCGAGGACACCTTCCTGGAGATACAGGCGGTGGCCCGCGCGGACCTCACTGCGCCTCTCGACTCGCCGTTCCCCAGCAGTGAGTCGACTGCGATTGACGAGACGCTCATCCCTGGAGCCACCGCCCCGCGCCCAGGGGAGGCCCTCCTGCCCGGCTCTCCCACCCTCACGCTCAACCCCACGCCGGCGGCGCTGGAGACTTCATCCCTGGAGCCAGCCTTCCCGGTGCCGGGCTGGGAGCGCTACCAACCCATCCGCTTCCTGGGCCAGGGCGGCATGGGGCGCGTCTATCTGGCGCATGACCCGCTCCTGCGCCGCAACGTCGCGCTCAAGTTCGTGCGCGGGGATGACCCGGACCTGGTGCGGCGCTTCGGCACCGAGGCCCAGGCGCAGGCCCGCGTCGAGCATGAGCGTGTCTGCAAGGTGTACGAGGTGGGCGAGGTCCGGGGGCAGCCGTTCATCGCCATGCAGTATGTGGAGGGGCGCTCGCTGCTGGAGGTGGCTCGGGAGTTGTCGTTGGAGCAGACGGTGATGGTGATGAAGCAGGTCACCGAGGGTGTGCACGCCGCCCACCGAGCCGGGCTCATCCACCGGGACATCAAGCCCTCGAACATCCTCGTCGAGCGGGGCGAGGATGGACAGTGGCGGCCGTTCGTCATGGACTTCGGCCTCGCGCGCGACTGGCAGCGGGAGCACACCGTCACGGGGACGGTGCTGGGGACGCTGCACTACATGGCGCCGGAGCAGGCCCGGGGTGACATCCGGCTGCTGGACCGGCGCGCGGATGTGTACGGCCTCGGCGCCACGCTCTACGTGCTGCTCACCGGCAAGATGCCGATTCCGGGCGACAACAACCTGGAGGTGCTCACCAATCTCGCCAACCAGGACCCGCGCCCTCTGCGCCAGTGGAACAAGAACGTGCCGGCGGACCTGGAGGCCATCGTGCTCAAGTGCCTGGAGCGACAGCCCGCGCACCGGTACGACTCGGCGCGTGCGCTCGCCGAGGACCTGGAGCGCTTCCTCAACGGCGAGGCGGTGAAGGCCCGGTCCGTGGGCTCGTGGTACCGGCTGCGGAAACAGGCGCGCAAGCACCGCGCGCTGCTCGCCATGGCGGCGGTGCTGGTGATGATTGTGGGCTTCGCGCTGGGCCAGGCGATGCTGGCACGCAGGGAACTGGAGCGAAGAGAGAGACAGGCACACCACTTCGGTGAGCGGGCCAGGGACGTCCATAGCAGGACGCGCATCATGCAGCTCAGCCGTCTGCATGACACGACCGCCGAACTCAAGAACCTGCGTCAGGAGTTGGCAGCCATCAAGCAAGAGATGGAGCGAGGCGGAACGTCCGCGCTGGGCCCGGGACACTATGCTCTCGGACTCGGATGGTTGGAGCTCGGAGAGCCCGACAAGGCACGCCATCACCTCGAAGCCGCCTGGAAACTCGGCTTTCAGCAATCCAGTGTCGTCTCCGGGCTGGCCCTCGCGTATGGCCAGCTCTACAACCTCCGTCTTCGTGAGGTGAACCTCGATATTGAGTGGCTCGCCCACTTGCGGAGCCTGACCGCGATCGAGCCCACGTTGAAAGAAGATGACCTGGCTCGAACGTATCGGGAGCACGCAATCCACTGGCTGAATCTGAGCGAGGAATCCCGCACCCTTCCTCGCGAGTACATCGCCGCGCTGCTGGCCTTCTATCGGGGCCACTCGAACGAGGCGCTCGCCAGGCTCGACGAGCTCAAGGTACCAGCCCCCGGCTTCTACGAAGCAGCCAAACTCCGGGGAGACATCTTCTTCAGGCGCGCGACGACGCCGTCCGCTCCCGCGGCGCACAATCCAGAGCAGACGGCGCAAATCCTTGCGGACCTCACCGCTGCTCGTGAGCAGTACATCCAGGTCACCGACACCGCCCAGAGCTGGCCCGAAGCCCACTTCGCGCTGGCGCGTGTCGATGCTGAATTGCTGTTCATGTCGTCTCCTCCGGGTAGCGACAATCAACAAGAGCGCCAGGAGCATGGGCGGAAAGCTCTCGAGCATCTCGAACGAGCGGTCAGGGCCTCGCCGGACCACGTGCCTTCATTGATACTCACAGCCATGGTTCAACGGAATCTCGCCGGATTCGAGCAACGTGCTGACGCTCAGCAGGCCATCCTCCGCAAGGCCATCCAAGCGGGAACAGCCGCCGTGGCACTCGCGCCTTCGAACACACTGGCGCGAAAGGAGCTGGCCATGGACCTCCGGGAACTGGGGGCGAGCATTCAAAGGGAGGGGCTGGATCCTCGTGGGCCACTGAATCAAGCACTCGAGGTCCTGGAGAAGATTCCAGCAAAGGACCATGACTACTATGTCCACCACACCCGGGCCCTCGTGTTCATCGTGATGGCGGATCACGCAGACTCGACGGCCATGGGCCTGCAGTATCGAGACAAGTCGATTACAGACCTCAACGCCACACTCACCCTCGCAGACCGCTACAGCCCGGCACTAAACAACCTGGCAGATCAACACATCTCACGAGCCGCCCATCCCCAGAATCCAAATCGAGAGAAGGACCTTCAGCTGGCGGGAAAAGCATTAAAACAAAGCCTTTCGCTCACCCCCAAGAACCCGTCCGTAATCTATCGAGAGGGTGATTACCACCTGGTCTGGGCGCAACATCTGCGCGACAAGGACGAGGATGGGCGGCCCTCATTGAAGGCTTCAGTCGAAGCCTGCCGCAGAGGCCAGGCCATCGCTCCACGCAGGGCGAGTCTCTTCTTCATCGAAGGATTGGCGTGGATGGAGCTGGCACGAGCGGCCTGGGAGCTCGGTGAGCCTCCCTTTCCAGACCTGGTGCATGCCCAGAGAGCGTTCGAGCAAGCCCGAACCGTCGCCCCCAAGAACAAGCTCGCCCACAGCAACCTCGCGAACCTGCATGCCACGCGCGCGGAGTATCTCCACAGGCTGGGGAGAGATTTTCTTTCGAGCCTTCATGACGCACGTCTCGCCGCGCGGGAGGCAACGAAGCTCTCCCCCACGGCGTTCGCACCGCGAAACAATCTCGGGAACACCTCCCGGCTGCAGGCCGAACACATGCTTGAAAGTCAGGGCACCCCGGGTCCTCATCTCCCCCTGGCGCTGGAAACACTCGGACACATCCGGGCGGATGAAAAAGGCGACGAACACACCGTGTTGTATCTGGCGCAGGCGCAGACATTGCAGGCCCGCGCGCGGACGCGACAGGGTGGCGACGCGGACGGCGACTTCGAGAAAGCGGAGCAGACCTACCGTGCCGCCGTCGAGATGAGCACCACGCCTCTCGATGCCCGGCGCATCCACGCTCGCCACCTCCTCGAATGGGCCACCTGGAGACGTCAGACCGGACGCGACGCCCGCCCCCTCGTCGACCAGGGCCTGGCGCTGCTCGACGAAGTCCTTCGAGCCCGGCCCTCCTGGGCCGAAGTGCGCGCGCTCCACGCCAGCCTCCGGTTGCTGCGCTCCGACGACCCGCAGACATCGGCTCGAGCACGGCAAGACCTGCGGGACGCGCTGAAGGACAATCCCAATCTGCGCTTCGAATGGGAGAAGCGCGCGCACCTGAGTGTCTCGCGCGTTACGGACTGAAGGCCGCCTGGGCTCCCTCGTCCTCCGAGGCGAGCCTCGCGGTCATCGCGCCCTGCAGAATACGAAAAGCGGTCGCTGGCCCGAAGAAGCCAACGACCGCTCCTGATTCAGCGCCACGAACGCGCGGCACTACGCGTGCTCGGGATCCTCCACCTGGGGATTGGTGCTGTCGGCGAGGCCGCCCTTGGAACCATTGTCATCATCATCGAACGGAATCGGCCTGCGATCTCCGGGGCGCGGCTCCTTCCTGGGCTCGACGCCGTCGTGGCGCTGTTCGGGGAGAGCGGAACTCCGCTCGGAGTCTTGCGTGCTCATGGTCAGACCTCTTGTCACTGGGGGTGGAGGACCCATCGCGTCGGGTCCGTTCCCACCATGAGCAACCCGGGTGCCAACCGTTGCACGTCTGTACAACCTCACAGCCGCCGCGGCACAAGACGCCCCTGGCGCGTCAATCCGCGGCGCTTGCGCGTCAGCTGACGCGCATCCGCGTCAGTCGCTCTCCAACCCCAGCTCGCGCACCCTGCGCTGGAGCGCCCGCACGGACACCTCCAGGCGCTTCGACATCTGCTCCAGGTCCCCACCACACGCCAGGTAGCTCTCCCGGAGCTGCTCCACGCTCAAGTCCTTCGCCGTGCGGGCCTTGGTGCTCTTCTTCATCAGGTTGTAGAGCGACGCCCGGGTGATGCCGAGCTGGTTCGAGGCCGCCGCCAGGTCCCACCCGTGCTCCCGCAGCGCGACCATCATCTCCTCCTCCGACACCTCCGCCGGCTTGCGCCGTGCCTCGGTCGGCCCCTTCAGGGAGACGACGGGCGCGGAGCCCTCCACAGGCAGCGAGCCCAGCTCCTGCTCCAGTTGCGGGTCCACCTGCAGGCTCGGCAGCCCCCGGCTGCTGATGACCAACTGCCGCGTCACGTTGCGAAGCTGGCGGACGTTCCCCGGCCACGGGTAGCGCACCAGCCGAGACGCCAGCGTCGTCGGCAACCAGGGCTCCGAGGACGGCTCCTGGCCCTCGAGCCGCCACAGCTCCCCGAGCAGCTCCAACTCCTGTCGAGCGAAGTGCAGCAGCAACAGCCCCAGGTCCTCGCGCCGCTCCCTCAAGGGCGGCACCCGGATTTCATACCCCGACAAGCGGTGCAGGAGCGGAGCCCGGAAGCTCCCCTGCTGGATGCGCTCCTCCAGTCGCGCATCCGTGGCCGCCACCAGCCGAACCTGCGTCTTGATGGGAACACGCCCACCCACCGAGAACATCTCGCCCGTCTCCAGCACGCGCAGCAGCATGGCCTGCACCTCCGAGGAGGCCTCGGCCACCTCGTCGAGGAACAGCGTCCCGCCCTGCGCCGCGCGGAAGAACCCCTCGCGGGACTGGCTCGCCCCCGTGTAGGCGCCCTTCTCCGCGCCGAACAGCTCCGAGGCCGCCAGCTCCTTGGGGATGGCGCCCAGGTTCACGCTGATGAAGGGGCCCTTGCGGCGCCGTCCTTGCTGATGGAGCGCCTGGGCCACCAGCTCCTTGCCCGTGCCGGTCTCCCCCCGGATGAGGACCGGCACGTCCAGGTCCGCCACTTGCAAAACCTGTCGGCGCACCCGGCGCACCCCCGCGCTCTGCCCCACCATGCCCAACTCATCCGCCTCTGTCTTGTCGACAGGCTCCGCCATGTGGAGCAACAACACCACGCGCTCGGCCAGCTCGAGCGTGACGCCCGCCGCCAGCGCCGAGGGCGTCAACTCCAGCTCGCCCGTCAATGGGCTGCCATCCACGAAGACCTGCGGGCTGGCCCCCACCACCAACCGCACCCCACCCTGCGCGCCGGGAAGCAGACGCAAGGGCTTGCGGCTCAAGAACGGGTCCGCGAGCGGAAGCCCCAGGATGGAGCCCGGACGCATGAAGCCAGGCTCCGTGCGCGAGAGGGCCAGCTCCCGCCCCGCCTTGAGCTCCCGGAGCAGGACGCGCTCACCGCTGCGCTGGATCTTCGGGTGGGAGATGAGGGTCAGGGCAGGGACGATACCTGGCGCCCCCAGCGCGCCGTCCCGCGGCTGCCTGGTGAGCGTGGAGCTGTCTTCCACCGCGAGCCCTCCCCTTCTCCTGGTGTGTTTCTCCCGAGCACTACTTCAAGGGCCCTCTCTCCATCAAGCCCCCCGCAGTCCTGTCATCCACCAAGGAACCCTCCGATGAAATCCCGCGTCTCGAATGCTGTCTGGACTTTGACGACGCTCTCCATGGCCGTCTCATATCTGTTGACTTCACCCGCGTATGCCCAAGAGGCCTCGGATGACAATCACGTCAAGACACCGCCTACACAGAACCCGTACGTCACCATCGTCGCGACACTCTACGAACTGGGCCGATACGAAGAGGCGCTCTCCAAGGTCACCCGCTCCCTCGAAGGAGAGACCCGCGAGCGCACGGACCTCGTGTTCCTCAAGCTCATGAGAGGCGTCCTCCTGGAGGAGCTGGGTCAGAAGGGCGCCGAGGCGTCCTTCCGGGAGGCGCTGGCGCTGGATGACACGGCGCAGCTGCCCGTGCAGTCCTCCCGACGCGTGCGAAAGCTCTTCGAGCGGGCGAGGAGCGCCACGGCACAGCCGCTGGAAGAGGAGCCTCGCCCGGATGAGCTGGACCCGGCCGCGGAGCCCTCGGGCCCTCCGCCCAGGAGGTCCGGCCTCCTCGTGGGGCTGAGGGGCGAGGTGGACGTCCTCGGGCTGAGCACCACCCTGGCTGTCACCCCAGCCGTGAGCCTGGGCTACACCCGAGGCCAGTTTGGCGCCGCCGTGACGGTGCTCACCCAGACGTCGCCGGGACTCAGGCTCGAAGGACAGGCCCATCCCTTCAACCTGGGTTGGATACGACCCTATGCCAGGCTCGGGACCACGGCCTTCTTCCTCGAGAAGAGCACACAAGGCGACACGACGCGGTTCATGGGTGGCGCGAGCGGCAGGGCGGTGCTCGGGTTGGACGTGCAGTGGAACGAGGACATGTCCGCCTTCGTGGATGTCGCGTACGAGCGCTTCTTCTCCGGCGGTGAGCGCTTCGAATCGCAATCCCTGCTGTTATCGCTGGGCGCGGCGCTGTTCCCCTGAGCCCGCGCCTGCTCAAGGCTCCTCCAGCGCCTGCCGTCCGCGCTGCTGCTCCTCGCGAGCATGGGCCTCGCGCGCCTCCTCGAGCCGCTCGCCCAGGTAGCGCTGGCGCTGGCGGACATCCAGGCTCGCGCTGGTCATCTGGCACAACCGCTCACGCAGCGCGGCGTCCCCCAGTCGCCAGACCCGGGCGGAGCCATCACTCGAGGCGATGGCCACCAGGTCTCCCCCCGGGCTGAAGACCACCGAGTTCACCCGCTCGCCATTGCCGGTGAGCGACAGGGACTCGCCGCTCCCGTCCGTGGACAGCACCCGCACCGTCCCATCCCCCAGCGTGCTCACCACCCGCGCGCCATGAGGGTGGAAGCGGGCGGTGCGCCCCCGGAGCACGACGCACGCGCCGTGTCCATCCGCCGCCCACACCCGCACCGTCCTGTCCAGCGACGCCGTCAGCACCTGCGCGCCGTCCGGACTGAACTCCGCGCTCACCACGGCCTGCTCATGCCCCCCGAGCACCACGGACGCGCCCTGCCCATCCGCGCGCCACACCCGCGCCGTCCCGTCATCCGACGCCGTCACCACCCGCGTGCCCTCCGGACTGAAGGCCGCCACCGACACCCGCCCCGCATGCCCCTGGAGCACCACGGGCTCGCCCTGCCCATCCACGCGCCACACCCGCGCCGTCCCATCATCCGACGCCGTCACCACCCGCGCGCCCTCCGGACAGAAGGCCACCGTCCGCAGGAACCCCATGTGTCCATGGAGCACCACGGGCTCCGCGCCCCCATCCGCGCGCCACACCCGCGCCGTCCCGTCCCAGGAGGCCGTCACCACGCGCGAGCCCTCCGGGCTGAAGGCCGCGGCGACCACGCGGCCCAGGTGCCCGCGGAGCACCACCGGCGTGCCCTCTCCATCGGCGCGCCACACCCGCGCCGTCCCGTCGTCCGACGCCGTCACCACCCGCGCGCCGTCCGGGCTGAAGGCCACGGTCCGCACCTCCGCCCCGTGGCCCTTGAGCACGACCATGTCCACGCCGCCGTTGAGCTTCCACACCCGCGCCGAGCCATCCGCGTGCGCGGTGGCCAGCAGGTCCTCGCGAGGGCTGAACGCCAGGGCCTGCACCGCCCCCGCGCGGCGATGCAGGGTGAGCACCTGCGGACGCGCACGCGAGCGCCACACCCGCGCGGTGCCGTCCTTCGACGCGGTCACCACCCGCTCACCGTCCAGGCTGAAGCTCGCGCCGAGGACCTCGTCCGTGTGGCCCAGCAGGTCCGCGGGCTGCCCCTCGCCATCCGTGCGACGCACCCTCGCGGTCCCATCCCGTGACGCCGTCACCACCCAGCGTCCATCCTGACTGAAGGCCACGGTGAGGATTTCCCCCAGGTGCCCCGCCAGCCGCAGCTCCCCGCCCTTCCCGTCCGTGCGCCACAAGCGCACGGCACCATCCGCGTGCGCGCTCACCAGCAGCCCCCCATCCGGGCTGAAGGCCACCGCGTTGACGAAGCAGGAGTCGCTGCGCAGCAGGATGGGCGCCGTCGGCTGCTGCGCGCGCCAGATGCGTATCGCCCCGTCCACCGACGCCGTCGCGACGCGCGCGCCATCGGGACTGAACACCGCGGCCCGCACATCGCCTGGATGTGGCAGCACCACGGGAGCACCGCCCTCCATGCGCCACACCCGGGCCGTGCCGTCCCGAGAGGACGTCAGCACCTGCTCACCGGTGGCATCGAAGGCCGCCGAAAGCACCGCCTGCTGATGCCCCCAGAGCACCACCGGGAGGCCCGCGCCGTCCGCGCGCCACACCCGGGCCGAGCCATCCCTCGACGCCGTCACCACGCGCCGTCCATCCGGGCTGAAGGCCACGGCGCCCACCTCGCCCTGGTGACCCGCGAGCACCTCCGGCGCGCCGTCCCCCTCCACGGGCCACACCCGCGCGGTCCTGTCCGCCGAGCCCGTGACGAGCCGGCACCCATCCGGACTGAACGCCACCGCCACCACTTCTCCGCGATGGCCCGCGAGCACCCTGGGCCGCCCCGTGCCGTCCGAGCGCCACAACCGCGCCGTCCCGTCGCGCGACGCGGTGGCCACCCACCTGCCATCCGCGCTGAGCGTCACCGCGCGCACCGCCCCGCGATGGCCGCGCAGCACCGCCGTGGCGAGCGGCTGCTGGAGCACCTCCAGCGCGGCCTGCGTCCAGGCCAGGTGTTGCCCGGGCGCGCCCACCTCCAGCAGCACGAGCAGCGACGCGGTGGGGTCCTCGGTGCGCAGCTTGTCCGCGACAATCAGGCGCGCGAAGTCCTGGAGCTGCTCCTGGTGCCTGCGGGACTCGCGCGCCATGCTCTCCGCCATCGCGTTGCTCGCCTCGATGAACTGCCGCATCGACTCGTCCAGCTCCCCGGGGTGCGCCTGCTGGAACTCCAGCGCCTCCTCGAGGAAGCGGCCTCGCAGCAGATGGTTCGCCTCGGGAGCACTCTTCTCGAGCGCGCGCCAGGCCTTCGCGCCCGCGCGAAGCTCGTGGCGCTTGCGACGCCGCGACTCCAGGTCTCGAATCCAATCGGAGAGGGGCTGCCAGTAGCGCAGCAGCGCTTCGTGCGCGACCTCGATGAAGACGTCACCCCCCTCCCCTCGACTCAGCACCAGGACGCGGCCCTCCACCAGGTGCCCGAGCGCGAGGTCGAAGGCGCCACGACGCGGCTCCTCGGCGGGACGCAGCCGCTCGAGCCTCGCGCGCTGACAGGCGAACGGCACCACCGTCTCGCGGACGTCCACCAGCTCCACCAGCAGCCGCCGCGCCTGCTCCCGCGCGTCCTCGTGCAGGTCCTGGTAGAGCCTGTCCAGCTCCTGGGCCAGCGCGCCGCCCACGCCGCCCATGGACTCATAGGCGCTGTGCCTGAGCCACCGTCCGTCGCGCGAGCGCCACAGTCGCTCCAGCGCATGCGCCAGGAGCGGGAGCCCTCCGGGTTGGCGCTCCACGTCCTGGACGAGCCTCTGCGTCAAGCCCTCCTCCAACAGGACGCCGTGCTGACTTGCGGGGAGGACGATGGCCTCACGAAGCTCGTCACCCGTCATCTCCGGGACGAGCAGCAGGTGCTCGCCATCGAAGAGCACGGAGTCCAACCGCGGCCCGCCCTCGCCCAACCGCACCTCCGCGCAGCGCCCCAGGTAGTCCACCCGCAGCGTGGCGAGCACCACCACCCCTCGCCGCGAGGCCTCCCACAGCGCGCTCAACAGCGCCGAGCGCTCGTCGGCGCCCAGCAAGGTGAAGGCTTCATCCAAGGGGTCCACCACCAGGAGCCGCTGCTTGCCGGGAGAGGGCCGAGCCCCATGGATGGCCTCCAGCGCCCCCGCCACGCCCGCGCGCACCCGCGTCACCTCCCAGCGATGGGGCGCCAGCGTGGGCAGCAGCCCCGCCCTGAGCAGCGAGGACTTGCCGCTCCCGGAGACACCCGCCATCACCTGGAACGCGGGGAGCTGTCCGGCGGCCGCCGCCTCGACCCTGCGACAGAGCCCGCGCAGCAGGGGCTCCCGGCCGAAGAAGCGACGCCGGTCCCCGAGCTCCAGGGGACGCAGACCGCCGTAGGGCTGGAAGATGAAGGGCCGCAGGTCCGGACCGTCGCTCGTCCGCGCATAGAGCTGGAGTGAATTCCCATCCATCCTCGCGCCGTCGAGCCGCAGCGTCTTGCGCGCCACGGCCAGCGCCTGCTCGAGCGACGTGGTGCGCTCGAGCAGCTCGCCATAGAGCGCGCGGGTGAAGAGGACGGAGCCCTGCTTGGAGAACGGCAGGCGCGAGGCCACCACGGCGGACAGGCCCGCGCGGTGGAGCTCACGTGCCGGGCTCCCGAGGTGATGGCCTGGCAATCCCCCGTCGCCGCCCCGACACGCACACAGCACCACCATGCGCAGGCGCTCCGCATGGGGCTCGAGCGCGGCGCGCAGCGAGGCGGCGTCCACCACCTCCGAGTCCCCCTCCAGACGCGAGGAGTTCAACACGAGGCCATAGGCCCCTGGCTCCGAGGGAGCGCCATGGCACAGCAGGTGGAGCGCGGCGATGGGCTCGTCACTGTCGCGCAGGGCCTGCTCGAGCGAAGCGAGGCTCACGTGTGGCAGCACGTCTCGCGCCGGGTCGAAGGCATATCCCGCGCTGGCGCAGACCTCCGAGAGGGCGCGCTGGTGCGCCGCGGCCGGGACATCTCCAGCCCAGGCGAAGAGGATGCGTCCGCCCGCGGGAGGCGGCGCGGGCCTCAAGGTGCGGGTGAGCGAGCCAGGCCGCTCGTAACAGAGCGTGCAACCCTCGAGGTCACCGAGCGCCTGTCCCGTGGCCTCCAGCGTGAGCATCTCCCAAGGGAGCACGCAGAGCTCCGCCGGCTCCAACTTCAGACAGAGCCGGACGGCCCACCCCTTCGCGAGGGCCTGCCTCAGTCGCCGCTCGTCCTCCGCCCAGCCCAACGTCGACAGGAAGGAGCGAAGCAGCTCTCCCAGCCGTTGGGCCGCGTTGGGGCTGGGGCGACTGGAGCCCAGGGTGGCCAGGTCCTCCAACGCGCGCTCCCAGGGGAAGGGCGCGCGAAGGGACGTGCCGTCCTCCCGGAGGCGGAGGTAATCCGTGGGCTGGAAGCGGAAGCGGTCCGCGTCGTGCGAGCGCTCGCCAGAAATGAGTTGGAGTGTCAGTTCCAGCGAACCCGAGGACATGGAGTGCTCGTTCCTGGTTCAACTCACGGACAGACGTTCGCGAAAGTAGCGCCGGTACAGCTCACAGCGAGGCAACACCACCGCCCCCTCCTGCCGCACCAGGCCCGCGCTTCGGAGTCGGATGAACACATCCTCGTTCGGACAGACGCCGCGCTGGAGCACCTCGCGCAGCCCCGCCTTGAGCTGTGGCTGGCTGCCCAGCCGGAAGAGCAGGTGGCGCAAGTGGTCTCCGAACGGTCCCCGGTCCTCCGCCGCCTGGAGGAACAACTCCTCCACCCGCATGCTCCCGCTGGCCACCAGGTAGAGCGCCTTGCGCGCCAGGTAGGGGTGCCCGCCGAGCAGGGCGAAGAGTTCCTCCTGCTGCCGAGGGCTCAGCGGCGAGCCCTGTCGCTGATTGAGCTCACTCACCTGCG
The DNA here is from genome assembly GCF_024198255.1 of Myxococcus guangdongensis. Taxonomy (NCBI): domain Bacteria; kingdom Pseudomonadati; phylum Myxococcota; class Myxococcia; order Myxococcales; family Myxococcaceae; genus Myxococcus; species Myxococcus guangdongensis. The sequence goes on from NZ_JAJVKW010000019.1 coordinate 60,234, forward strand.
TCACGGAGAAGTCGCCCAGCTCCACCGTCTGCCCCACGTTGAAGGGGGACTGCATCAGGTTCTTGATGAACAGGAAGGGCTCGGTGGAGGTGACGAGGACGATGCTGAGCTTCTTCCACACCGGCGTGGTGGGCAGCGCGCGGTTGTTGTGCCAGCTGCGCAGCATGCCGAAGAAGTCCGTGCCGAAGGGCAGCTCGAAGAGGGTCTCCACCTCATCGAGTCCGAGGACGAGGGGGACATCCAGCGCGCGCAGGACGTGACCGCTCATGTATTGCCCGCAGCGTTGGCTGCTGCCCATGGGCTTCTGCCAGTAGGCGCCCACCTGGTCTGCCAGGCCGAGCTGGTCTCCGAGGGAGCTGCAGAAGCGCTGGAAGAAGAGGTCGGGGTTGGTGAGGGAGGGAGAGTCGAACTCCTGGAGTGACAGGTAGGCCACCCGCTTGTTCGCGGCGAGCGCCCCCGCGAGTCCGCGCATGAGCAGCGAGCTCTTGCCCATCTGCCGTGCCCCCTTGATGGTCACCGTGGTCCCCTGCTTCTGGGAGACGGCCTTCATCACCGTGGAGTCGGCGTCTCGCACGACGTAGAAGGCGGACTCGGTGTCCATGGCGCCGTCGAGAGACTCGTCGAGTTCGAGCGGGGCCGAAGGCAGCGGGGGCCGCATCATGGCGCAGGAGGCATGGGGCACCATGGGCGCTGGCGCCGAGACGCTCGACGTCGTTCCGGGCAGCGTCCCCCCTGTCATCGCCTTGTCGATCTGCTCGAGCAACCGAGGCGTGTCCTCGGGTCCCTCCCAGAGCGCCCAGTTGATGGGGCTGAGGTAGCTGCTCAGGGGCGGAGGGAGCCGCTCGTGGTAGGCGACCCGGATGGGGAGCAGGACGGGGTGCCCGCGTTGCGCGTGGAGCTGGTGCGCCAGTTCGATCTCCGTGCGGGCCATCTCGCTGTTGACGGAGAAGGGAGACAAGAGCGTGATGAAGAAGTCCGCCTGACGAATCTCGGCGTCGATGCGCTCCACCCACCGCTCCCCTACCAGCATGGAGGTATCGATGAAGACCTCGTGCGAGACCTTGAGCGCCTTGACCAGCGCATGGGCGAGGTCCTGGTCCGGCCTGACGTCACGCTTGTAGCTGATGAAGACACGCGCCATGGGTTTTCTCGTTTCTGTCGCTGGATTACGGCAATCGGTCGCACGTTTTCTGGTACGGCACGACCTCTCGTACGTCCGCGGGCCACTCCTCGGGCTTCAGGTTGCGCGGCAACAATGAACAGACAAGGTCGATCCAGTCCGCCGTCTTCACGGGCCACAGCCGCACGATGCCGTCCTCGCTGACCGTGGCGAGCCGTGAACCGTCCGGATGGATGGTGACGCTCCGGACAGGACTGTCGACGGGCAGCATTGCGATCCGACGACCCGTCGAGACATTCCACAGTCGGACGGAGCCGTCCTCGCTGGAAGTGGCCAGGAGTTCGCCATCCGGGCTGAAAGCCACCTGGGTCACGGTTTTGTCATGCCGCATCTTCTGCAGTTCCGTCCCCGTGGCAACGTCCCATAAGCGGGCGAGGCTGTCCTCGCTGCCTGTTGCCAGGATGCGACCGTCACGGTTGAAGGCCAGCGCCGTGACATAGAGAGCGTGCTTCAAGGGGCGTCCCAAGGGTGCGCCACTGGACGCGTCCCAGATTCGGGCCGTATTGTCATTGCCCGTCGTCGCGACAATCGCTCGCCCCTCATGGAAATCCGCAATACCCTGGCCGCCAGGGCGAGGGCTGGACAACTGCGCATCAGCTGGAAGCGACAAGAATTGCATGACACCATTTCCATCCAGCTGAGGCGGACCCTTGCCACCCCGGTTCGACACCGGCGTTTTCATCTCTGGACCCTGACTCCCAGGCAGTCGCTCCGCTTCGGCAGCGACCCAAACGCCTTCCTCCGCATTTCCCATGGATTCTCGACCAGCAACCGGGATGGCTCCCATGGATTGGTCATGCTTCAACCGAAGGGATTCGATGAGCGTGACTCTCGGGTCCCCATCCTGGCTCGCATGGATTCTCGGTATTTCGACGCCCCGGGGCAGCGGCCCCAAGAGAGGGGTGCCCGTTGCGGCGTTCCAGAAGCGCGCCCTGCCATCCTCGCCGACGGTGGTCACGTATCGCCCATCCTGACTGAAGAGGGCCATTCGCCCAGGCGAGCCATGGGGGAGGTGGATGAGCGGAGCGCTTGGAGCAAGGCTCCAGAGCAGCGCGCGCCGTCCTTCGGTCGCGGTGGCCATCGTCTTCCCATCAGAACTCAAGGCCACGGAGTTGACCCGATACAGATGAGGCATCAGCATCAATTGCTGTCCGGTAACGACGTCCCACAATCGCGCGGTCTTGTCCTCGCTCGCGGTCGCCACACGCCCCCCATCTCGGCTGAAGGTCACCGACGTCACGGCTTTGTCATGGCGAAATGACATCAACTCCCGCCTCGTGACGACTTCCACGAGCCTGGCAATCTTGTCCTCACTGGCGATGGCCAGGACGTTGCCATCCGGACTGAATGCCACGGAGGTGATGCGCGCCTTCTGCAGGAGGCCCTTGAGTACGCGTTTCCCAGTTCCCACATCCCAGAAGAGCACCGTCTTGTTCGTGCTGCCCGTAGCCAGCGTCGTTCCATCCGGGCTGAAAGCGAGCGTCGTGATTCGACTCCGATGTTGCAGCGGTTCTCCGAGGGGTTTGCCATTGACCGTGCTCCACATGCGCACGGTCAGGTCCTCACCCGCGGTGGCAACGCGGGTTCCGTCCGGACTGAAGGCCAGCGCGTTGATTCCGCCATCGTGGGCCAACAACTCCCCGACCGACTTCCAGGTCTTCGTGTTCCACAGGCGCAGGGCGCCACCGTCACTGGAAGTCGCCGCCAACCTGCCATCACGGCTGATGGCCACCGCGGTGACGGCGTCTTCATGGAGGAGCACTTCTCGCGGCCTCTTGTCGGCCATCCCCCAGACGCGAGCCGTCATGTCCTCCCCCGCGGTCAGCAGGAAGCTCCCATCCGGACTGAAAGCCACGCTCAGGACGTTTCCCGCGTGCTCCAGGGAGGCAGTATCGGGACGACGAAGCTGGAGGACCGAGCGGATGAGCAGGTCCATGGCGGCCGAGGATTCATGGCGTCTCACGGCCTCCACGGCAAGGGCGGCACTCATCGCCAAGGCAGAGGATGTTTCTCGCAGCGTCGCATCCGCCTTGTTCAGGAAGACGTAGGAGAAGGCTTCGCGCAGCTTCGATGCGGCCTCGGCCTTCGCCGCGGCAATCTCTCGCTCTGCCTGTTCCTTCTTCGCCTCCGCATCCCACGCTTCGCGCTGTAATCGCGCCACCTCCAGGTGGCTTCGTGCCACCTCCGCCCTGGCGATACGTTGCTCGTCCTGCGCCGCCTGTTTGATTTGTTCGGCTTCCTCCCTGGCTCGCTGACGATCCCTGTTGGCCTCTGTCCGCGTCAAATTCGCGTCGGCCTCCGCTTCTTGACGCGCCTGAACAGACACCCGGCTATTGTGCTCCGCGGTGGCGCGCGCCTTCTCTGCATCCCCGAGCTGACCATTCAAGAGCACTGCCGCCGGCAGCAGCACGATGAAGCCCGTCACCACCAACCCGAGAATGGCATACCGCACGATCCGCCAGTCCACGGGGAGCATGCTCCCCGCCCACGACACGGTGAAGACCCGCTCGTAGATGGCATTGCGGACCCGAAGCATCCCCTTCGCCTGGCAGACCACGCCCGACAGCTTGAGGTGCGCCTTGATCAACGAGCGGTCCTCGTCGCGCACCCGCCATCCCCGTCGGACATCCTGATACGTCCGAAGCACCCGCTCCGGGTCCGGCGCCCGGCGCGTCAGCATGTCCCGGACGAACACCAGGTTGTTGTCCTGGAAGCTCCGCTCCGAGAAGAACGTCCGCTCCACCACCCGGTCTACATCCAGGCGGGACCAGTTCCCCATGCCCTGCTCATGGTGGTCGACCAACGCCTGACACAGCCGCTGCGTGAGGTACGGATGTCCCCCCGTCCACGCCATGGCCCATTCGAGGACCCGGCGTCCCTCCTCGAGCGTGCTGCCCAACCCCACCGCCAGCGGCGCGGCCTCCTCGAGCGTGAAGTCCGTCAACTCCACGCGCTGCCCCAGGTTGAACGGGGTGCGCCTCTCGTCCTGGATGAGGTCTCCCGGCGACGCCACCCCCACGAGCACGAACGACAGTCGCACCAGCTCCGCGTTGCGCGCCCGCGCGTTGTACAGGTAGCGGATGGCCGCGTAGAAGTCGTCGGTGAAGCCCATGCCGAGCGTGGTGTCGATTTCATCGACGAACACCGTCACCCGCTCCTTCACCTCCGTGAGCACCACCTCCTCCAGGAACCGCGTCAGTCGCTGCACCGGCCCCTGATCCCCATACTGCCCCCACCACTCGGCCGCGTCGGTGCTCAACCCGAGCTGCTCCTGGATGACCACCAGCAGCCCCACGTACCACTGGTCCGACGTCACCTGCTTCCCGATGCGCGTCAGGTCGATGATGACCGAGCGAATCCCCTCATCGAAGAGCGCCTCCGCCGTGCGCACCATCAAGCTCGACTTGCCCATCTGCCGGGCCGTCAGCACGAACGCGAAGGTCCCCGCCCGGCACAACGCCAGCATCTCCGGGTCCGCTCGCCGCTCCAGGTAGACGCCGCCACCGGCCTGCACCGTCCCGCCCACCGTGTACAGGCTGGTGTCCATCAGCCCGCTCGCGTCGTTGAACAGGGTTCGCATGCTCAAACCACCCCGGTGAACGCTCGCGACGAGCACCCCGATTCAAACCGCGTCGCGCGGCGAGCGCGCCGTGGACTTCGCTCCCGGGTGATTGCGAACCTCCCCCTCGAAAGCCCCGCTCGAGCCGGTTCGGAAGAGACTCCGCGAGACAGCAGGGCAGCAGCACAGGAGAGGACTCGCACGGGCGCTCCGGGGGTTGGCTTCAACGCCCGCACAAAGCAAGTGCCAGACCACCTCGGGTCCCGATGAAAACAGGGATTGCGCGCTGGCGCCCCCTGGCTTCGCGAGCGCCGACTGACGCGTCACTTGCGCGTCAATGCCATGCCAATGACACCCGATTCGCCTGCAACCCGACAGGGCGCCTCCCATCTCAGCCGAGGCGCGCCTACATCTAGCGCTCCGTCCCCCTGAGTCAGGGCTGCCTTCATCCCCCGCCGAGCACCTCTCATCGACTCGACAAATGCGAGACGAGCCCGCCTTGCAGTCCGGATGCCTGCCCCACGGCCAGGAGCCCCACCGCGCCAGCATGCGCGGCCAGGGCCCCCGGCCCGGCGTCACGGCATCAACTCACGAGTCGTAACCCGTGTACCCACGCAGCACGACGACCTTGCGGCTGGCCGGGTAGTACAGCACCGCGAACTGGTTGAACTCGTGGCAGTTGTGGCAGGACACCTCCTGCGTTCCCAGCCACGCCTGCACCTCACCGCCGCCGGTGAACGCATCGATGGCGGCCAGGAGCGCCGCGCCGTCACCGTAGTAGTTCGAGCTCAGCAGGATGCTGTTCGCCAGGCCCGCGCGGTTCGTCACCGTGCCCTCCTCGAACGTCGGGATGTCCCGGTACCCCGGCCACTGCAGCGCGTCGAACGCGGTGCGCAGGCTGGCGGCCGGCTGCGAGCAGCGGGGCGTGGTGTACGCGGAGATGGAGTTCAGCCCGTGCCACGCGCCGTTGTTCGAGCCGTCGTTCCACGCATCCCGCGCCGCCTCCAGCGCCGAGGCGTCGATCTCCGTCAGCGCGAACGGCGTGCTCGGCGTCTCGTTGCAGATGTTCGTCACGTACTGGCACCGCGACACCTGGCGGTACGTGCCACACAGCCCGAAGTCCAGCGTCCCCGCCGGCTGCGAGTGGATGCAGTCGTACACGGACAGCTCGCACGCGGGCGTCGGCCAGACCTCGTACGCGTCTCCCGTCGTCAGGGCCAGGCTCGTCACCCTCGGCACCAGCCGCGCCGTCTTCTGCGACACCGCCTGCCCCCCCTGAATGACGTTGAAGGCGAGCGGAATCGTCGTCGGGTCCATCGCCTGCTCCACCGCGGCGTAGGACCAGTCCAGCTTGAAGCTGTCCGCGTCCACGCGCGACACCTGCGGAATCCCATCCGGCCCCGTCACGAGCAGCCCGTCCGCCAGCACGTCCGCGCGGCCCCGGTACACCAGGCTGCTGATGGGGTCCTTCACGTAGACGGGGTCCACCTTCTCGTCGATCCACACCGGCGACGTGCCCCGGAAGTCGAAGAAGCGCGGGTACACCTCGATGCGCGCCGTGTACTGCGTGGGCGTGCCCGTGAAGGTGTTCACCGTGATGAACAAGGGCAGCCCGGAGAGGATGGAGTTCAGCTCGTGCCCCACCGGCAACACCACCTCGAAGCGGCGCTCGCTGATGATGTTCGCCGTGCCGAACGCGTCATCCGGCACGAAGCTGAACACGTACTGCAGATACCGGTTCGCCGTCGCCTTCAGCACCAGCGAGCGCACCCCGTTGCGCGTCTCGAACGTGCCCATCGTCTCGAAGCTCAGCTCCAAGGACGCCTCGGACGCGGAGATGCGCGTCGCCGTCGCCTCCGCCTCGGAGACCGCCAGCTCCTGCTCGAGCGCCGGCTGCCCATCCGAATCCATACAGCCCGTCGTTCCAGACAACGCCAGACATGCCATCAAGACATTGCGAAGACGCATCATTCCGCTCCAGGTGAGTTACTCGGGGAAAATCACAATAACGTGAGCACCCGGCCGCATGACGTGTCAATCCCGTCACAGCGGTGCGGGCCCCGAACAGACCTGGGCTGATACATGAAATGAAGAAGGCGCCGACCCCAGGACAAGGGACCGGCGCCCGGGGACGACGAGACGTCAGGAGTCGTAGCCGGTGTAGCCCTGCAGCACGACGACCTTGCGGCTGGCCGGGTAGTACAGCACCGCGAACTGGTTGAACTCATGGCAGTTGTGGCACGGCACCTCCTGCGTCGACAGCCACGCCTGCACGTCACCGCCACCCGCGAACGAGTCGATGGCCGCCAGCAGCGCCAGCCCGTTGCCGTAGTAGTTCGACGTCAGCAGGATGCTCTGCGACAGACCGGCCCGGTTGGTGAACGTCCCGTCCTCGGCGGAGGGGAAGCCCTGGTTCTCCCACGCCAGCTCCTGCATCACCGCCTGGATGGTGGTGGGCGTGGTGGGACACTGGGGCGCGATGTACGCCGTCACCGGATGCAGGTAGTGCCACGCACCATTGTTGGAACCCAGGTTCCACGTCGCGCGGGCCGGCTCCAGTGATGAGGCATTGATGGACGTCAGCGAGAACGGCACCGGCGTACAGGCCTTGGCCGACGTCGCGACTTCCCGCCCCCCCTCCGCGAAGGCAGCGAAAGAAAACACAGCGACCACCGCAACCATCAGACGACGGAAGTTCATCAGTGTGCTCCAGGTGAGGAAGGCGCGGATTAGCACACCAGATTGAGAAACCAGCTAACAAAGGTGTCACTTCCACCCCTCGGGGCCGGGGCCGTTTTGTTGACGAGTCCCCGGACCACCCTCCTAATGCCGGACACGTCAGTAGCGGCCTGTAGCAGTCCCCCCGGGAGGAACCCCCATGCAGGATGGAAGCGCCAGCCCCCTGAGCCCCGAGCTTGCCCCGTCACCGGGCGCCACGGAGACGCCCGTCGACGCGCGGGGCCCCGAGGCCGACATCGTCTCCACCCACGTCCTGGTGCCCGAGGAGCAGGTCCAGAAGCTGCGCGAGCTGGCGCGGCGGACCCGTATCCACCAGAGCGAGTACCTGCGCGAGGCGGTGGAGGACCTGCTCGGCAAGTACGGCCGTGGCGCCGCCAAGCCCGAGGGCCAGTCGTGAGCCTGCTCGCCCCGACAGGCGCCTCCCCGCGCCTGGGCGAGCTCTGGCTCCCGCGGCGACGCCGCGAGCGCCCCTCCTCCATCCGCGACGCCATCATCCGCTGGCTGGACCAGGCGCTGTAGGCGCTCCTCCCACGCGGCACCTGGAGGTGACAGACACGCGCGGGCTAGGCTTTCCGGCATGCGCACCGTCCTGCTCGTCGCCGCCCTCGCCGCCTCCGGCTGTGCCGGCCCCGGCGGCTTCCAGAAGCTCTACCCCGGCATGACGTCCCGGGAAGTCGTCGAGGCCATGGGCCAGGGCCCCACCCGCGCCCACGAGTTCCCCGACAGGTCCTCCGCCTGGTACTACGGCGAGGACCAGTGTGTGTTGATGCGCGAGGACAAGCTCGTCGCCAAGTCGACCACGCGCGAGCGCACCGCCGTCGACACGCCCATCGTCTCCATCCGCGACACCGCGAAGGCCGTGTGCGCCCCGGAGGGCTACGCCACGGAGACGCGCGGCGAGCAGCGCATCGACACGCCCTTCGGCACCTTCAAGGGCTCTCTCGGCACGACGAAGGCGCCCAGGAAGACGACGCCTCCGGCGGAGAGTGGCGACACCGCGCCGAGCGCCGACGCGAAGCCCGAAGACCACCCCTACTGAGCGGGCGTCACGCGGTGGGGGCCGCCGCCTCGCCTTCCTTCTCCAGCTTGCCCGCGATGTCCTTGAAGGACATGTGGCCCAGCGACATGAGGAGGAGGCCCAGGCCCACCGTCTGCGCCGTCTGCGCCATCCACAGCACGTTGGCGTACGCCAGCCCACCGGCGTTCACCACGGTGGCGGGCAGGAAGAGGCTCAGGCCCACCTTGCACGCCGCCTGGAAGGTGCCGACCATGCCCGGCGCCGCCGGAATCATCACGCCCACGACCAGCACGCACAGCACCACGTACGCCTGGAAGAGCGACAGCTCCATCGGCTGACACACGGTGCCCGCCGCCACGCCCGAACAGTCGAAGGCGTTGGCGAGCAGCATCATCCCGAAGCCGTTGAGGCCCCAGTAGCCCACGGTGAAGAGGAAGAAGAGCGCCACCTGCTTGGCGTCCGGCAGCTGCCGCATGGCGCCCACGAAGGTGTCGACGATGTCCGCCACCTTGTCGGAGAGCGCCGGCGCGAAGCGGCCCACCGTCGCGCGCACCAGGCGCACGGTGCGCTCCTGCTGCCACAGGCCGAACAGCAGGAAGAGCAGCCCGCCGCCGAACACCGCGAACATCAGCCACGAGCCCAGCTTGACGTAGCGCACCTCGGGCGTCTCGGTGGGCACGAAGAAGAGCAGCACCCGCATGGACGCGGCGACGAAGAGGCCGTCGACGATGCGCTCGAGCACCACGGACGTCATGGCCGCGCTGCGGCGGATGGAGCTGCGCTGGGCGATGAGGAAGGGCCGGGCGAACTCGCCCAGGCGGAAGGGCAGCACCAGCAGCATCATGAAGCCGATGGCGGAGGCCTCGTTGAGCTTGCGGAAGGGCACCCGCTCCAGGCCCGACAAGAGGCTGCCCCAGCGCAGCGTGCGGAAGACGTGGATGCCCAGCAGGCAACCGAAGTACGGCAGCAACCAGATGTAGTTGGCCGACTTGAGGCTGGTGAGCTGCGTCCCCCAGTCCGTGTCCCGGAAGGCCCACCAGAGGAAGACGAGGGTGACGAGCAGGCTGGCTGCGAGCTTGACGGCGCGTTTCACGGCGGCCGGGTATACCGTCAGTCCTGGTCGGACTCCAGCGACTCTCCGGCCAGCAGGCGGAATGGGTGGTCCCGCAGGAGCTGGCTGGCCGTCTGTTCCCCCACCCGGCTGACGAGCTCCGCCAGCGAGCGCCCCACCCAGTCCCGGGCCCCCACCGGCCCGTGGAGGTCCGTGGCGGCGACGGCGTAGAGCCCCTCGTCCAGGAAGGCGCGGGCCAGCTTCTTCGCGGTGGGGCCATAGCGGCCGATGAGCGCCCCCACGTCGAGCTGGAGCCGGGCGCCGGTGCGGACGGCCTCGGCGGCGCGCCCCTTGCGCTCGAACTCCACGCAGCGCTCCGGATGGGCGATGAGCGGCACCACGCCCTTGGTGCGGATGCGGAACAGGATGTCCGGCAGCGCGGGCACGGGCGCGGTGTAGGGCAGCTCCACCAGCGTCACCTTCCCTGCGCCCAGCATGCGCGCAGTGGGCGTTCCCAGGGCGCGCAGGAAGGCGTCGTCCAGCACGTTCTCCGCGTTGCGGCCGAGCGTCAGGGGGATGCGCTCGCGCTCCAGGGCGGCCTTCAGCTCGGCGAGGCGGGCCTCCACCACGTCCACGGGCGCATACTCGGGCCGGGCGTGGGGGCTGGGCGCGACGGTGGAGAAGCCCAGGTCGACCAGCGCCCTCGCCATCTCCAGCGCGTCCTCCAGCGTGCGCGCGCCGTCATCCACGCCGGGCAGCAGGTGGCAGTGCAGGTCGACGTAGCCCTTCACGCATCCTCGCGCTGGCGGTCGGGATGGCTTCCGGGCGGCAGCTCGTCCTCCGTCTCCTCGGACGGGCGGTCGGGCATGCGGTACTCCTCCCCCAGCCACTTGCCCAGGTCCACCGCGCGGCAGCGGCGCGTGCAGAACGGGAACGAGGTGTTCTCAGGGCGGGGGGGAACGGGCTTCTTGCAGATGGGACAGGAGAGGGTGCTCATGAGGGACCTGTCTTCTTAGATAAGCCTTGACGCTCTCGTGGGCCAGGACGTTTCGTGCCCGCCCGCCCGGAGGAGGCTCGCCATGAAGGTCATCCGCATCACCACGCCCGGAGGCCCCGAGGTCCTCGCCGAGGAGGAGCGCCCCGAGCCCGTGCCCGGCCCCGGCGAGCTTCGCGTGCGCGTGCGCGCCACGGCCCTCAATCGCGCGGACCTGCTCCAGATTCGCGGGCTCTACCCCGCCCCGCCGGACGTGGCGCCGGACGTCCCAGGCCTCGAGTACGCGGGCGAGGTGGAAGCGGTGGGCCCGCGCACGCGCCGCTTCAAGGTGGGTGACCGGGTGATGGGGCTGGTGGGCGGCGGCGCGTGGTCGGACCTGCTCCTCACCCACGAGCGCGAGGCCCTGCCGATGCCGGAGGGCATGGACTTCACGGACGCCGCGGCGCTGCCGGAGGCGTACCTCACCGCGTACGACGCGCTGGTGCTCCAGGGAGGACTGAGGCCGGGCGAGACGGTGCTGGTGCACGCGGTGGCCAGCGGCGTGGGCTCGGCGGCGGCGCTCTTGTGTCAGGCCACCGGCGCGCGCGTGGTGGGCACCGGGCGCAACGCGGCGAAGCTGTCCCGCGCCTCCGAGTGGGGCGTGAAGCACACGCTCGTGTGCGAGTCCTCGCCGCCGCGCTTCGCGGACGAGGTCCGCGCGCTCACGCAGGGCCGCGGCGCGGACCTGTGTCTGGATCTGGTGGGCGGGGACTACGTGCCCGAGTCCATGCAGGCCCTGGCGACCAAGGGCCGGATGCTGCTCGTGGGGCTGGTGGCGGGCGCGAGCGCGGAGGTCAACCTGGGCCTGTGGCTCACCCGGCGCTTGAGCATCACCGGCACCGTGCTGCGCAGCCGGCCACTCGAGGAGAAGATGGCCCTGGTCCAGAGCGCGGAGCGGCACCTGCTGCCGCTGTTCCGCTCGGGCGCGCTGCGCGCCGTGGTGGACGCGGTGCTGCCCCGGGCCGAGCTCGCCCAGGGCCTGGAGCGCATGGCGCGCAACGACTCGGTGGGCAAGCTGGTGGTGCGCTGGGGTTAATCCCAGCCATACCAATGCTGCTTGCGTGAGTCGTACGTGTATTTCCAGAAGACGATGGTGTAGCAGGTGATGCCAAACGAGCCGTCCTCGCGACGGTGGTAGGCGGTGTCCGCGGCGACGGAGCCCACGGGCTCGGGCCCCTCGCACGTGGGCACCTGGGCAATCCACTCGGGCACCAGCTCCTTGACGGACTCGGGATAGGCCCCCTTGCTGGAGTGATAGGACTCCAGCGCGGTGATGAGCGGGGCGAACCGGGCCTCCATCTGGTCGAAGCGCCAGGAGGTGCCGCGCGTCAGCCCCACGTAGGACAGCGCGAGGCCCGCGAGCATCCAGGCCAGGGACAGGAAGTTCACCTTCCTGCGCACCGGGAGCACCGCCAGCACCAGCGTGAGGCCCAGCAGCACGGCCCCCGCCAGCATCACGAACGGCACCGCCAACGCCGCCGTGAACGACAGATAGCCCGACATCGTCATGAACGCCGCCCCGAGGAGCGCCAGCAGGGGCACCAGCCATTTCGCCATGCCGTGACGATAGCAGGCGGATGGACCCCGAGCGTCCGCGAACCGACAGCGCCCTTGGACCCCTGGCGCGGCCCACCGCCCATCAAACGACACACCCCTGCCCTCGCGTTCACATAGGCAAGCAGACGGGTCTGCTCAAGATTGGGAACGAGAGTTTTCTCCGGAAAGTCCGACTCCCGAGTCCCCCCACGCTCTCGCCCAGGCTGGCGTCAGTCACCCCCGCGAACAGGGGCGGTCGCAGCGGCCGCACCCCTTTGCGCCAGTCCTCATGTCCGCTTCCCGATGAACGGCCCGCACCCTTTCGCGGTGGCGCGGGCCGCCCGTGCTTCCCAGAGGTGCCCCCTCGCCTCGTCGAGTGCAGACCATGAAGCCAGAACCCTCGCTGTCCGTCCGCAGTGCGCCGCACCCCAGCGCTCCGCTCCCGGGGAGTCTCGGAGCCTTCGGCCCCGGAGCCCGCATCCAGCACTACGAGCTCATCCGTCAGCTCGGCAGTGGAGGCATGGGCACCGTCTTCCTGGCGCGGGACACGCGCCTGGGCCGCCGGGTGGCCATCAAGCTGCTGCACACGAAGGACGCGCAGTTCACCCAGCGCTTCATCCTGGAGGCCCGCACCACCGCGCGGTGCGGCCACGAGAACATCGTCATCATCTACGAGGTGGGCGAGGCCCACGGCAGCCCGTACATGGTGCTGGAGTACCTGCAGGGGCAGCCGATGGACAAGCTGCTCAAGAGCAGCCCGCGCCTGCCGCCCTCGCGCGCCGTGGAGCTGATGTCCCCGGTGCTGCGGGCGCTGTCGTGCGCGCACGCGCACAAGATCGTCCACCGCGACTTGAAGCCGGAGAACATCATCGTGACGGACGCGGGCACCATCAAGGTGCTCGACTTCGGCATCGCGAAGGTGCTGCAGGGGGACGAGCGCGGCGCGGAGACGGACCCGCGCGTCCTGCTCGAGGGCCTGCGGCTGCTCCCCCCGCCGGGCCGCCTGGACGAGTCGTCCCACCTGACGCGCCAGGGGGCGCTCCTGGGGACGCTGGCGTACATGTCCCCGGAGCAGTGGGGCAACGGCGTGGGCGTGGACCACCGCACGGACATCTGGGCGGTGGGCATCATGTTGTTCCGGATGCTCGCGGGCAGACATCCGCTGGAGCCGCTGCGGGGCCCCCAGCTGATGGTGACGGCGATGATGGACGAGCCGATGCCCCAGCTGCGCGCGGTGCTGCCGGACATCCCGGGGGAGCTGGCGTCGGTGGTGGACCGCTGCCTGCTCAAGCACAAGGAGCAGCGCTTCCCGGATGCGCTCGCGGTGCTGCGCGCGTTGGAGCCGTTCCTGCCCGGCCGGTTCATCCCCGACGTCGGCGTGGACGAGAGTCCCTACGCGGGGCTCGGCTCGTTCCAGGAGGAGGACTCGGCGCGGTTCTTCGGGCGGACGCGGGAGACGGCGGCGCTGGTCAACCGGCTGCAGGACCGGCCGCTGCTCGCCGTCGTCGGGCCCTCGGGCGCGGGCAAGTCGTCCTTCGTGCGCGCGGGCCTGGTGCCGGTGCTCAAGCGCTCGGGCATCCCCTGGGAGTCGCTCATCATCCGCCCGGGCAGAGACCCGCTGGCCGCGCTGGCCAGCATGGTGGCGCCGCTCGTCACGTCGTCCCCCACGCTGGAGGAGGACCTGCGCAAGCAGCAGCAGATCTCCGCCCACCTGCGCCGGGAGCCGGGCTACGTGGGCGCCGTGCTGCGGGCCCGCGCGCGGCGGGAGCGTCGGCGCATCGTGCTCTTCATCGACCAGTTCGAGGAGCTCTACACGCTGGTGCCGGACGCGGCCGAGCGCCGCGCCTTCACCGCCTGCCTGTCGGGCATCGCGGACGACGCCACGTCGCCCATCCGCGTGGTGCTCTCGCTGCGCTCGGACTTCCTGGACCGGGTGTCGGAGGACGAGCGCTTCATGGCGGAGCTGTCGCCGGGGCTCTTCTTCCTCACGGCGCCGCAGCAGGACGGACTGCGGGATGCGCTCGTGCAGCCCGCGGAGATGGCCGGCTATCGGTTCGAGTCCCCGGCGATGGTCGAGCAGATGCTCCAGCACCTGGAGACGACGCCGGGCGCGCTGCCGCTGCTCCAGTTCGCGGCCACGCGACTGTGGGAGGCGAGGGACCCGGGCCGGAGGCTGCTGACGGAGAGCGCGTACCAGCGGATGCGGGGCATCTCGGGGGCGCTGGCGACGCATGCGGACAGCGTGCTGGCGGGGTTGTCGTCACAGGAGCGGGCGCTGGCCCGCGCGGTGTGCTTGCGGCTGGTCACCGCGGAGCGCACGCGCGCGATCGTGTCGATGGAGGAGCTGCGGGAGCTGACGCGGGACACCGACGCGCTCCAGCGGCTCATCGATGGGTGGGTGCAGGCGCGGCTGCTGGTCATCCAGACGGGAGGGAGCTCGGGCTCGTCGGTGGAGCTGGTGCACGAGTCGCTCATCGGGAGCTGGCCCACGCTGAAGCGATGGTTGGACGAGGGGCAGGAGGATGCGGCGTTCCTGGAGCAGTTGCGCGCGGCGGCTCGGCAGTGGCAGGCGAAGTCTCGGGACAGCGGGTTGCTGTGGCGGGGGGAGATGGCGGATGAGGCGCGGCGTTTCCAGCGTCGCTACCGGGGGGAGCTGCCGGAGTCGCAGCGGGCGTTCCTGGACGCGGTGGGGGCGCAGGCGACGCGGATGGCGCGGGTGAAGCGGGCGTTCATCGTGGGGGCGGTGGCGCTGGTGTCCATGCTGTTCGCGGCGGCGGCGGTGACGCTGGTGTTCATCCGGGAGGCGCAGCAGGAGGCCGAGCACCAGGCCCTCATCGCGCTGCGCGCGGAGGCGACGGCGCGCAACGCGGAGTTCTTGGCGAAGCGCTCGGAGGCGGACGCGCAGGCGCGGCTCGCCGAGGTGCGCGCCAAGGAGGAGGACCGGCAGGCGGCGCAGTCCCGCGCCGAGGAGGCCAGCGCGCAGGTCGAGGCGACCAACGAGACGCTGGTGCTGCGCAACTCCGAGCTGCTCACCGCGCTGAAGCGGGCGAAGTGGGCGCGCTTCCATGCGAACACGGCGATGCGGAAGGCCGAGCAGAGCGCGTTGATTGCGCGGCAGGCGCGCGCCGAGGCGGAGCGTCTGTTGCAGCGCGAGCAGGAGCGGACGCTGCGGATTCAGTCGACGCTCGGAAGCCCTTTCATCGAAACGCTGAAGTGAAGTGAGGCACGCCCATGTCGGTGATTCGAAGCGGGGGCCCGCGTGGACGCGGGCTGGCCGTGGTGGTGGTGGTGCTGTGGGGGATGTTGGCGCAGGCGCAGCGGCTGGAGGCGCCGCTGGAGGTCGGCGGGAATCGCCCCTGGGCGCAGGGGGTGCCTCGGGACGAGCAGCAGGCGGCGCAGGCGCTCTTCCTGGAGGGGAACGAGCGGCTGCGGGAGTCGGTCTTCGTCGAGGCCAGCCGGAGCTATCGGCGGGCGTTGCGACACTGGAACCATCCGGCGATTCATTACAACCTGGCGCTGGCGTTGATGAACCTGGACCAGCCCATCGAGGTGCACAAGCACCTGGAGTCGGCGCTGAGCCATGGGGCGGACCCGCTCGATTCGAGCCGGTATGAGCATGCGCGCTCGTACAAGGTGCTGCTCGAGAAGCAGCTGGCCTGGGTGGACGTGCGGTGTGACGAGCGGGGGGCCCTCGTCACGTTGAATGGCCAGCCGCTGTTCACGGGGCCTGGGAGGTATCAGGGACTCATCCGGCCCGGGATGCACAGCGTGATTGCCTTCAAGGACGGGTATCTGCCGACGGAGAAGCGCCAGGCCCTGATGCCCGGGGAGCGGACGAAGCTCGAGCTGGATTTGTATACGGAGGATGAGGTCATCCGGTACCGGCGCCGGTGGTCCGCGTGGGTGCCGTGGACCGTGCTCGGCGCGGGATTGGTGGCGGCGGGCGGGGGTGGGTGGATGCACTGGAAGGCGAATGATTCCTTCGGGAAGTTCGATGCGGAAGTCCCCCCAGAAGGAGGCCGTCTCTCGGGACGACTCGGCTCACTGCACCGCCAGGGAACATGGCTCCGAACGGGCTCGATTGGAGCCTACTCGCTGGGAGGCGCCGCGACGGTGACGGGGGCGGTCCTGCTCTATCTCAATCGGCAACGTGCATACCGACTCAATCCCGCGGAGATGGGGCCGTCCATCGTCATCGCGCCTGCATTTGGCACGGATTCGCAGAGCATCATCGGCACCGTCCAGTTCTAAGGAGCTCGCTCATGCACGCCATTCGGCTCAAGCCCTATTCCAATGTCATTCTCAGCCTGTTCCTTGCTTCCATGGGGATGGCCTGCATTGGCGCGGAGAGCACGACCTGCGACCACGGGCTCATCTGCCCAGCCGACCGGAAGTGCTCACTCCGAGGTGACGCCTGCATCCTCCGGACCTGCGGCAACGGAATCAATGATGCCCCAGAGGAATGCGACGACGGGAACGACGTCAATGGGGACGGGTGCAAGAGCGACTGCACGAAAGAGCTTTGCGGCGACCGCGTCACCCAATACGGCCTCGGCGAGAAATGTGACGATGGGAACACACAGTCCGGGGACGGATGCAGCGCGGACTGCAAGTCCGACGAGACGTGTGGAAACGGCATCGTCGATACCCCCAAGGAAGCATGTGATGACGGGAACCGAATCAGCGGGGATGGCTGCAGGGCGGACTGTTCAGCGGAGTTTTGTGGAGACGGCATCACCCAGACGCCCCTTGGGGAGAAATGCGACGATGGCAATACGCTATCCGGGGACGGCTGCAGCGCGACCTGCAAGTCCGATGAGACATGCGGGAACGGCATCGTTGACCCCACCGAGGTCTGCGACGACGGGAATACGGTGGGGGGCGACGGCTGCAGTGAAAACTGCCTCTCTCGCGAGAAGTGTGGTGATGGCGTCGTGAACCCGGAGCAGGGAGAGGTCTGCGACGACCACAACCGGACGGGAGGCGATGGGTGTAGCGCGGACTGTCGCTCGACTGAGCGTTGTGGCAACCACATCATCGACATGGACCTGGGTGAAGTGTGCGACGACGGCAATGTCATGAGTCGCGACGGCTGCAGTGCGAACTGCACCTCCACCGAGAGCTGCGGCAACAGCCTCCTCGACACCGAGGTCGGTGAGGTCTGCGACGATGGAAACGTCGTCGACGGAGATGGCTGCAGTTCCGACTGCCGCTCAGGGGAGTTCTGTGGAGATGGTGTCGTCAACAAGGCCCTGGGTGAGGTTTGTGACGACGGCAACAACCAAGATGGCGATGGTTGCAGCAGGGACTGCTCTTCCACGGAGAGCTGTGGCAACAACATCATCGACCAAACCATCGGCGAGGTCTGCGACGACGGCAACAATCGGGATGGGGACTCATGCAGCGCGAACTGTCGCTCCACGGAGATGTGTGGGAATGGCATCCGGGACCTCGCCGAGCAATGCGACGATGGCAATCCCTCCAACACGGACGGGTGCCTCTCCAACTGCATCATTGCGCGATGTGGCGACGGCTACGTCAATACGGCCACCCCCCCACTCGAAGCCTGCGACGACGGGAACGCGGACACCTGTGGCACTTGCAACAGCTCGTGCACGAAGGAGCAGCCTCCTACCTTCGCCAAGGGAGTCATCGCAGCGGGGGGCAAGGTGATTGACGGAGAAGTCATCGCCCTGACCGACGGGCGTGTGCTTCACTTCTTCGAGTTTGATACGGCCAACGACGATGTGTCTGCGTCGCACATCCGTGTGAATGTCGCTGGCAACGCCGACAAGCCACAGGAGATCGCGAGCATCCTCCTGACTTCCATCCAGTCCATGATCTCCGCGAGCGAGCCTGCACGCCTCCACCTCGCAGTGAAACATGTGCCGGAGACCAGCATCCTGGAGCTCACGGCCCAGAACGAAGGGAGCGCTGGCAACCAGCCCATTCTTTCATCGGTCAAGCACGCGGACTTCAAGGTCAGCGCCCTGAGGGGCGGCGTCGCATTCGACTGCCCTGTGGGCATGGGGTGCACCAAAGATGAGGACTGCCTCTCTGGAAACACCACACACAAGTGCTTGAAGGGCGACGACGAGCTCGTCGGGCAGTGTGGCCGACCTCCCTGAGGTCCATAACGGACAGTTGCACCCCGTCCCGGGGTCCGTATCCTCCGCCGCCATGGCCACCCACTTCGACCCCAGCGCAGCGGCGCAGCCGGGCTCCGGCGTCTTCGGACTCCCCCACTCTCCCGACGAGGCGCACGTCGTCCTCATCCCCGTGCCCTTCGAGGCCACCACCAGCTACGGCGGCGGCACCTCCGAGGGCCCCGCCGCCGTCCTCGACGCCAGCCGCCAGGTGGACCTGTTCGACGTGGAGACGGGCCGCCCCTACGAGCGCGGCATCGCCATGCTCCCCGAGTCCCAGGAGCTGCGCGACTGGAACACCCAAGCCAAGGAGCGCGCCCAGGTCGTCATCGAGGCCGGCGGCATCCACTCCGGTGAAGCCGAGCTCCTCGCCGCCGCCAAGGACGTCAACGCCCTCTGCGACCAGATGAACGAACTGGTCTATCGCACCACCAAGCACTGGCTCGACCAGGGCAAGCGCGTGGCCGCCGTCGGCGGAGACCACTCCATCTCCTTCGGCATCATCCGCGCCCACGCCGAGAAGTACCCCGGCCTCGGCGTGCTCCACCTGGACGCCCACGCCGACCTGCGCGTCGCGTACGAGGGCTTCACCTGGTCCCACGCCTCCATCATGTACAACGTCGCCGAGCGCATCCCCGGCGTGAAGACGCTCGTCCAGGTCGGCCTGCGCGACATGAGCCAGGAGGAGCACCGCTACATCGAGGACTCCAACGGCCGCGTCCACGGCTTCTTCGACGCCGCCCTCCAGAACAAGCGCTTCGACGGCGTGCCCTGGAACCGCCAGGTCGATGAGATGGTCGCCCTGCTCCCCCAGCAGGTCTACCTGTCCTTCGACATCGACGGCCTGGACCCCGTCCTGTGCCCCCACACCGGCACCCCCGTCCCCGGCGGCCTGTCCTTCCCCGAGGCCGTGGCCCTCATCTCCGGCGTCGTCCGCTCCGGACGCACCATCGTCGGCTTCGACCTGACCGAAGTGGCCCCCGACCCCGAGGGCAGCGAGTGGGACGGCAACGTCGGCGCCCGCCTGCTCTACAAGATGATTGGCTGGATGCTGAAGTCCCAGAAGGCCTGAGCCTCAGCTCACCCCGCCCTTCGGCAATCGCACGCCGAAGGGCACGCCTCGCACCACCGAGGACTCCACGCCCGGCGCGGCCCCCTGATGGCGCGACAGCTCCGTCGCCACCGAGGCCATCGACTCGAGCTGCGCGTGCAACACCTCCAGCGCCGCCGCGTCCACCGACGCCCCCGCCTCCAGCCGCCGCAACTGCCGCCGCGCCTCGTCCAGCGGCCCCTGCAGCGCCCGGGCCGCCCACGCCCCCAGCGGCAGACCCACGCTCACCGGCGGCCCCTTCGGCGCGTCCACCAGCGACTTGTGGATGAGCGCCTCGAAGTCGGTGATTTCGAACGGCTTGTGCAGGAACGCGTCCGCCTCCGGCGCGCCCTGCGGCAGCACCGCGCTCAGCAGGATGACGGGCACGCCGTGCAGGTCCGGGTCGCGCTTGAGCCGGCGGCAGAGCTCCACCCCGCTCAGGCGCGGCATCATGTGGTCCGTCACCACCAGATGTGGGCGGCGCGTCCGGGCCAGGGCCAGGGCCTCCTCGCCATCGCGGGCCTTCACCACATCGTGACCCAGGTCCTCGACCACCTGACTGAGGACCTCCAGCACCGCGGGCTCATCATCCGCGACCAGGACCAGACTCATGCTTCGGCTCCTCCGCACCAGCGTGGCCCCCAAGCCACACCGCCAGGACTTCGGCCTGCCCCTTGGATGAAGCGAGAATCCTCGGGGAACGGCCACCTCCCGGAGATGCAATCGTTCACGGACGTGCGGAGTGGTTTATGAAAGGCGACGCACCGCCTCCAGCGATTCGTGGGAATGACGCCGGCTTCCCGACAGTCCACCTGTCCTTCGCCGGACAATCCGCTGGAGGCCCACGGAGGGTGACATGAAGGGTGGAGTCATGAGGTGGGCAACCGTGCTGGTGGCGCTGCTCGCCACGGGGAGCGCGAGCGCGGACCTGGCCCGGCGGCGCGACGCCGTGGTGGAGGTCGTCCAGAAGGTCTCGCCGGCCGTCGTCTACATCGGCACCGAGCAGGAGGTGGAGGCGCGCTTCCGTCGCCGCTCCCCGCTGGAGGAGTTCTTCGGCGGCTTCGGGGGTGAGCGCGGCGAGCGCGGGCGGCAGAAGATTCAAGGCCTGGGCAGCGGCGTCATCATCGACCCGACGGGCATCATCGTCACCAACGACCACGTCATCCGCGGCGCGTCCACCATCCACGTGGTGCTCGCGGATGGGCGCTCGCTCGACGCGGAGGTCATCGGCAGCGACGCCGGCAATGATTTGGCCGTGCTGAAGGTGACGACGAAGGAGGCGCTGCCCATCGCGAAGCTGGGCATCAGCTCCGACCTGATGATTGGCGAGACGGTGGTCGCCATCGGCAGCCCGTTCGGCCTGAGCAAGACGGTGACGGCGGGCGTGGTGTCCGCCACGGGCCGCACCTTCCGCGCGGACAACCGCGTGTACAACGACTTCGTCCAGACGGACGCGGCCATCAACCCCGGCAACTCGGGCGGACCGCTGCTCAACGTGGACGGCGAAATCATCGGCATCAACACCGCCATCTTCGGCGGCGGAGCGCAGGGCATCGGCTTCGCCATCCCCGCCGACAAGGTCCGCCGCATCGTCGACGAGCTCACCCGCTTCGGGAAGCTGCGCCCGGCGTGGGTGGGGATGGATGCCGTGGACCTGACGCCGCGCGCGGCCCGGCAGCTCGGCTGGGACCGCTCCTACGGCGCGCTGGTGACGGCCGTGGAGGACGGCAGCCCCGCGGCCCAGGCCGGCGTGCGGCGCGGTGACATCGTCGCGGAGCTGGGCGGCTCGCGCATCCAGGACGCCGAGGACTTCGACACCCGCGTGCGCGGCTACCCCGCCCGCTCCGCCTTCGCGCTCGTCCTCTTCCGTGAAGGCGCCTCGCGCACCGTCCAGCTCACCCCCTCCGAGTTCCCCGCGCGCATGGTGGAGGCGCTCGCCTGGGACAGACTGGGACTCCGGGTGAAGGAGAACCGGGGGGTGCTGTCGCTGGCGGGCGTGAGGGGCGGCTCGGTGGCCGCGGAGGTGGGGCTGGAGCCCGGGGACATCATCCTCCGGGTGAACAACCAGCCGGTGACGACGGCGGACGCCTTCAAGGAGTCCCTGCTCACGGCGCGTCGGGGACGTAGCGTGCTGTTGCTCGTGAGACGGGGCCGTTACGGCTATCACATCACCCTGCCCTTCGAGCAGGACACGGGGCAGAGCCTGTAGGGCTGCCCTCCTGCCGAGCGTGGGTTCGGGTTCCTCGGATTTCGAAGGGCGCGCATCTCGCACTAGCATGCGTGCCCCATGAGCACCGTGCGCTACCTGTCCCTTGGACCCTTGCTCGCCGGGGCGGGCTCCCGAGCCTTCCTGGGGCTCGCCCTGGAAGATGGACTGCCTCCCCGCCCCGTCGTCCTCATCTGGGCGCCACAGGAGGTGGTCCAGAGCCCCGAGCTGACGGCGAAGCTGACGCGTGAGACGAGCCGCGCGCTCGTCTTCGAACACCCGAACATCCTCCGCGTCCACAGCCTCGCGGCCCAGGACGGGGGACTGGCCCGCGTCACCGAGTTCGCCGACGGCGAGCCCCTGCGCCGCGTGTTGGAGGCGAGCCCGCGGCTGCCTCCGCCCCTGGCCGCGCTGGTGGCGGCGGACGCGGCCACCGGCCTGCACTACGCGCACATGGCCGGCAACGACGACGGCACGCCGCTGGTGCACGGCGACGTGCGGCCCGAGACGCTGATGGTCTCGTTCAGCGGCCTGACCAAGGTGACGGGCTACGGCGCGCTGAGCGTGGCCCCGCGCGAGCGCGACGGCAAGCGCGTGAAGAACCGCCGTGCGTACAGCGCGCCCGAGCAGCTGCTGGGTGGACGCGAGGCGGTGAACGTCCAGTCGGACGTGTTCCTGTTGGGGCTCGTGCTGCACGAGTGCCTCTCCGGGAAGATGCCCTTCAAGGACAACGCGGACCCGGACAAGGCGACGCTCACGCGCACGCTGCCGACGATGTCGCAGGACGTGCCGCTGAAGCTGGACGCGGTGGTGCGCAAGGCGACGGCGAAGCGCGCGTATGACCGGTATGCCTCCGCGCACGCGTTCCGCGAGGCCATCGTCGAGGCCGTGGGCACGCTGCCCGCGCACACGCTGCTCGCGGACTACCTGGCCAAGCTCTTCCCGCCGGAGAACGAGGCCCGCGCGGCGAGGCGTCGTGTCATCGACGCGGGCATCGCGGACGTGCTCCAGAAGACGGGCGTCCCGCCCCCGGCCGTGGCCGAGTTCCTCGCCACCGGCGCCCTGCCCGCCTCCATCATCCCGAAGGTCTGGCCGGCGATGCAGGGGCAGCTGTCCATCCTCGCCGCCGTGTCGGGGGGAACCAGCGAGGTGCAGATCGCCGAGTCCTCCTCCGCGCCTGTGGTGACGGAGCCCGCCGCCGCTTCGACGAGCGCGTCCCAGGTCACGAGCATGACGCCAGCTCCGGCGAGCAGCGCTTCACCGGCCGCCCCCGAAGCCACGGCAAGCGCGCCCACGGGCAGCACGGCCTCCGACGCGACGACCGAGACGACGGGCAGCACGGCGGTGGCCGCGAAGACCTCCGAGCCCACGGGCAGCACGGCCGCGGCGACGAAGACCTCCGAGAGCACGGGTAGCGCTCCCGTCGTCGGAGCGACTCCGCACCAGCCGGCGGGGACCGCCGTCACGACGGGTCCGCAGGTCTCGGCGCCCCAGCCCGTGGCCGCCACGCCGGCGGGCCCCGTGCCGCCTCCGAGCCCAGCCGCGCCGAAGAAGTCTTCACGCGGCTGGCTCGCCATCGTGGGTGTTGGCTCCGCGCTGGCGCTCGCGGGCGCGGCGGTCATCGTCCAGCGGCTGCCCACGCAAGTGGAGGCCTCGCTGGAGGACGCCGGCCCCGCCACGGTGGCGCAGGCGGGCGTGGACGGCGACGCGGGGACGGATGCGGGAGCGGATGCAGGGGCCCAGGTCATCGCCATGGGCTATCTGGACCTCACCGTCGACCCGCGCGTGGACGTGTCCTATCCGGGCGGCTTCCTCGGCCGCACACCGCTGAGCGTGTCGCTGCCGGCGGGCAAGCACGTGTTCACGCTCACCAACGCGGTGCTCGGCATCCAGCTGTCGCGCACGTTCACCATCCCCGCCAATGGGCGCAACGCGCAGCAGCTCTACCTGAACAAGGCCTTCCTCAACGTGCGCGCGCCGAAGGACGCCATCGTCACCCTCGATGGACGGCTCATCGGCGCCGCGCCCGTCGAGGAGCAGGACGTCTACGAGGGCACGCACCAGCTCCTCGTCATCGCGAACGGCGCGCGCTGGCAGAAGACCTTCAAGGTCGAGCCCGGCCAGCGCATCTCGTTCGACGTCGACTTCGAGGCGCCGCCCGAGGAGTGATTCACCCGAGGTCCCCACCGAAGCCGAGCGCCGACAGCGCAGGCGAACGGTGAATCGGTGGGGGCATCGCGACGCGGGCGCGTCCCCGGCGGCGAACCACGCCGCTCACCACCGGCCGATGCGTGGCTCCAGCCTCAGCAACTCCATGATGCGATGGGTATCCACGGGGCGGGCCACGCAGTCGCTCGCGCCGGCGGCGAGGCACCGTCCCCGCTCCTCGTCGGTCAGCTGCGACGTGACGACGACGATGGGCAGCGCTCCGAAGCGCGCGTCCTTCCGCAGCGTCCTCAGGACGTCGTATCCCTCGTCCGTCATGGGCACCAGCAGCAGCACCCCATCCACCTCGGGCGAGTCCCACAGGACGCGCAGGGCCTCTCCCATGCTCTCCGCGTGGAAGCTCTCCAGGCCTCGCGACTCGAGGACGCTGATGAGTGAGAACACCTCGCGGATGTTGTCGTCCACCACGAGCACCCGGTGGCGCGTGGGCCGCTCCAACAAGGCCTCCTGACGCACCAGCGCCTCACGCGCGGAGAACACGACATCCCGCGGGTCCACGGGCTCCCTCCCAGCCACCGCCACCAGCGACTCCGCCTCCACCCGCACGTACGCGGGGATGTCCGCCGCCGACAACTCCATCGCATCCAGCTGCAGCGGCGAGCCGCCACCCGCCGCGACCACCGCGTCCCGCCCTCCGACCTCCGCGCCCACGTAGACGTCCGGCAGGTAGAGCGTGAACGTGCTGCCGCGCCCCAACTCACTGGCGACCTGCAGCTCTCCGCCCAGCAGGCGCGCCAGCTCTCGGCTGATGGACAGGCCCAGCCCCGTGCCGCCGTACTTGCGGCTCGTTCCCGCCTCCGCCTGCTGGAAGGCCTCGAAGATGCGCTGCAGCTTGTCCTGCGGGACGCCGATGCCGGTGTCCACCACGCTGAACGCCAGCACCTCCTCGGCGCGATTGAGCACGTCGCTCTCGAAGTGGAACATGCCCTTCGCCACCGGCGCGACGCGCAGCTCCACCCGCCCCAGGTCGGTGAACTTGAACGCGTTCGACAGCAGGTTTCGCAGCACCTGCCGCAACCGCATCGAGTCGGTCCGCAGGGAGCGCGGCAACCCTCCCGACAACACCACCCCGAAGCCCAACCGCTTCTGGTCCGCGACATGCTCGAAGTCGCGCTCGATGAGCGACTTCACCTCCGCCAGCGGGACCTCCTCCGCGACGACCTCCAGCTTCCCCGCCTCCACCTTCGACAAGTCCAGCAGGTCGTTGATGAGGTCCAGCAGGTCCACGCCCGAGGCGTGGATGGTCCGGGCGTACTCCGCCTCGCGGGGCCCCAGCCGATGGTCCGAGTCCTCCGAGAGCATCTTCGCCAGGATGAGCAGGCTGTTGAGCGGCGTGCGCAGCTCGTGGCTGATGTTCGCCAGGAACTCACTCTTGTGGCGCGACGCCACCGCGAGCTTCTCCGTGAAGCTCATGTTGTCCGTCAGGTCCTTCCACACACCCGAGGACCCGCCCCCTGCCTCCCCGCTCACGCCCTCCACGCCCACCTGCCGGGCCACCCGGTTCACCTCGCGCGCGAAGTCCGTGAGCCGCTCCACCATCGTGTTGACGATGGTCTTCAGCTCCAACGACTCGCCCCGGACATCCGCCTCCAGCGTCTGCGTCAGGTCTCCCCGCGCCACGGCGCCGCTGACGCGGATGAGGTCGCGCACCTGCACGGTGAAGCTGCTGGCGAGCACATTCACGCCGTCCACCAACTGCCGCCACGCACCCGAGGCATCCGGCACGTCGACCAGGCTCCCCAGCCGCCCCTCCACGCCGACCTCGCGGGAGACGCGAGTGACCTCGCGCGTGAGCAGGACGAAGCGCTCGGCCCCGGCGTTGAACGTCCGCGCGATGCGGTCCAACAACGGATGCGTCCCCGACACGGGCACGCGTCGCGAGAAGTCACCCTGATGGGCGGCCTCCATCGCGGCCAGGAGCGCGCGCAGCTGCGCCTCGTCGCTCCCCGTCTTGTGGTTGCCGTCGTCTTCCAAGCCTTGCTCCTGGCAGGCCGCACCCGTCATGACGACGCGGCGCGCGCCCTCTCACGACGCCATCTCGCGGCGACCCCGAACACCGGTCGCGGTCTCGCTCATCCCGAACGACGCTACGCGCTCTTGCGACGGCGCATCATCGCCTCGTACGAGCGGCCCACGCTCTGCGAGAGGATCATCAACTCCCCCACGTCCGGCGGCGTGAGCTGGTCCGGCCCGTTGTCCACGTAGAGCAGGTGCACGACCTTGCCTCGCACCAGCAGCGGGAGGATGACCGCCGTCGTCGGGAAGCCGCCGCCCAGCAGCTTGTAGAACACGGCCATCGCCGCGTCCCTGCGCACCGGGCCCACGTAGTGCGAGCGCGTGTCGCGCACCAATCGGAACGTGCTCTGCTCCCGCAGCGCCACGCCGATGCGCCGCACCGCCGACTCGCGCACGCCGGAGCCCATCCCGTGCCAGCCCGTCACCAGGCTGCCCTGCACCGACAGCAGCAGGTTGCGCCGCCACTTGCCCATCGCGAAGCGCAGCACCGTGCGCGCCACGTCCTCGCGGTCCAGGCTGCGCGACAGCTCCGCCTGCGCCTCCGCGAAGGACAGCGGCGTCGGAGGAGGCTCGGGAGGAGGCGGCGTCGGCGGCGCCACGGCCACGGGCGGCTGCGCCACCGGCGGCCTGGGAGGCTGCTGCGCCATCGGCACGCCCACCTGCACCGGCGGCTGCGCGACGGGCGGCGGCACCTGCACCGGCGGCTGCGCGACGGGCGGCGGCACCTGCACCGGCGGCTGCGCGAGCGGACGTGGAGCCTGCGCGACGGGAGGTTGCGCCACGGGGCGCTGAGGCTGCGCGACGGGCATCGGCGGCGCGTCGAGCACCTCGACGCCGGTGATGACCTCCTCTTCACCGACCTCGACGTCGACGTCGCCGTCCGCGCCACCGCGCAGGGCCTGGGCGTAGAGGGACTGGAACTCCTCCTCGCTCATCAGGTCGGGCGGCTTCTCCCGCGACTTCGCGAGCTCGACCTCTTCCCGCGAGCCGGGCTTCGGGCGCGGCCGCACCGCGTTCATGTCGATGGCCCGCAGGGGCCGGAACGCCTTGCTGTAGCGGCGCAGCAGCTGGTTCATCCGGAACTCGGGGATGACCACCGGCACCACGCGCTTGCCCGTCTTGAACGCAATCGCGTCCAGCGTCGTGAAGTCGTGCGGATTGACCACCGCGACGCTCAACCGCGTCGCGTCCACCCGCATGGGCAGCAGCTCCTTGTCGTCCGCCTGGTTGGGCGGCACCAGCTCCAGCGCCTTCGGGTCCGGCACCATCTCGCCGGAGGCGAACGCGGCGTTGTGCAGCGCGCCCAGCGTCTTCGCCAGGTCCTGCTCGGACAGCAGGCCCAGCTCCACCAGGTTCGTCCCGAGCCGGCCGCCCTGAACCACCTGGGCCTCGAGCGCCTCCTCGAGTCCCTCGGCGGTGACGAGGCCATCCTTCAGGAGCTGTTCACCCAGGCGCATGTCGGGCTTGTAGCCGCGCCCCAACCCCCTCCGCAAGCACGCCGCCGCCCTCGCCTAGTCCTCTGGATGATGACTGAGCGCGACGCGATTGCCCTCCGGGTCCCGCACGTACACCGTCCACTTCGTCTGGTGCTCCAGCGTCACGCCCGCCTGAGTAAGCTCCGACACCACACGCTCCCGCTCCGCCCGGGCGATGCGGAACGCCAGCAGCAGCAGGCCCGGGTGCTCATGGCGGAACGGGCGCCCCTCGGGCTCGCCGCTCGACGCCTCGATGGCCAGGAAGCCGCCCCCGGGCACGCCTACCCAGATGCTCCTCAAGGTGCCGTCCGGCCTCGGATGCCGGGTGAGCTCGGGAAAGCCCAGCAAGTCCCTGTAGAACGCCGTCACCCGCTCGACGTCCCTCGCCTGGATTGCCACGTGGTGGAAGCCCTGAACGTTCATGGGGGCGGATGGTATGGTCCGCCCGCCCATGGCGCGACTGCTCATCGTCGAGGACAACCACGAGCTGGCCTCCCTCATCGTCTCCACGGCCCAGAGCCGGGGCCATGACGCGCGCGCCGTGCACACCGGCGAGGCCGCCCTGGAGGCGCTCAGCCCGGGCTCCCGCTGGGACGCGGCGCTGGTGGACCTGCTGCTGCCCGACATCCGGGGCAGCGAGGTGCTCGGCGCCCTGCGCGCCCACGGCATCCCCGCCATCGCGGTGAGCGGCGTCTACAAGGGAGATCGGTTCGCGCAGGAGGCCGTGCAGATTCACGGCGCCCGGGGCTTCTTCGAGAAGCCCTTCGAGCTCATCCAGGTCCTGGAGGCGCTCGAGAAGGCCGGCGGCTTCGAGCCCGTGCCGCGCGCCCCGCCCCCGGTGGATGAAGGCGCCGCGCAGGAGGTGCTGCTCGACGACGCGGACCTCATCGTGCTGGAGGAGCTGATGCCCACCCCGGAGGATGCGGGGGAAGCAAGCTCTCCCATGCAGGCCATCCCCGACTCCGCGCCGCTGCCCGGACTGGAGAGCGAGGAGCCCGCGCTCCCCCTGCCCTTCGCCCACCGGGGCAAGGTGTGGTCCGGCGAGGAGGCGTCGCCCACGCCCGCCCCCGCGAAGACGCGGCGCGCCCTGCCCGAGTGGTCGCTCGCGGGGGACCTGAAGGACACGTCCGTCGCGCGGCTGCTCAACGCCTATTACGAGTCACGCCACCACGGCGAGCTGAAGCTGCGCCAGGGCTCCGTGCTCAAGGTCGTCTACTTCGAGTCCGGACGCATCGTGTACGCCGCCTCCAACCTGGCCCATGAGCGCTTCGGCCGCTTCTGCGTGCGCCGGGGTGTGCTCGACGAGGCGAAGCTCGCGGAGGTCGCCGCCGTCGCGAAGGAGCAGGGGCTGCGCACCGGCGAGGCGATGATTCGCCTGGGCCTGTTGGATGCGGGCCGACGCAAGCAGCTGCTCGAGGACCAGGTGCGCGAGCTGCTCTGGTCCACCTTCCCGTGGACGGAGGGCGCGTACGGGTTCAGCGCGATGCGCCCCCAGCGCGCCGACCTGGTGAAGCTGTCCGTCTTCCCGGGCGACTTGATTCTGGAGGGCGTGGAGAAGACGGAGACGCTGGTGGCGCTGCGCCAGCGCATGTCCGCCGGACGTCGCCTCTTCCCCACCGCCGACCCGCCCTACGGTTTGCACGAGCTGAAGCTGCAGGGTCCGCAGGCCCTGCTGCTCGCGTACGCCGACGGCAGCAAGACGGTGGAGGACCTGCTCGCGCTGGTGGACGTGTCGGAGCGACAGGCCCTCGCCACGCTGCGGGGCCTGGAGCTGCTCGGCGTGCTGGAGGAGCGGCCGGAGACGCCCAGCCGCCGTCACCGCATCTCCTTCGGTCTCTGAAACGAGCCGTCAGCCCTCGCGGCGACGGCGCAGCAGCCGCGCCACCGCGAGCAGGCCGAACAACGCCGCGCCCGAGCCACCCTGCGAGCAACCACAGGACGACGGCGGCTCACGGTCCAGGGTCCCCGACACGGGCACGCCCTTGAGGAACACCTCACCGCTGAAGCGGGACGAGCTCAACAGCCGGGGCCGGGCCACGTACGTCAGCGTGCTCTCCGTGTGGGCCGGGAGCGACACGCCCTCCACCGCGAAGCCGCCCTCCGTCGACTGCGCCGCGAGCAACTGTCCCGCCACGCGCACGCTGCCAGGCACCACGTCCATGCCCTCGACGTGCTCCACGTAGCGCAGGCCCGTCACGTCACACGCGGTGGTGTTGCGCAGCGCCACCACCACGCCCACCAGGCCCGTCTCCTGCCCCGCGGAGGCCTCCGTCTCGTGGCGCACGTCGACGAAGGGGGCCACGACAATCGGCACCGAGTGCACCCGGTCCGCCTGGCCTCCGCCGCTCGCACTCGCGCTCGCGGTGACGCGCAAGGTGACGGACTCGCCCACCAGCTCCTGCAGCCCCGTCTCCCGCGTGCTCAGCGTGACGCTCGGGCCCGACAGTGAATCCTCCGTGAGGGCCGGGCCGGACTCGCGCGACCACGACAGGCTGACCTCGCCGCAGGCGTCCGCGGGAATCTCCTGGGTGAGCCGCGCCGTCGCGCCCTGACCACACCGGGCCACCAACGCCTCTCCCTCCAGCTCACCCAGCGCGACCGGACGCGCCTGCGCGGTGAACGTCTCGCGCGCGCGGCCCGCCTCGACCGGCGTGGGCCCCTCCGAGAACAGCTCGCCGCGCACGGTGAAGGGCGTCTGCGAGCAGACCGCCGGGAGCGTGAAGCGCCACGCGCCGGGCACGG
Organism: Myxococcus guangdongensis; assembly: GCF_024198255.1. NCBI lineage: Bacteria > Pseudomonadati > Myxococcota > Myxococcia > Myxococcales > Myxococcaceae > Myxococcus > Myxococcus guangdongensis. The sequence goes on from NZ_JAJVKW010000019.1 coordinate 90,251, forward strand.
GGACGATGTCCGAGGCGATGGGTGCTCCGGACGCGGACTCCAGGAACATGCGCGCCTTGAGCGCATAGGCCCCCGGGCAGCGCAGCGACGTGCCCAGACGAGCCTCCGCATCCTGTCCGCCCGACAGCTGCATCGACAGGTCCAGGCTCGCGGAGGAGACGTCCTCGGGCTCTGGCGCCGCCTCCACCTTCACCAGGGACTCCGGACCCTCCAACACCGTCCCGTCCTGCAGCGACATGCGGTTGCGCACCGAGAACGTCAGCGAGGCGCTCACGCAGCCTTCGGCCGACACCTGGAGCGCGCGCGCCGTCACGGGCGCGGCCAGGTCGACGGCGACGCCCGCGTCATCGCGCACCGACAGCCCCGGGGGCACGGAGGTGCTCCCGTCCGCCAGTCGCCACACCGTCTGCACCCCGGGCAGCGCCTGCGTCCCGGCGCACGGATGCAGGAAGTCCGGACGCACCTCCACGCTCTCGCCCGAGGTGAACCGGCGGACCGCGTCGGGCGCGAAGGGCGCCGAGGGGCGTCCCCAGGGCTGCACGTCCACGCTGAACGTCGTGGGTGACGAAGGCGTCTGGCCCCGGTCTCTCGCGCGGACCTCGTACGTGTAGCGCGCGCCGGTGGCCGAGCACAGGAACTCGGGCGGCACGAAGGTGGCGCGGCCACCGTTGCCCTCGGGCACCAGGACGGGCTGTCCCGGAGGCGAGCTCCACACGTAGTCCACCGACTCGCACAGGCCCGCGCCGGGGGACGCGGTGAAGACGCGCGAGGGGCCTCCCGCGGTCGTCGAGGCCTGGGCGGGCTGCACGCGCGGCGTGGCGGGCCCCAGCGTGTTCTCGACGCGCACGTTCACCGTGGTCTGCCGGTCATGCGTGCCCAGGCCGTCGGCCGCGAAGACGGTGAGCTGCGTGGTGGTCGGCTCGCAGACCTCGGGCGCGGTGAGCGTCAGCGTCACCGCGTCCGGCCGGGGCGTGGCGCTGACATTCAACGTCGACTGCGCCGCGTCCACGGAGACCCGCACCGCGTCACCGTCGGGGTCCGTCGCGGTGACATCCAGCGTCCGCGTGGTGCCCTCCGCGATGAGGACCGGGTCCGGGATGGCGCCGAACACGGGCGCCGAGGCGTTGGAGTAGTAGATGACGTTCGGCTCGATGTTGCTCAGCGTGAGCACGCAGAAGGTGGGGTCCACGCAGGACACCTGATTGAACGGGGCCGATACGGGCAGCGACGCGCCCGCGAAGGCGGGATGGATGCGCCACGTCGTGCCCGAGTCCGCCGCGCTCGCGGTGGGCACCGCGCCCAGGACCACGGGCTCTCCATTGCCGTCGATGCCCACCGCCAGACCGAAGCCCGTCCCCCGGGCGCTGCCCTGCTCGGTGGTGACATCCACGGACGTGATGCGCACCGGCCCCGATTCATACAGGGTGACGCGCTGGAACGTGTCGTTGGGTGGAACGCCCGCCGACAGCTGCCCCCGGAAGAGCCCGTCCTCGTTGCCCAGCAGCGCGACGGGGTGGGGGCCGCTCGTGGCGAAGAGGTCCACCGTCAGGAACGGGAGCGCCGTCAGCGAGGTGGGCACGCTGAACTCCGCCAGGCGCTGGTCGCCACGCACGTAGATGAGGTTGGGCGGCCCGACGACCTGGATGAGCGCGTGCGGCACCGCGCCCGCCGTGTCCGTCACCCCCATCACCGAGGTCGCCTTGAACTGGCTCGTCTGCAGGATGCGCGTGTTCCACGGGAGCACACCGGTGCCGGACGGCGTCGCGCTCAGCACGAGAATCTCGTTCGTGTCCACGGTGATGGCCGCGTAGCTGCTCCCCGACTGCGTCTGCATCACCCGGCGCACCTCGAACACGGTGGAGGTGGGAATCTCGGGGATGAACTTCGAGTCGGGGATGCAGTTGTCGTACCCGTAGAGGGTTCCATTCGCATGCACGCCGGCGAAGCAGCCCCCGGTGGTCAGCAACGTGCCCACCGCGGGAGACAGGAGGCGGAAGGCCACCTGCTCCTCGTTCTCGAAGAGGTCGGCGCCCGTGGAGTGCGCGAGGGCCACATGCTCATAACCCCAGGCCCGTACGTCCCGGGGCTCGCCGGCCACGCCGGGGCCCACCTTCCATTCCGCGGAGGCGACCGCGGACACTCCCACGCAGAGACAGATGAGGATGCCGGCGCGCACGCGTGACTCCTAGTAGGCGAGCTCCGCCCGCAGGTAGAGCCGGTCCTGATTCTCCGACGACTCGGTGGCCAGACCCAAGCCGCTGAAGCCCAGCAGTGTGTACCCCACGGCCATCCGGAGTCGCTCATCCATCCGATAGGCCACTTCCGCCCGCACCGCCGTCAGCCGCTCCCCATCCAAAGAAGCCGTCCTGCGTGCCGCTTCCGCCGCCACCTCCACGGCGCCCACCACGCGGACGGCCGGACGCACCGTGCCGGTCCACACCCACCGCGACGATCCCCGCAACTCACTGCGTCCCGCATGCAGCCCGGCCGCCACGGAGAACCTGTCCCCCAGCCGCACCGCCGGCATCAGCGAGAGGATCTGCAGCGCCCTGTCTCCGAACGCCGAGCGCGTCCCCGGCAGCAGCTCGCGGGTGACGCCGTAGCGCGCCACCACCAGCCACGGACCGGGCCTCCAGGCCAGCGCCGCGTAGCCCTCCAGCAGCCGGGCCTCCAGCGCGTCGTCGTTGACGGTGCGCGCGAAGTCCACGCGGCCCGACGCCGTCACGTCGCGCAGCAGCTCGGCCTCCGCCGCCAGGGCCACCACCGTCTGCAGCCGGTCCACGGCCTCGGCCGCGCCTCGCTCCGGAGTGCCCTTCTCGCGCCGCAGCTCGAAGCGGCCCTCCAGTCGCAGCCGGCTCAGGAGCAGCTGGCCGAAGACGCCTCCCGCGTCGCGACGCAGCGGCGGGTCCACGTCCAGCAGGCTGCGCACGCCGCGCTCGTAGCGCGCGCCCACGCTCAAGCCGTCGAGCACCGTCTTCTGGAAGCCCACCGCGCGAGACATGCGCAGGGTGGAGGCGTCATGCAGGCCCACCTCCTCGACGAAGAGCGCGGTGCCGCTGTCGGGCAGCTCCGTGCGCGCGCCCGTGAGCGTCCGACCCGCGCCGAAGTCCGGCCCGTCGACGTCCACCGAGTAACCGCCGTAGTACACGTCCGAGCCACGACGCGACTCCACGTTCGCCCAGGCCCGAGGCCCCAGGTCCGGCCCCCACCCGCCGCGCACGTCCACGCGCGTGTCGCGGCCCAGCGCCACGTCCACGCCCGCCGCGCTGAACGTGTCATCCACCCGCCCGGGCCCCGCGCCATGCAGCGCCAGCTTCTGCCGGTGGGACGCCTGGAGCCAGAGTCCCTCGAGCAGACGGTAGCGCCCCGCGACGCCCACGGAGGTCCGGCCGCCCGTCAGCGCCTCGCCCTGCCCGACGACTTCGGCCGCCTTCAATCGGGCGTCGCGGGCCTCCACGCTCACGCCCCAGTTCGACTCCTCCCAACCCACGCTCGCGCCGACGGTGCTCGCGGAGAAGGGATGGTCGACGAAGGGCTCACGTGGATCCGCCGACTGACGTCCATCCGCGAGCAGCGACAGACGCAGTCGACCCAGGGGCTGACGCACCCGCAGCGCCAGTTGCTGGAAGCGCGCCGCGTCCAGGTGCGCGCCGTCCGAGAAGCCCCGCGCGCGCCAGCGATAGGACGCGTCCACGGTGCCGTCACCGGAGAACCCCGGACCGCGCAGCCGCAGGCCCAGCGCCTCGCCGCCCGTCGCGATGGCGCCCGTCGGGCGCAGGTAGCTCAACCCTCCATCATCCGAGACCCCGAAGAGCCCCGCGCTGACCGCGGAGCCGCGACTGGAAGCACCCTCCGCCTCCAGCGAGTAGCCACCGACACGCGCCGAGGCCCGGCCGGAGTAGAGCGTGTAGGGACGCCCCTCGCCGCGCCCCTCCCGCACCGCGGCGAGCCCCACGCGGGCGCCCTTCCACTCGGCCCACAGCTCGCCACCGCCGGAGTCCTCGGTGTCCATGGAGCGCAGCGCCGCGTAGTCCGCGACGAGCACCGGCTCCGGCGCCTGCGTCACCATGTCCGTTCGGAAGAAGGTGTCGCTCGCGAGGAACGACAGCGGCCGGGCCAACAGGATGCGGCCCGCGAAGTAGTCGATGTCGTAGTCGCGACCTCGCACCAGGTGCCGCTCCGCCAGCGGCAGGCCCGTGACGCCGTCGCGCACCTCCACGCGCAAGAGCTCCGAGCCCTCCGCCACCGACACCGCGCCCAGGTAGTAGAGGCTGCCGCCCGTGGCGCGAAGCTCCTCGTGCGCGGGCACCGCGGCGAGCCCTCGCGTCGGGTCCGTGAGGCTCCCGCCGAACGCGTCCACGCCGGCGCGGAACGCCCCATCGCGCGAGTCCGCGGACGTCGCCAGCTCCGCGTACGGGCCGAAGAGCGGCCGGTGGTAGCGGCCCACCTCGCGGTCCTGCACCAGCGCGCGATAGGTGCCCAGACCCGCGCGGCCATGCTCCGCGTGCCGGGCCTCGACGCGCAGACGCGCCTCGGTGGCGTTCGGCGTCACCGACACCGAATCATCGCCCCACTCCGCCGGCGAGAAGTCCGGGTCCGCCACGCGGTCGAAGCGCTCGGGCACCCGGGGACGCAGCCAGTCCGGGAGCTCCGCGCCGCGCAGCGTGCGTGCATCCGTGTCGCGCAGGTCCACCTCGCCCACCACGTCCACGGGCCCCAGGCGCAGCTCGGCGTGCGCGGAGCCGCGCCCTCGCAGCTGCCAGTCGCTGTTCCCCGGCGCGAAGGACACCTCGACATCGAGCAGGGCCACCGCGAAGGGCCGCGCCTCCGCCTGGATGTCCAGCACCAGCTCGCGCTCGCTCGCGCCCGGAGGGGCCAGGACCAACGGCACGGAGTTGAGGCCCGGCGACAGCGTCACGGGGAGCTCCACCCAACCCTCGGGCCCCACGAACAGGGGCTCGCTCCCGGCGCCGCGCACCAGCGTCCCCTCGCGGGCCTCGACCTTCATGCGCGAGACGCCGGTGGCCGCGCGCTCCTCACGCGCCGCGGGCAGCCGCACCGAGCCCAGCAGCTCCAGGGCCCTGGGCACCACCAACCAGCCCTCGGAGCGCTGCACGACATCGATGCGCTGGCGATACAGGCGCACCGAGCCGTCCGGCGCCGCCGCGGTGATGGTCAGCTCGTTGTCGCCCGCGATGAGTGGAACCCGCGCGCTCCAACCACCCCGCTCATCCACCTGCGCATCCGTGGAGCCCACGCGCACGCGGTCCCCCACCGACGCCTGCCCCGCCACCCGGAACAGCACCGCGCCCTCGCCGGACGCGACGCTCGCCACGGGCGGCGCTCGCTCGAAGGACAGCCCCAACGCCGACGCCGACGAGGGCCGCGTGCGCACCGCGAAGTCCTGGAGGACGACGGCGCCCCACGGCACCTCCACCGTGGCGGCCTCCGGCGTCACCTGGCTCGTCGCCGGCAACGAGCGGGCATCCACCTTGAGCCGATGACGCCCCGGCCGCAGGTGCAGCCCCCGCGTGACATCCGGCACGCGAGCATCCACGCCGGTGATGTGGAAGCGCCCTTTCGAATCGGTGAGCACCTCACGCCCCGTCGTCAGCACCAGCCGCACCTGCGCGAGGCCGGGCTCATCCGCGCCGCAGCGCCCGTCCCCATCCGTGTCCTGGCACACGCGCCCGGCGATGGTCGACGCGAGCGACGGCACGTCCATCGGCGTGCCCTGCGCTCGGGCAAGGCCCGCCCAGAACAACACCAGCAGGAGGCCCAGGCCCGAGCGTCTCACGGTCGTACCTCGGCCAGCGCCGTGACGCCGGTCTCCACATCCGCCACGGAGACACTCACGGGAGCCGCCGCGCGCACCGTGAACGACGTGCGGCCCTCGCGGACCTGCTCCGCTTCACGCGCGCCATCCGACAGCGAGACATGCACCCGCCGCCCCTCGAGCGTCTGTCCCTTCGCGTCCTCCAGCCAGTACGTCACGCGCGCGCCATCCACGAGGAGCCGCACGTTGACGGGCACCTCGGGCGCCACGCGCACCGTCTGCGTCAGCGGCTCGGGCACCAGGGGCGAATCCAACGGATACGCCTGTCCGTCCTTCGTGAGGACATGGAGCGTGCGCACCAGCCCCGTCCACACGCCGTGCGCCACCACGTGCGCGCCCGGCGCCAACACGCCCAGGGACACGGTGCCATCCGGCCCCGTCGTCAGCGGATGTCCATCCACGCGCAGCGGCTGCGAGGGCACCGGCTGGTCCGCGAGGTCGGACACGCCCGCGAACAGCTTTCCGCCGCGAGACCACACCGCGATGCGCGCGGGCTCGCTGCCCAACGGCCCCCAGGCCCGCGCACGCAGCGTCACCGACTCCTCCCCACCCGAAGCTGGCGGAGACCACGCGCCCACGAAGTGCCCCGGCGAGGTCTCCTGCGCCACGGAGAACTCACCCTCGGGCGCGTCCAGCGCCAGCATCACGCCGGGACGCGGCCGGCCGAGCGCGTCCCGCACCCCCACCGTCACGTCCACGCGCGAGCCTCGGTGTACGAGCGAGTCGGCCACGGACATCGTCAACTCCGACGCGGGCCCCTGCGCGAGCTGGAGCGCCAGACTCTCCTTGGAGCCCGCGCCACGCTGAGGCCACGCCGCCTCGATGCGCTCGTCATCCGCCAGCGTCTGGGGCGCGGTGTAGAGCCACTCCAGCATGCCGCCCGCCGCGCGGGTGCCACCCGACAGGGTTCCCCGCCGGGCCTGCGCCGTGACCTTCGCGTCCTCCACCGGCTTGCCCAAGGGGTCACTCGTCGCGCACACCAACCGCGCTCGCGACACCCCATCCGCTGGCAGGCGCTGCGGCTGGAGCACACACGCCAGTCCATCCGTGGGAGGCAGGTTCAGGTCGATGCTCTCCCGACGCACGTTGCCCGCCCGGTCCACCACGCTCCCCTTGCCGAAGCGATGTCCCGGCGGCACGACGATGGGCAACCGGAAGCGCCCATCCGGCCCCGCCGTCACCGGACCGAAACTCTCACCGGCGATTTCGATGGAGATGCGCGCGTCCTTCTCCGTCGTGCCCGGCAGGTTCACCGACGCGGCCAGCGGCACCAGCACACGGCCATAGGCGCCATGCACGGACTGCGGACTGGGCCACGCGGAGAACGCGACGAGGATGGCCACCTCCGGATAGCGCGTGTCCGGCAGGATGTATCGCGCGCGATACATGCCGGGCTCCACCCGCTCCAGGTCCGCCACCCGCCCCGTGCTCACGCGCACCACGGGCGGCGCGCCGCTGTCATCGGCCGTGCCGTCCGGCCGCAGCAGCTTCACCGTGAGCCGAGCCTCCTTGTCGCGCCCCTTCACCGGCGCGGCGGGCTCCAGCGCCAGTTGCACCTCGGTGGCCGGCGGCCCCAACACGAAGCGCGCCTGCGTCTCCAGTCCATCCACCTTCGCGCGCACCACCACGTCGCGAGCCCCCGGACGCGGCACCACGACATAGGTGCCCAGCGGCGGCTGCGCGACACCAGGACGAAGCTCAGCGCTCTCGGCTGTCACCACCGGCTTGCCCACCCACGGCACGGGCGTACCCGAGGCGTCCCTGCGCACCAGCGCCAAGGGGAAACCATCGGGCGTCACCGCCGAAGACGGTCCAAGCAGCTCGAGCGTGTCGGCCCAGGCCGAGGAAGCGCACACGCATAGCAGCAGGAGAACTGGGGGATGAAAACGGTTCAGGACGCACGGAAGTCTACAGGCTGCTTCCCCTTCGCCGAAGTTCCTTCCGCGAAACCAACACCGGCTCACGCCGAGGACGCGCCAGCCACCACGCCAACAGCATCAGCCCCACCGCCCCCGACGTGGTTCCGCTCGTACTGCACCCGAAGCCCCGCGCGTCGTCGTCCGACTCGAAGGTCAGGGATGACACCCCACTCACCTCGAGGGAAATCGGTGTGATGGCCTGCCCGGGGACCTGCTGCGAGCCCGCCGGCGACACCGTCGCGCCACACTCCGACGCGGTGCCGTACACACGGATGCGGAATGAGCTTCCTGGATTTCCGGAGATCAGCGCGGCGAGCCAGGTATTACCGCCGAGCGTGACGTCACGCGCCACGAGCGCCACGGTGGGCTTGAAACGGGACGGGTCGACAATCTCGCGTCCATCCAACCACACCCAACCGGACGTGGCGCGCTCGCCGCTGTAACCATTGTCGACACACATCACCCCGGCGCCCTTGCCGTGGAAGCCCAGCGAGACGGCGTTGGGTTGTCCCGTGGTGCGCGCCACCTCCAGCGCGGCCAGCAGCGGCGTCTTGCCGGGCTGCTTGCACACCTCCTCGGCGGTCCGCGACGGCGTGGGCGAAGCCGTCGGCGCGACGTCGCACGGGCCATCGCGTGGGAGCTGGAAGGTGAAGCTGTGCACGTTGAAGTCACCGTTCTTCGACACCGTCCACACCACGCGCACGGTGCCGTCGTCGGACACGCTCAAGTCGTTGAGGTTCTCGTTGTCCGGTGAGTTGGTGAGTTGGTACAGCGTCTGCGTGTCGATGTCGTACAGCGCGATGTCGAAGTCGCCCTTGGCCGGATCCCTCCGCTCGAAGGCGATCAACGAGCCGCTGATGCTGGGGTTCGCATCCAGGCCCGGGAGCGCGAGCCGCTGCTCGGTGCCACCGTTCACCGGCTTCCAGTAGATGTCCCGGTCCGACACACCGTCGACGGTGCGCGTGCTCGCGTAGACGACGAGATCCCCGTTGGTGTCCGGCTGGGACTCCTCACCCTCGCTGCCGGTGAGCGCCTGCGAGTAGAAGGCGTCGCCCTCCCGCCGCGCGCGCCAGATGTCGCACTGCAGCCCCTCCGCGTTGCACTTGGCCCAGACCACCGTCTTGCCATCCGGCGCCACCGCGGGCGTGCGGTCCAGCATCCGGTCATCGGTGAGCCGGGTGAGCGTGCCCTGGTCCAGATCGTAGAGCGCGATTTCAGGCTCGAGCGTGCTGCCGGTGAAGCCGAAGTCCTGCCACGCCACCGTGCGTCCGCCGATCACCGCCGCCCTGCGGCTGCTGCCCGGCTGGGGCGCCAGCTCCTTCGCCGGCAGCCCCGCGCCCACCTGGTACGTGTAGATGGCGCTGGAGGTGCTGACGCGGGTGAAGACCACCGTGTCCCCGCTGATGTCCGACACGAAGTCGAACGCGCCGTCGTTGGGGATGGCCGCGTCCTCGCCGGTCACCAGGTCGTGGTAGCGGATCTCGCTGCGGCCGCCGGACTCGTTCGTGTAGGCGACCAGCGCGCCGCTCACGTGCGGGTCCGTCTGGTCTCCGGGGCTGTCGTTCACCACCTTGGCGAACCCGGACAGCGTTCCGACTTCAGGGGTGGCGGCAGGGGCTAAGGCAGGGAGCAGGCACGTCACGAGGGACAGAGCGCGCAGCATCGGAAACCACCTTCCCGGAAGGACGCTGGAACGACAGACCCATGCCCGCACAAGGCAGCAGTGGGCCCGGAGTCCTCCCCGGAGCTGGTTCCCCACGGCAACCACGGCCGGCCTTGCTTCGGGCCCCGCGGCTTTGCGCACCAAGGCTTTCGCCCAGGATTGCCCTTGAACAGGAATGACTTCGCGGCGAAGTCTAGGGAGACCCCCTGCCAGGGGTCAAGCCGACCGCCCGCCAGGACGCTCGGGGTTTCAGGGGCTTGAATCGTTCGCCTGATTCCAGATGTCCGAGTCCGTCTTCAACGGTGGCGGGCGCGTGTCGACGATGACCTCGGCCTTCTCGCGTTGCTCGACACGTCCGACGCCCACCGCCCGCACGTCCACGGTGTTGGCGCCCTCGCGCAGCTTCACCTTGCGCTCGAAGCGTCCCTCCGCGTCGGCGAGCACGCGCACGTCGTTCACCTGCACGCGGCTGCCCGGCGTCGTCTGTCCCCGCACGAGCAGCTCCTTCTCGCGGCGCGTGCGCTCGGAGGGCCAGTCCACCTTGAGCAACAGGCTGGTGGGGATGGCCGCGGGCTCGGACGGCGCCTGTCCGGGACGCACCACGGACTGCTGGCCCGCACGGACGATGACGACCTTGCCCTGCCCCAGCAGCGTGACCTCACCCTCGCGCGTGCCCACGGCCACGGTGCCCTGGCCGTTGTTGCTCATCGTGAAGGCACCGGACTCGTGCAGCGTGGCCACCGCGTCGCTCTGCGCGGCCTTCACCTCGAAGGTGTGACGCTTGCCAGGGCGCACCACCGCGGTCGCCATACCGGTGGCGAGCAACAGGCGGGAGGCGGACTTGGTCAGGTCCTCCACGGACACCTCGGTGCCCGGCTCCATGCGGAACTCCACCGCCTCGCCGCCGATGAGCACGGCGTAGGAGCCGTCCTCCGTGCGCACCTTGTCGTGACGCCGCAGCGCCATGCCCACGGACGCCTTGCGCCACGCGCCGCTGCCCTCCTTCACCTCCACCGTGCCGGTGACTTCGGTGAGCTCCAGCTCCATCGCCTTCTCCACCACGGGCGCCGCCACGGGGATGACGGGCGGCGGCGGAGGCGGCGGCGCGGGGGGCTGGCGCAGGAAGAGGAACCAGCCCAGCGGCAGGGCCGCGAGAATCAGCACGAGGCCGACGTAGAAGGGCGTCTGGCGCCGATGGGAGCGGGGCTCGGCCATGGAGTCCTCCTAGCTATCACAGCCGGCGTGGGATGCTCAGGCCCTCGGCAGCTCCACGGTGAAGCAGGCTCCCTGCCCCACTTCCGAGCGGACGCTGAGCGTGCCTCCCGCCTCCGTCACGACTCGCCACGACACGCTCAGCCCCAACCCCACGTTGGACCACACGTCCTTCGTGGTGAAGAAGGGCTCGAAGATGCGCGGGCGGATGTCCGCGGAGATGCCCCGCCCCGTGTCCTCCACCTCCAGGACGATGCGCCCGTCGCGCTCCAGGGTCCGCATCGTGAGCCTGCGCGTGGGTGACTTCATCATCGCGGTGCGCGCGTTGGACAACAGGGCCAGCACCACCTGCGACAGGTGGCCGGGGTCCGCGCGCACGCGGCCCAGCCCGGGCGCGAGCTTCGTCTCGAGCGTCACGCCGTCGCTGAGGATCTGGTGCTCGGTGAGGCTGAGCGCGTCGCGCACCACCGCGTTGAGGTCCACGGGGCGCATGTCCGGACGCTCGCGCTGCTGGGAGAAGCGCAGCAGGTTCTGGGTGATCTCCTTGCAGCGCTTGGCGCTCTGCTCGATTTTGCGCAGCGTGTCCAGGTCCGGGTCCGCGGAGCCCCGATCCAACATGAGCAGCTGCACGTTGCCGAGGATGCCGGCCAGCGGGTTGTTGATTTCGTGCGCCACGCCCGCGCCCAGCTGCCCCACCGCCGCCAGCTTCTGCGCCTCGAGCAATTGGGCCTGCGCGCTCTTGAGGTCGCTCGTGGCCTCATCCACGCGCAAGCGCAGCTCGTCGTTCCATTGCAGCATCCGCGCGCGGGCCGCCTCCAGCTCCGCGCCCATGCGGTTGAAGGTGGTGGCCAGCTCGCTCAGCTCGTCCTGCCCCTCCACCTTCACGCGCTTGTCCAGCTCACCCCGGCCGAAGGCCTCCGCGCCCTGGACCACGTCCTCGAGCCGCCGGTTGAGCCGCCGCGTGAAGAGCGCGCCCACGCCCAACAGGACGAAGAGCGCGCCGCCGATGGAGAACAGCACCGTGCGCCGCATGGCCCGCACGGGCGCGAGCGCCGCGGCCTCGTCCACCTCCACCACCACGTCGAAGCGCAGGCCTCGCGACACGCGGGCCACGCTCACCCGGCGCGGCGGGCCCTCCAACCGGAAGCTGCGCACCACGTCCGGCTCCGGCGCGGTGGGCGCGAGCAGGTGCGCGGCGACCTCCGGCGCGAGCGTCATCATCCGCCGCTCGGGCTCGGAGCTGGCGAGCACCCGGCGCTCCTCGTCCACCAGGTCCACCCGTCCCAGCGCGCCCGGAGGACGGCGGCGCAGCGCGGCCTCCAGCGGACCGAAGACGACCTCCGCCAGCGCGAACGGCGCGTCCTCACCCTCGGCCAGCTTCACGGCGACGGCCACCGCCGCGCGCCCGCTCTCCGCGTGCACGTACGCGCCGCCGAGCGCCGCCTGTCCCTTGCCACCGCCCCGCAGCTGCTGCACCGGCACCGAGCCCACCATCCGCTCGAGCGCTGTCTCCCGGAAGCCGGGGTGACCTTCCGTGTCGCGAGGTCGGAACACGGGCGCGCCCACGGGCTGGCCTCGCGCGTCCAGCTTGAGCACCGCGCTCACGGCCTGGGACTGACCGTAGAGCAGCCGCAGGCCGCCCACCGTCTCCGCCTCCGTGGCGGCCTGCCAGTCGATGAGCTCCGCGGAGCGCGCCAGCGCGTCCACCACCTCCATGAGGGTGGAGCCCACGGCGTCCGCCGCCGCGGCGGCCTGCGTGCGCTGCTCGGCGTCGATGCGGGCGACGAGCTCCGCCTCCGCGCGCGACAGCAACAGGAAGCCGACGGCGGCGAGCGGCAACACCGTCGCCGCGAGCATGAACAGGACCAGCTGCTGGTAGAGCCTCACCCGGCGACGGAGCGTACCACCTGCTCGCGATCACTGCGCAGGTAGACGGAGCCCAGGATGGCCTTGGCGCGCTTCTTCATGTCGGCCGCCCGCCGGGCCAGCTCCGCGTGGTCCTGGGTGCCGTCCGTCATCACCGCGACGATGGACACGCTCATGATGGGGAAGCGCCGGCGCTCCCCGAAGCGGTCCTCCGCCTCGATGTGCCCCCGCTCCCGGTCCTGCCTGTCGTAGTAGAGCGGGATGATGCGGTCGAAGGTCTCGATGGCCGTCTGGCACACCCGGTCCACCGACTCCGGCGACGCGATGAAGACGAAGTCGTCTCCGGCCACGTGTCCCAGGAAGTCCCCGGCCACGCCCTCCTGCGCGAAGATTTCACGCATCAGGTCACCCGTCTGACGCACGACGCCGTCCGCCTTCGCGAAGCCGTAGTAGTCGTTGTAGGCCTTGAGGTTGTCCAGGTCCAGGTAGCAGAAGGCGAAGGGGCGACGGGCGATGAGCCGCCGCTGCACCTCGCGCTCAATCGCGGTGGAGCCCGGCAGCTGCGTCGTCGGGGAGGCCGACAGCTCCTGCTCCTTGCGGCGCAGCACGCTCTCCACCCGCGCCCCCAGCTCCAGCGCGTCGAAGGGCTTGGTGAGGTAGTCGTCGCCACCCAGCTTCAACGCGCGCACCTTCGAGGACGTCTCCGCGCGCGCGGAGATGAAGATGACGGAGATGTGTCCGCTGGCCCGCTCGGCCTTGATCTCCTCGAGGAACAGGAAGCCGTCGCCGTCCGGCAGCGTGACGTCCAGCAGGATGACGTCCGGCCTGCGCTCGCGCAGGGAGCGGCGGCCCTCGTCCAGCGAGCCCGCCACCATCACGTCGAAGCCGATGTTCTCCAGCACCTCGCGGCAGATGGCGGCAATCTTCGTGTCGTCGTCCACCACCAGCACGCGCCCGTGCGCCGGGCCCGCGCGGCCGCGCACCAGCGAGTCCACCGTGGCCAGCAGCTTGTCCGGCGTCAGCGGGCGCACCAGGAACGCATCCGCGCCGGCGCGGAAGGCGCGCTGACGCTCATCGAACGCGGAGGTGAGCAGCAAGGGCGCGCGCCGCGTCTCCGGGTCGTGCCGGAGAATCTCGGCCAGCCGCAGGCCGTCCACGTCCGGCAGGCGCACGGACACCAGCACCATGTCCGGGTGGTGCTTGCGCGCGCAGGACAGGCCCTCCTCGGCGTTGAACGCGAGCCGCACCTCGTAGCCGCGCGCGGACATCAGCGCCTTGGCGATGTAGCCCACCTCGTGCTCGCCCTCGATGACCAGCACCCGCCCCCGGCTCTCGCGCCGCTTGGGGGACTGGGCGTCGACCGCGTCGTCCGACTGCCGCAGCTCCGCGGGCGGCTCGGTGGGCAGCACCGCCATGAACCGCACGCCGTCCACGCACGGCTCGCACCAGATGCGCCCGCCGTGGGCCTCCACGATGTTGCGGCAGATGGCCAGCCCCAGGCCCGTGCCGCGCACGGTGCGGTTGGCCTTGGTGCGCGCCTGCTCGAAGCGGTCGAAGATGCGCTCCAGGCTGTCCTCGGCGATGGGGTCTCCGCTGTTCCAGCAGGAGAGCACCACGTAGCCGGGCAGGCTGGACGTGGCGTGCAGCTCCACGCGCACCTCGCCGCCCTCGGGCGTGAACTTCACCGCGTTGTTGAGCAGGTTGTTGAGGACCTGGTTGAGCCGGTTCGGGTCCGCGATGACGCGCAGCGGGTGGCGCGGCAGCCCCGGCGTCACCTTCACGCGCTTCTCGTCGAAGGCCGGGCCGTACTTCTCCACCACGCGCTGGACCAGCTCGTCCAGGTAGGCGACCTCGAAGTTCATCCGCAGCCGGCCCTTGGCGAACTTCGACAGGTCCAGCAGGTCGTCGACGATGGTGTTGAGCTTCTCGGTGGAGTCCCGCGCCAGCGACAGGTAGCGGCGCTGCCGCTCGTTGATGTCGCCGGCCATGAAGTTGAGCACCAGGTCCAGCGCGCCGGAGATGGACGTGAGCGGCGTGCGCAGCTCGTGGCTCACCATGGAGACGAACTCGTCCTTGCGCTCCTCCAGGCGCTTCTGGTCGGTGATGTCGCGCAGCACCACGCACACCCCGCGCAGCGTGCCGCGCGCGTCGCCCACCGGCGTGGTGGTGGTCTGCACGTGCCGGTCGAAGAGCTTCACCTCCTCGCGCAGCACCTGCGTGCCGCTGTACTCCCAGCCGCGCACCAGGTGGAACGGCTGGAAGCCCAGGCGCTCCTCCATCATCCGGCTGGTGTGCTCGGTGGGGTCATCCCCCACGTGCAAGAGCGTGCGCGCCGCCGGGTTCATCACCACGATGTCGTTCTTCTCGTCGGTGAGCACCACGCCGTCGGCCATGGACTCCACCATCCGCTCCATGCGGTGGCGGGCCTCCTCCTCGGCCGAGCGCAACGACTGGATGGCGTCCGCCGTCTGGTTGGCGAGCACGTCCAACAGCACGCCGTCGTCCTCGGTGAACGCGTCCGAGCGCTGGCTGAACAGCGACAGCATGCCCACCGGGCGCCCACCGGCCACCAGGTTCACCGTGAGCTGGCTGGGGTAGACGGCCGGCGCCGCCGCGTCCTGCGTCGTCGTGCCCGCCACGCGGGTGATGACCCGGTCCTCCGGCAACAACAGGCCGGAGCTCTTGCGGTACGCGCCGAGCATCGACTCCTTCACGCCGAGCAGCGCCTGCTCCCCCACCGTGCCGTGACAGCGCAGCCGCAGCGTCGCGCTGCGCGACTCGTCCGGAGCGATGAGCGCCGCGCCGCAGTCGTACGGCAGCACCCGCGCCACGGCGATGAGCACGCGGTCGATGATGTTGTCGTAGCTGGCCGGGTCATTCGCGCTCGCGCGGCTGACCTCGTAGAGGACGAACAGCGCCTCCACGCGCTGGTGGAGCTGGCGGATGAGCCGCTCCTTGTCGCGCCGCAGCTGCGTGTACTCCACCGCGTTCTTCACGGTGATGAGCAGGTCGTTCACGTCCCAGGGCTTGGTGATGTAGCGATACACCTGCCCCTGGTTGATGGCCGCGATGAGGTCATCGGGGTCCGTGAAGCCCGTGAGCAGCAGCGTGGTGACGTCGAAGCCCTCGGCGCGTGCGGTCGCCGCCAGCTCGATGCCCGTCATCTCCGGCATCCGTTGGTCCGTGACGAGCACGTCCACCGTCTCCCGGCGAAGCACTTCCAGCGCGGCGTGCCCGCTCAGGGCCGTGAGCACGCGATATCGCCGCTGGAACATCCGGGTGAGGATGTCCAGGACGTCGGCCTCATCGTCGACGAAGAGCAGCGTGTGGCGGAGTTCGGACAAAGCGGGCGGAATTGTACGTCGAGTTCGTCCACTCCCCTCAAGAACTGAGAATGCCGAAAAGAGGGGCACGCACTCCAGGTGCGCGGTGGGACACTGAACGAATTGACTCTACACGTCTGTTCAGGGAGAGTGGACACTGAAAGCCTGTTGCCTGGGCAACCGCCCTGTAGCAATCAGGCCCGCCGAGCGAGGGAGCGCATGGAAGAGCTGACGGACCGCCAGCGCGAGATTCTCAGCTTCATCGTGAAGGAGACGGAGACTCGCGGATTCCCGCCCACCATCCGGGAGATTGGCGAGCACATGGACATCCGCTCCACCAACGGGGTGAACGATCACCTCAAGGCCCTGGAGCGCAAGGGCTACCTGAACCGGGGCGAGCAGCAGAGCCGCTCGCTGGTGCCCACCAAGCGGGCCCGGCTGCTTTTGGGCCTGGGCGCCAAGCGCGACGCGGGCATGGTGGAGGTCCCCCTGCTGGGAAAGGTGGCCGCCGGCGCGCCGCTGCTCGCGCAGGAGCACATGGAGGACTCGGTCAAGATCGACAGCTTCCTGTTGGGAGGCGTCAACGGCCGGGAGGTCTTCGCCCTGAGGGTGAAGGGCCAGTCGATGATCGACGACGGCATCCACGACGGCGACTACCTCTTCGTGAAGAAGACGCCGGCCGCCCAGCCGGGCGACATCGTGGTGGCGCTCATCGAGGACGAGGCCACGGTGAAGCGCTACTACCCGGAGGGCGATCGCATCCGCTTCCAGCCGGCGAACGCGACCATGCAGCCCATCTACGTGAGCCGCACGGAGTTCCGGTCGACGATGATTCTGGGGCTCGTGGTGGGCGTGTACCGGAAGATGCAGGGCGGGCGCGCGTAACGCGTCCCCTCGTGCTCCTGGGCTCCCGCGGGGAGCTCAGGGGCACTTCTTCACGGCGGGGTCCGCGGCCAGCGCGCGGGCACACGCGGTCTGCTGGAGCGCGACGTCCTTCAGGTCTCGCGCCAGGCGCGCCGTGGTGAGGTGCAGGTCCGCGTCCTTCGCCATGTCCTTCTCGGCGCTGAGGTTGCCGAGGATGCGCAGCGCATCCGACTTGCGCTCCATGGTGACGAGCAGGTCCGCCAGCTCGCGCAGCTCCCGCACGTCGTTGCCCTGCACCGACTCGAGCGCGGCGGCCAGCTCCTCCTCCGCGCCCAGCTTGCTCTTGAGTCCCAGCTGGATGCGCGCCAGCGCCACGTGGACGATGGCGCGGTCCTTCACGCGCAGGGATTCCTTGTACGCGGCGATGGCGTCGCCCGGCTTGTCCAGCTGCGTGTGGATGGCGCCAACCAGCTCCCACAGCGTCGGGTCCCTCGGGGACTTGCCCGCGGCCTCCTGGTAGGCGGCGGCGGCCTCGGGCAGCTTCTTGACGCGCACGAGTGAGTCCCCCAGCGAGGTGAGCACGCCCGGGGTGCGCACGCCCTCGTTGACGGACTTCTGCACCAGCGCGAGGACCTCCGGCTCGCGACCCTGCTTCGTCAGCACGTCGACGGCGCGCAGGATGAGCTCGGACTTCGCCTCCAGGTGGGAGGCGACGCTGGCGGCGAGGATGAAGTGGCGAACGGCCTCCTCGTGCTCGCCCTTCTTGAAGTGGATTTCGCCCAGCTGCTCCAGGGCGTTGGCGTCATTGGGGTACAGGCCGATGGCCTTGCGCAACGAGCTCATCGCCTCTTCGGTGCGGCCCAGCTGGGCCTGGACGAAGCCCAGGCGGCTCCAGTTGGTGGAGCGCTTGGGCTCCAGCTTGAGGGCGGCCTCGAACTCGGTGGCCGCCTCGGGGATCTTCCCCATGGAGAGGTAGACCTCACCGCGGGCGGCGGGCAGCCGGGGGTCATTGGGGGCCAGCTTCTGCATCTCGTCGTAGGACGCGAGCGCGGCGGTGAACTGGCCCTGGAGGTACTCGGCGGTGCCCTTGATGTAGAGGCCCTCCGCGTGGTCCTT
The DNA here is from genome assembly GCF_024198255.1 of Myxococcus guangdongensis. Taxonomy (NCBI): domain Bacteria; kingdom Pseudomonadati; phylum Myxococcota; class Myxococcia; order Myxococcales; family Myxococcaceae; genus Myxococcus; species Myxococcus guangdongensis. The sequence goes on from NZ_JAJVKW010000019.1 coordinate 108,050, forward strand.
GGGCGTCACCGTGGGGCGCTCGTCGCACGCGGCGGAGGCGAGCAGGGCAATCAGCGGGAGGGCACGCAGGGGCTGGAACATGAGGGGCTCCGAATCCTAGAAGTGGTACGCGATGCCCAGGTTGAGGTCCAGATTGAGGCCATCGCCGAGCTGGGATTCCGCCAGGCCGAGCACCGCCTGGGCGACGTTGGTGCCCGCCTCCAACTGGACGCCGACGTGGCCGGCGATGAGGTACTCCAGGCCGATGAAGCCCACGACGGTGGGCAGGGGGCCGGTGGACTGGAAGATGCCGAAGTCGCCGAAGGACAGCTGCACGCCCAGGCCGAAGCCCCAGTACGGGCGCAGGGACTGCTCCACGTTGTGGTAGTGGCGCGCGCCCACCACGCTGGGCAGGACGTTGAGGCCGCCCCGGGCGCCCTCGGCGGTGGATTGCACGTAGGAGAAGCCCACCTGGATGAAGCCGAGCCACTCGGGGTGGAACCAGTAGCCCACCTCCACGTCGGCGCCCGGGTTGAGGGTGGACAGCTTGTCGACGAAGTTGTTGTTGATGCGCAGGCCCAGGGACAGGCCGCCGCCGCCGGTGCGGGGCGCGCCGCCAATCAGCGGGCGGGCGCCGTGGTTCTCCCCCGGGTTGACGAGCTCGGCGACCAGCGCGTCGGCGATGGCGTAGACGGTGGGGAACAGCGTGTCCGCCTCCGGGGACTCGGCGCGCGGCTTCGCCAGCGTCAGCCCCGCCTCGGTGTCCACCAGCCGGGCGGTGAGCAGGTACGAGTCGCCGAAGCGGTCCACGCGGCCGGACACGACGAAGCGCGCGCCCGTGAGGGTGGCGAGCTCCTGGAGACACGGCCCGACGTCACACGTCTCGAGCTCGGCGAGCTGCTTGCGGCGCTCGGGGTCGAGGGCCGCCTCGAGGTCTCGCTGGGAGATGACCCAGAGGCGGGGGGACTCGGCGAGCCGCGCGGTGATGAGCGAGGTGACGCCCGTCACCGAGTCACGCGCGGACGGATTGGCGTCGAACGCGAGCACCGCGACGCTCATCGGCGCTTCGTCTGGAGCGGGAGCCCCCGGAGCGGACGGTGCGGTGACGACGGGAGCTTCGGAAGCCGGAGGCGCTTCAGCCGAGACCACCCGCGAAGCCTCGGGAGGAGACACCGGCTCCACGGTGGACTGCGCCCAGGCGGAGGGAGCGAGGACGAGGAGAACCACGAACGGGGCGAAGACGCGCGACACGGCGCGGGACTCTACCCTTCCCCGGCCCCCGCCCGGAGGGCCTGCCCGGTCTGGCTGAAACATTCTCGCGGGAATCAGCCCCCAGCAGGCGACGAGGCGAGCCCCGCCCTCCCCGGCCAGGTACTTCACAGGCTGGGCATCGGCCCCAGGTAGTCGAGCGGGTCCACCGGCTTGCCATCCAGGCGCAGCTCGAAGTGCAGGTGCGGACCGGACGTCTTGCCGGACTCACCCACCGTCGCGATGACCTGCGAGCGGCGGACCTTCTGGCCCGTGCGCACGCGCAAGTCGCGGTTGTGCGCGTACAGCGTGATGAGCCGGTTCTCGTGCTCGACGATGACGATGTTGCCGTAGCCGCGCTGCTCGCCGGCGTAGAGCACCGTGCCCTCCTGCGCCGTCTTCACCGGCGTCCCCGAGGGCGCCGCCAGGTCGATGCCGTCGTGCGGCTCGCGGCCCTTCTTCCCGAAGCGTCCGTACAGGACACCCTTGAGGGGCCAGTCGATCATCCCCTGCGTGGCCAGTCGGGGACGTGCGCCCGGACGCGACACCGGCCGACGAGGAGGCTCCTCGCGCCGCGCCACCACGGGCCCTCCGCGCCGGGGCGGGGTCTCCACCGAGGTGCGCACCGGCTCCGGGTCCGCCTCCGCGGCCAGCGCCTCCGGCGCCTCCACCTGCACGCGCCGCTCCACGCCAGGAATCGTCAGCTCCTGCCCGACGGCCAGCGAGCGCACGTCCTTGATGCCGTTGGCGGACGTGAGCTCGTCCACCGTGAGCCCGTACGTCTTGGCGATGCGGTACACCGTCTCGCCCGCGGCCACGCGGTGCCGCACGGCCACCAGCTCCGGCTCGTCGTGCGTGGACCGCAGCGCGAACGGGAACGTGCCGGCCTTCGGCGGGGGCGCTTCACCCGACGCAGCCGAGGCACCGGACCTGTCACCCGAGACGGCCTGAGAGCGGGTCTCCTGCACCAGCGAGAGCTCCGCTCCGGAGGACGACGCCCGGGTGCCCACGCAGCCCACCGTGATGACGCACGAGAGGAGAAACAGGAGCGCCCTGGCCGCTCGGATGGAGATGCCGGGCCTCAACGCTAGGCACCATCCAGCTCGTGTCGAGCGAAGCCCTGGAGGCTCCACCCTCCCAGGTCCTCGAGGCGACCATGGTCCGTCAGGTCCAGGTGCAGCGGCGTCACCGACACCCGCTTCGCCAGGTGCACGGCGTTGCAGTCGCTGCCCGGGATGTCCTCGTGCTGATACTCGCTGCCGCCAATCCAGTAGTACTTCCGGCCGCGAGGGTCTTCCTTCTCCACCACGCCGTAGCCGTACGAGTGGCGCCCCAGCCGCGTGACGCTGTAGCCCTCCGGCTCCACGCCGCCGGGGATGTTCACGTTGAGCAACATCCGGTTGGGCAACGGACGCGACAGGGCCTCCGTCACCAGCGCGCGGGCGAACCGGGCCGCGGGCGCGAAGTCGAACGTGCCCCGCGCCACGAGGCTGAAGGCGATGGCGGGCACCCCCAGCAGGGCCCCTTCCATCGCCGCCGCGACCGTCCCCGAGTAGGTGACGTCTTCGGCCAGATTCGAACCGTGGTTGATGCCGGACACCATGAGCGTGGGGCGAGCATCCTTCAGGAGATGGACGATGGCCAGATAAGCGCAGTCGGTCGGCGTCCCGTCGATGGCGAACCACCGCTCGCGGACCTCCTTGATGCGCAGGGGCCGGTGCAGGGAGATGGCGTGGGACGCGGCGCTCTGCTCACGGTCCGGCGCCACCACCCAGACCTCTCCCAGCGGACTCACCGCCTCCACCAGCGCCTGGAGTCCCTCGGAGAAATAGCCGTCGTCGTTGGATACGAGAATCCGCGGTTTCCGCATGGCCGCGCGGTTGTAGAGGAGCCCCCGGGAGTGGGCAAGCACACTCGGGGACCGCGCTGCTACAGTGTCCACCCGCCGAATGCCGCCGCCCCGTCGCCGCAATGCCCCTCAGGGGCCTGACCCGCTCCTCGCCCAGCGACGCAGGGGCGCCCTCCTGGGGCTCGCCGTGGGCAACGCCCTCGCGGTCCCCACCGCGCACCGCCCCCTGCACGCGCCCGCCTTCCCCGCCCTGGCGGACGGCATCTACACCGCCATGTCCGGTGGAGGACCCCAGCAGCTGCGCAAGGGCCAGGTGACGGAGGAGGTCCACCTGGCCTGCGCCCTGGGCCACAGCCTGCGGGACTTCAAGCGCTACGACGCGGCCGACGCCCTGCGCCGCTACCGCGCCTGGCAGCCCCACGCCTTCGACGTCAGCGAGGCCCTCAAGGAAGTGTTCGAGGAGTGCCAGTCCGGCCTGCCACCGCTCGGCGCGGGCCGCCGCGTGTGGCTCCGAAGCCACCGCAAGGCCGTGGGCGCCGGCAGCCTCGCGCGCGTCGCCCCCCTGGGCGTCTACCTGGCGAGCGACCCGAAGGCGCGCACCCAGGCCTCGCTCGAGGACTCCGCCCTCACCCACTACGACCCGCGCTGCCAGCTCGCCTGCGCGGGCCTCACCGCCGCCATCGCCAAGGCCGTCACCAGCGGCGCGGAGCTCAAGCTCGAGGACGTGCTCACCGCCGCGGAGTCCGGCCTGCTCCTCGCGGGCGCGGCGCTCGGCCGCTCCGCGCCCGACTACGTCCAGGAGGTCGCCTTCGCCCAGCAGCTGCTGCGCGAGGACCTGGCGCGCGCCCGTGACGACGACCCGCGCCTGTATGGCCCGGAGCTGCACGTGCACCGCTCACAGCACGCCATCCACGTCGCCTTCCGGCTGGCCTTCTGGGAGCTGCTGCACGCGCCCACCGCCCAGGCCGCCCTCATCGACGTCATCCACCGGGGCGGCGACACGGAGGTCCACGGCGCCGTCACCGGCGCGCTGGTGGGCGCCTTCCACGGCGAGGAGGCCCTGCCCGCGGAGTGGAAGAAGCACGTGCTGGAGGTCCTCTCCACCCAGAAGGGCCCCCTGTGGGACGTCTACCATCCCCGCCACCTGCTGGGGCTCGTGGCCACCTGAGGGCCGTCCCAGCCCGGGCCCAGGATGCACGAAGCCCGCGGTGGACCGTCCTCATCGGGGACGTCCGCCGCGGGCTGGGTGCCACACGACGCGGCCGTGGGGCCGCGCAAGGTTGTCTCGTCACGAAAGCATGTCGATGACCACCACGCCCCGCTGGGGCTTCTCTTCCTCGGTCTCCGTCCGCCGCCGAGGGCGGTCGTCCGGCATGGGCAGGGGCAGCTCCACCACGGGCCTGTCGTGGTCCTCGCGGCGGCGCTCCCGGCGCTTGATTTCCTCGATGATGAAGGCGTCGAGCATGGGTCTTCCGTCTCCCCTCAGCCTACGTACCCCGATGTACGCCCGCCGTCCCGCCCGAAAAGCACTTCGACTTCCACGACACTCAGATGCAAATTAAGAACCCCGGTTCCGCACTGGGTACGCTGCCGCCATCTCGCCCGGTTGCTCGTTCGCCATCCGACATCCGGGCCAGGGGAACCGTGGCATAGATGTCATGGACATCCGAAACTTCCGGTCGGGATGGTGTTGATTCTAATGCCCTCACGACGGCCCGCAAGCAGACCCTTCGCGGACACACGTCGCCCTTCAGGGAGGTCAGCCTCCCTGCTGGAAGGGCTCGCCCGCCTGCCTGCCGCGTGACAGGCGGGGTCAACCTGGCGCGAGAGGTCCGTGCGGACCCCGGACACCCCGACTCAGGGTGATTCCGCCCGCTTCTTGAAGGCGTCCAGCATCTTGGGGAGCGAGGTGTCCACCAGCGCGTTGACGACGGCCTTGGGCACCAGCAGGCCCAGGGCCATCTCCACGTTGTAGGTCGCGCGCGTCTTGCCCTCGCCCTCGGCCTCCAGGAGCCAGCTGCCCTTGTTGTCCTTCATGACCTCGCCTTCGATGAAGGTCCAGGCCATGCGGCGCGGGCGCTCCTCCACCACGCGGATGGAGTAGCGGACCGTCTTCATGACGTCGACCTTGTAGTGGACGTCGACGGTGTCGCCCTTCCGGTTGGCGGTGCGGATCTCCTTCACCTCCGGGAGGAACTCCGGGTAGCGCTCGTACTGCGTGATGACGTCGAACACCTTCTCGATGGGGGCGTTGATGACGATGGTCCGCGTGGCGCCAGGCATGGTGTCGGTCTCCGAAAGCGTCGAGGGGACGGCCTAGATGGAAGCGTATCCCGGCTTCTTGTCGAACTTGTGCAGGGACTGGATGAAGCGCACGGTGCTCGTCTTGCTGCGCATCACCACCGAGTGCGTCTCGCAGCCGCCGCCGAAGAAGCGCACGCCCTTGAGGAAGTCGCCGCTGGTGACGCCCGTGGCCGCGAACATCACCTCGCCCCGGGCCAGCTCCTCCGCCGCGTAGATCTTGGACATGTCGGTGATGCCCATCTTCTTCGCGCGCTCGATCTCGCCCGGGTTGCGGGGCACCAGCCGGCCCTGCATGTCGCCGCCGGTGGCGCGGATGGCCGCCGCGGCGATGACGCCCTCGGGGGCGCCGCCGGTGCCCATCAGCACGTCCACGCCCGTGCCCTCGAAACAGGTGGCGATGGCGCCCGCCACGTCACCGTCCTCGATGAGCCGGATGCGCGCGCCCGCGGCGCGAATCTCCTTGATGAGGTCCTGGTGCCGCTCGCGATCCAACACCACCACGGTGAGGTCCGACACGTAGACCTTCATCGTCTCCGCGATGGTGCGCAGGTTCTCCGTGGCGCTCTTGCGCAGGTCGATGGCGCCCCGGGCCCTGGGGCCCACGGCCAGCTTCTCCATGTACGTGTCCGGCGCGTTGAGCAGTCCGCCCTTGCTGGCCATGGCCACCACGGTGATGGAGCCCGGACGGCCGTAGGCGCACAGGTTGGTACCCTCGAGCGGGTCCAAAGCGATGTCCACCGCGGGGTCTCCGTCCGCGCGGCGGCCCACCTTCTCGCCGATGTAGAGCATGGGCGCCTCGTCGCGCTCGCCCTCGCCGATGACGATGGTGCCGTCGATGTGCAGCGCGTCGAAGGCGCGGCGCATCGCGTCCACGGCGGCCTGGTCCGACTCGTTCTTGTCCCCACGGCCCATCAGGCGGGCGGAGGCGATGGCCGCCATCTCGGTGACGCGCACCACCTCCATTGCCAGGTTGCGATCCATCTTCTGTGCTCCTTCAAGGTCCTGCGTTCGGATTTTCCAGCAGCCGGGCCACGGACTCCGGCAACCGCGTGGGCTTGCCGTCGCGCCCCACGCACGCGTGGAGGGTACGACCGGTGCACAGCAACGTGCGCGGCTCGCCCTCGCGAAAAAGCTCGTAGGTGAACACGACCGAGGCCCGCCGCAACTCGCTCACGCTCGCGCGGATGACGAGCATGTCGTCGTAGCGCGCGGGCGCCTTGTACGCGCAGCTCGCCTCCGCCACGGGCAGCATCCACCCGGAGCCCTCCAGCTCCCGGTAGCTGCCACCGCGGGCGCGGAAGAACTCGCTCCGGGCGAACTCGAAGTAGCGGAAGTAGTTCGCGTAGTAGACGACACCCATCTGATCCGTGTCGCCGTAGATGACGCGAAGTCGGGCCTCGACCATGAGGGCGCGGACCGTAGCAGGGGCTGGCCGCCTGCGTCCAAGCCGCGGAGAACCTTCTGGATTGCATCCACGCGGCCGGGCAGTGCAGCTTCTCGGACGTATGATTCGCGCCCTCGTCCTGACCGCGGTGCTGGCGTCGCTCCCCGCCGCCGCGCGTCCTCCCCGACTCACCCTGCTCATCACCGTGGACGCGCTCGGCAGCGACGTCCTCTTGCGCAACCGGCCCCGGCTCCAGGGCGGCTTGGGTCAACTGCTCGACAGTGGCGCCTACTTCCCGTACGCGCGCTATGGCTACGCGAAGTGCCGCACGGCGCCGGGCCACACCACGCTCGCCACCGGCGCCAACCCGTGGCGTCACGGCATCGTCGACAACCGCTGGTGGGACCGGGCCTCGGGCAAGCTCGTCTATTCGTTCGTGGACCCGGCGCACCCGGTGCTGGAGGCCGCGTCCAAGCCGGGCCAGGACGCGAGCCCCGTCAACATCATGGCGGAGACGCTGGCGGACCGGCTGCGCATGGCCACGCAGCAGCGCGGCAAGGCGGTGTCGGTGTCGCTCAAGTCGCGCGCGGCCATCGCCATGGCGGGCCGGCTGGGCCAGGCGTGGTGGTTCGACGAGGGCAGCGGCAGGTTCGTCACCGGCACCTGGTACGCGAAGGAGTTCCCCCAGTGGGTCCAGCAGCTCAACGCACGCAAGCTCCCGGACCGGTCCTTCGGCAAGGCGTGGGAGCTGTCGCGTCCGCGCGCCGAGTACGTGGGCGAGGATGATCTGCCCCACGAGGCGGACTCGTATGGCCTGGGCCGCGTGTTCCCCCACCCGCTCACCGGCGGACTGAAGGAGCCGGGGACGGAGTTCTACAAGGCGTTCGGCGTGTCGCCGGACTCGCACGACATCCTCGTGGAGGCGGCGAAGGCGGCCATCACCGGCGAGGGCCTGGGCAAGGACGCGGTGCCGGACCTGCTCGCGGTGAGCTTCAGCGGCACGGACAACGTGTTCCATGAGTACGGCCCGTACTCGTGGGAGATGCAGGACACGGTGTTGCGGTTGGACAAGGCGCTCGGGGAGCTCATCTCCGCGGCCGAGCGCGCCGCCGGCGGTCGCGCCAACCTGAGCATCGCGCTGGTGGCGGACCACGGTGGAGCGACGGCGCCCGAGCAGTGGGCCACAGCGGGCCTGCCCGCGCAGCGGATGCCCCCGAAGGCCATCAGCGAGGCCATCGCGGCGATGGTGAAGGAGCGCTTCGGTCCGGACGTCACCGTGGCGATGGAGGAGCTGGACGTGTACCTGGGAGGCCCCGCGCTGACGTCGGGCAAGGTGGATGGCGCCCAGGTGCGCCGCGCGGTGGTGGACTGGCTGATGAAGCAGCCCACCGTGGTGGCGGCGGTGACGCGCGAGGAGCTGTTCTCCGCTCCGGACCCGGCGGGCTACCTGGCCACGCTGCGCAAGGGCTACTACCCGGAGCGCAGCGGCGACGTGCTCTACCTGCTGCGCCCCTTCCAGGTCGTCTACTACGACGCGCAGGGCAGCACGCACGGCTCGCCGTATTCGTACGACTCGCAGGTGCCGGTGGTGTTCGCGGGCAAGGGCGTCAAACCGGGCACGTACATGACGGAGATGGACCCGGTGGACGTGGCGCCCACGCTCGCGGCGTTGCTGGAGATGGGCATGCCCGCGTCGACGGAGGGCAAGCCCCGGGCGGAGGTTCTCACCGGCAAGTGACACGGCCTCCCCGGGCCCGTGAGCGGGCCTAGGGGGTCTTCGCGATGAGCTTCTGGACCGCGTCGAGCTCCGCGTCCACCGACTGCCGCTGGGTGGAGAGCTGCTGGAGTTGGAGCTCGAACGCCTTGTCGACCTGCTGGATGTTCGCGATGCGCGACTCCAGCGTCCGTCCCTCGCGCGAGCCGGGAGGATGCTTCGCCGCCAGATTGGACAGGACGCCAATCAGGTGGGTGAGCTGGTGGCGCGACTGGAGGATGTGCTGGGACTGGAGCTCCAGCTCGGACTTCTTCGTGGTCAGCACCGCCAGTCGCGCCTGTGAGGCCGCGAAGCCGGTGCGGGGTGGAGCCCCCGAGGGCTGGAACCCGTCCTTCGATGACGCGTTGACCCGCGCCGGTATCGGCGTGAGGGGCTTCGTGTCAGGCGGACGTGCGGGGACGGACGCCTTCGGCGGAATGTCCGGGAGCCCTCGGGCCCCGGGCTTCTTGGGAAACTTGATCATGGTCGGCTGGGGGATGACGGCGCGACGCTGGCCCTACGATCCGAATCTTCACATCACGACATTTCCCGGCAACGCCCGCACACCACGAATGCCCACCACGCGACACCCACGCCGCCCTTCGGAACGAGGATGAGGCCGGCGCGGCCGTGGATCAACTTGTGGTCACGAGGAACCGGTCCAGGACGCCATTCACCCACACAGGCGCATCCAGTTGGAGCCAGTGTCCGGTGACGGGCTCCACCTTCAGGAACGGCAACCCGGACACCACGTGCTGGTACGCGTCGGGGCCCTGGTTGTACGCCGTCACCACCGACAGCTTGGGCCCGGGGTAGGCCCGCAGCGCCGTCACCGGGTCGAACGTCAACAGCGCGCCGAGTCCTGAGCGCACCGCGCCCTGCGGGGTGGAGCGCAGACCTCCAAGCACCTGCGCCCGGACCTCTTCGCTCGACGGCGCGAGCATCGGCGCCCAGTACTCCTCCACCACGGACAGCCACGCGTCCGAGGCCAGCACCGCCATCAACCCCTGGGCCTGCTCGGCGGGAATCTGGCGACCGTCGGAGGCCGGGTCCAACAGCAGGAGCCCCGCCACGCGCGTGGGGTGCGCCGCCGCGTAGGCCGCGCACACCGCGCCGCCCAGGCTGTGTCCGACGAGCACGAACCGCTCCAGCTTCAACCCATCCACCACGGCGGCCACATCCGAGGCGAAGTCCTCGACGGTGGCGTCCGTGGCCTGCGGGAGCTCGGACTGACCGTGGCCGCGCAGGTCCAACGCGAGCGCGCGACGCGACGTGCGCAGGTGCTCGAGCTGCGCGCGCCAGTGCTTCGTGCTCCCAGCGCTCGAGTGGACGAACACCACCGGAAGCCCCCCTGCTCCACCGTCATCCACGTACAGCGCACCCGCCGGGCCCTTCATGACGACCTCCAGGAATCAAAAAGCGCGTCCAGCCGCGCCATGAATCCTCGAGTACGCCCCATCCCTGTCAGAATCTGTCAGCAAATGACGCGAGTCAGCCGAGTGATGCGACTGGTGGACTTCTTGCGCGGACGCGAGGCCACCACCGTGGGGGAGATTGCCGAGGAGTTGGCGGTGAGCGAGCGCACCGTCCATCGAGACCTCGCCACGCTGCGCGAGCAGGGCCTGCCCATCGCCAGCGACACGGGCCCGGGAGGCGGCGTGCGCCTGGAGCGGGACCGGGGCGTCACCGCCGTCCACCTGTCGGTGGAGGAGGTCGTCTCCCTGTGGCTGATGGCGAGCCTGTCCTCCACGGGGAGCGCGCTGCCGTGGGGGGACGCGGCGCGCTCGGGGCTCGACAAGCTGTTCGCCAGCGTGCCGAAGGAGCGCTCACGCAGCATGCGCGAGCTCTGCCGGGGCGTGGTTGGTGGGCAAGCCCGCGACAGAGCGGGTGCTCGCGGAGCTGGGGGCTCCGCCGCGGGAGCTGCTCGCCGTGTTCGAGCAGGCCTTCCGTGAGCAGGTGTGCCTGTCGTTCGACTAAGTGGACCGGCACGGGAAGAAGAGCCGCCGGTGCGTGGAGCCGCACGGCCTGCTGGTGGAGGCGCCCGTCTGGTACGTGCTCGCGCGCGACGTGGAGAAGTCCGCGGCGCGGATGTTCCGGATGGACCGCATCCAGCGGCCCCGGCGCGTGCCGGGGCGCCACTTCACGCCCGACATGGAGGGGTTGAAGGCCCAGGCCCTCGCCCAGAGAGGCAAGGGCCCGGAGCAGTGACGCTCAGCCCTGCGTGGGCGTCGCGCGCGGACGACGCGGCTTCTTGGTGCTGGTGATTTCGAGCGACAGGTCCATGGCCCGCGCCGAGTGCGTCAGCGCGCCCATGGAGACGAAGTCCACGCCCATCTTCGCCAACCGGGGCAGCCGGTCCAGCGTGACGCCACCGGAGACCTCGAGCGGGACGCGGCCCCCCGCGAGCTTCACGGCCTCGCGAATCTGCGCGTCGTCCATGTTGTCGAGCATCACCACGTCCGCCCCACCCTCCAGGGCCTCCGCGAGCTGCTTGAGGTTGGTGACCTCGATTTCAATCTTGCACAGGCGCGGGCCGTTCGCCTTGGCGCGCTTGAGCGCCTCGGAGATGGAGCCGCCCACCGCCGCGATGTGGTTGTCCTTGATGAGGACGCCATCGAAGAGGCCGAAGCGGTGGTTGGTGGCGCCGCCCATGCGGACGGCGTCCTTGGCCAGCACGCGCATGCCCGGAGGCGTCTTGCGCGTGTCCAGCACCTGCATCTTCGAGCCACGCACCGACGTCATCGCCTGTTGAGCCAGGGTGGCGATGCCGGCGGCGCGCTGCACGAGGTTGAGCGCGGTGCGCTCGGCGGCGAGCAGGGAGCGCAGCCGCCCGTGACACCGGGCGGCCACGACCTTGGGTTTGATCTCCTGACCGTCCTGGCGGACCAGCTCCACCTCGACGTCCGGGTCGACCTTGTGGAAGACGCGCGTGAAGGCCTCCAGCCCCGCGAGGACCAACTGCTCCTTGGCGACCAGCTCAGCGCTTCCCTCCGCGTCGGGAGGGATGAGCGCTTGCGAGGTGACGTCTCCCGCCGCCCCCAGGTCTTCGTCGAGGGCGAGGTCGATGAGCCGATCCAGGTAATCCTGCTGCACGTCTCCTCCTGCTACCGCCGGGCCTTCGCCCGTGTCGAGGGCTTCGCCCGGGTGACCTTCTTGGCCGCCGCCTTCCGGGCGGAAGCCTTCTTCGCGGTGGCCTTGCCACCCGTCTTCTTGCCCGCCGACTTCGCAGGGGCCTTCTTCGCGGCCTTGCCCACGGCCTTCTTCGCCGCGGCCTTGCCCGCGGCCTTCTTCGCCGCGGCCTTGCCCGCGGCCTTCTTCGCCGGGGCGCCCTTCTTCGCGGCGGCCTTGCCCGTCGCCTTCTTGGCGGCCTTGCCCGTGGCCTTCACGCCAGTCTTCTTCGCGGCGGCCTTGCCCGTGGCCTTCGCGCCAGCCTTCTTCGCGGCGGCCTTGCCCGCGGCCTTCTTCGCCGGAGCCTTGTCCGCGGGCTTCGCGGGAGCCTTCTTCGCCGGGGCCTTCACCACGAACTCCGCGCCAGGAGGCGCCACGTCCGCGTCGGCCTTCTTCGCGGAAACCCCACCCGGAGGCGTGGGCTTGGGCGCGGAGGGCTTCTTCGCCGGAGCCTTCTTGGCGACAGGGGCCGAAGCCTCCGTCGTCGTGGGCAGGAACGTGGTCGCGCTGGGCGCCTCCTCGTCGGCCTCCGTCACAGGCGCGGCGGCCTGGGCCTTGGCCTTCTTGGGCTTCTTCTCGGCCTTGGGAGCATCGGCGGGAGCCTCGCGGCCATCGCCGCCCTCCTTCGCCTTGCCGAACTCGCGCATCGCGTCGTCCACGAGCCCCATGCTCATGTACGCCACGCCCAGGTCGTGGTGGTCGGAGGGAGACAGCCCCTCCTTCGTCCCCTCGCGCAGCTTCGCGAGCGCGTCCTGGACCTGGGGGTCCGTCTGGGGCACCTGGCCCTCGTCTGCGCCCAACTCACCCTTCAGTTCCTGGCCCAGGTCGACGCCGCCCGTCTCCTCCTTCGACGGGGCGACCTTCACCTGGGCCGGCTCGGAGGGGGAGGCACTCTCCTCGGGATTCGTGGTGCTCTCGGACGGCAGGTTCTCGGGCATGGAGGGCTCCGGGGCAATCCGCTGCAGGTGATCTTCGAGCTTGGCCTTGCGCTCCTTCAACTCCTCCACGCGGGCGCGATCTTTCTCCACCACGTCCGGAGGCGCCTTGGCCACGAAGTTGGGGTTGTCGAGCTTGCGAAGGACGCTGGCCGCTTCCTGCTCGGCGCGGGCAATCTCCTTGCGCAGCCGCTCCCGCTCCGCGTCCAGGTCGATGAGCCCGGCCAACGGAACGTAGATCTCCAGGTTCGTCGCCACGAAGGCCGCCGCCTGGGGAGGCTTGGGGCCCGGCGGGCCCACCTGGACGTCGGACAGGCCGGCCAGGGGCAGCAGGTAGCCCCGCCACCGCTCGAGCAGCTCGCGCGTGCGCGCATCCGGGCTCTGCACCACGGCCTTCACCTTGGTGGCCGGCGGCAGGTTGCTCTCACCCCGGATGGTCCGCAGCCCCTCGATGGCCGCGATGACCGGCGCCATCTCCGACTCGGCCGCCTCGTCCACCAGCGCCGTGTCCGGCTCCGGGTAGGAGGCAATCATGATGCTCTCCGTCGGCCGGGACATCGGCAGCTTCTGCCAGATCTCCTCGGTGATGAAGGGCATGAACGGGTGCATCAGCCGCAGCACGCGGTCCAGCGCGTACACCAGCACCGCGCGCGTGGTGTCCTTCGCCGTCGCGTCGTCGCCGTACAGCGAGGGCTTCGACAGCTCGATGTACCAGTCACACAGCTCCGCCCAGAGGAACTGGTACAGCGTGGAGGCGGCCTCCGCGAAGCCGTAGACCTCCAGCGACGCGCTGGCCTCCTTCGTCGCGCGCTGCAGGCGCGAGAGGATCCACCGGTCCGCCAGCGTCAGCGGCAGCTCCTTCGGCGAGCGGCCGTCGTACTGGTACCCGCCGCCCATGTTCATCAGGGCGAAGCGGCTGGCGTTCCACAGCTTGTTGCAGAACGCCTTGTAGCCAGCGAGCCGGTCCATCGACAGCTTGATGTCGCGGCCCTGCTGCGTGAGCGACGCGAGCGTGAAGCGCAGCGCGTCCGCGCCGAAGGCGGGCATGCCCTGCGGGAACTTGTTCTTCAGCGTCGCGTTGAGCTGCTCGGGCTTGGCGCCGAGGATGACGTCCAGGGGATCGATGACGTTCCCCTTCGTCTTGGACATCTTCTCGCCCTTCTCGTCGCGCACCATCGCGTGCAGGTACACGGTGCGGAAGGGCACATCGCCCATGAAGTGCAGGCCCATCATCATCATCCGGGCGACCCAGAAGAAGATGATGTCGTGGCCCGTCTCCATGACGGACGTCGGATAGAAGGTCTTCAGCTCCGCCGTGTCGCGCGGCCAGCCCAGCGTGGAGAAGGGCCAGAGCGCGGACGAGAACCACGTGTCCAGCACGTCCGGGTCCTGGATGAAGCTCTTGCCGCCACACTTGGGGCACGCCTCGGGCGCGGTGCGAGAGACGATGGGCTCCGCGCGAGCGAAGTCCACGCCGCCCACCTTCACCGTCGGCGCATCCAGCGGGAGGTCGGTGTCGTCACCCTGACGGGGGCTGCAGGAGGTGCAGTAGTACGCGGGAATCTGGTGGCCCCACCACAGCTGGCGGCTGACGCACCAGTCGTGGATGTTGCGCATCCAGTGGAAGTACGTGTTCGTCCACGACTCGGGGACGAACTTGGTGCGGCCCTGCTCCACCGCCTCGATGGCCGGACGCGCCAGGGGTTCGATCTTGATGAACCACTGCGGCGACAGGCGCGGCTCCACCACGGTGGCACAGCGCTGACAGGTGCCCACGTTGAGCTTGTGCGGCTCCTCCTTCTCCAGGAGCCCCTGCTCCTGCAGGTCCGCGAGCACCGCCTTGCGCGCCTCGAAGCGGTCCAGGCCGGCGTACTTGCCGGTGTCCTTCGTCATCCGCGCCGACTCGTCCAGGATGGACAGCATCGGCAGCTTGTGCCGCAGGCCCGTCTGGTAGTCGTTGAAGTCGTGCGCGGGCGTGACCTTCACCACGCCGGTGCCGAACTTCGGGTCCACCAGCTCCGCGTCCGCGATGATGGGAATCTCGCGGCCCGTCAGCGGCAGCACCACGAACTGGCCGGCGAGGCCCAGGTAGCGCTCGTCCTCGGGGTGGATGGCGACGGCGGTGTCACCCAGCATCGTCTCCGGGCGCGTCGTCGCCACGGTGAGCGTGCGCTCGCTGTCCTTGATGGGATAGCGGATGTGCCAGATGGAGCCGTTCTTCTCCTCGTGCTCGACCTCCAGGTCGCTGAGCGCCGTGCGGCACGAGGGGCACCAGTTGATGAGCTTCTGGGCCCGGTACATCAGGCCCTCTTCGTACAGCCGGACGAAGACCTCGCGCACCGCGGCCGACGACTGGTCGTCCATGGTGAAGCGCTCGCGGCTCCAGTCCAGCGACGCCCCCAGGTAGCGGTGCTGCTCGCCGATGCGGGCGCCGTACTTGCCCTTCCACGTCCAGACGCGCTCGAGGAACTTCTCGCGGCCGAGGTCGTGGCGGCTCTTGCCCTCGGTCTTCTTGAGCTCCTTCTCCACCACCATCTGCGTGGCGATGCCGGCGTGGTCCGTGCCCGGCAGCCAGAGCGCGTTGAAGCCGCTCATCCGCTTCCAGCGCGTGAGGATGTCCTGGATGGTCGCGGTGAGCGCGTGGCCGATGTGCAGGCTGCCCGTGACGTTGGGCGGCGGCAGGACGATGGAGAAGGCGGGCTTGTCGGAGGTCGCCGCGGCGCGGAAGTAATCTCGCTCGAGCCAGAGGGCATAGAGGCGAGCCTCGACCTCGGAGGGCTCGTAGGCCTTGGACAGTTCGGTCGTGTCGGTCATTGAAGACGGCCAGTCCCCCTGAGGGGGACCGGCAAAGGTCAAGGGGTTACGGCGCGAAGCGCCTCAGTGCTGGGTCTCTCGGTCCTTGATGAGCCGCTCGAGCTCCTCACGGATGATGGTCTCCGCCAGCTGCGGTACGACCTCCCAGGCAATCTTCTCGATGACCTCGCGCGACGCCTTGGACAGCGCCTCGCGAAGCAGGGCCTCGCCCCCATCCGACGACGTGGGACGCGCCGTGGCGGCCGGACGGGCCACCGGAGCGGGCGCCGTCGGCGGGCCACCGATGTCGAGGGAGATCTCCTCCGCGCCGCTGGTGTCGGGCAGCGAGTCCTCGATGCTGATGGCCGGCTGAGCGGCCACCGGCGCCGCCGGAGCCCCCAGGCCGAACGGATCCCGGTTGCGAGCCGCCGGCTGCGTCACCCCGCCACCGGCGATGGGAGGCAGCGGCGTGGCCCCCGGCGGACGGGGCACCCCACCCGGCATGCCCGGCCCGGGCGCACCCGGACGCCCGGCCATGCCCGGAGCCCCAGGCCCCGGAGGCATCCCCGGACGCGGCGGCATGCCCGGCGCGGGAGCCCCCGGCGGAGGCGGTACACCCGGACGACCCACGGCGCCCGGCGGCATGCCCGGCCCCGGAGGACGCGGAGCACCAGGGCCCGGCGGCATCCCAGGGCCCGGAGGACGCGCCATGCCAGGACCCGGCGGCATGCCCGGACCCGGCGGACGCGGGGCGCCAGGGCCCGGCGGCATCCCAGGGCCCGGAGGACGCGCCATGCCCGGCGGCATCCCAGGGCCCGGAGGACGCGGAGCACCAGGGCCCGGCGGCATCCCAGGGCCCGGAGGACGCGCACCCGGCGCCGGCGGCACGCCCGGACGGGCGGCCATGGGGGGCGCGGCGGCGGGGGCCGGCTGCGGCGCGACGGGCGCGGCGGAGGGACGAATCACCTGCGTGGCGATGGAGGCCGGCAGGGTGTTGGACTTCTGGCCGACCAGCGCCTTCACCTTGTCGAGCAGCACCTGGCTCTCGAACGGCTTGGTGATGTGGTCGTCGGCGCGGGCCGCGCGGGCGCGGTTCTCGTCGAACGCCTCGAAGGTGCCCGCCAGCAGCATCACCGGGATGCCCTGGGTGGCCGGGTCGTTCTTCAGCGCCTCGCAGACCTCGTAGCCGCTCTTGCCCGGCATCATCACGTCGGCCAGGACGACGTCCGGGCGCAGCTCCCGGCTGCGCGAGATGGCGTCCAGCCCGTTGTCGACCGCGGTCACCTGAAAGTCCTCGGTCGCGAAGATCATGCCGATCACCTTGCGGATGGTGAGCGAGTCATCGGCGACCAGCAGATTCTTGGGCATCGGTATCGGGCCTCGGGGGCGTCGGACCCCCTGAATTCGTTGAAGAATCCGGCCGTGAAAACCTGCTTCACGGCACGGTATCAAGCCTGGCAGCTTACGGTTCGCGCTCCGGGACGATCAAGAAAACATGCGCTGCAGGTCGAGGAACAGCACCGGCTCCGCCAACCCGGGCACCCGGAAGGTCCCCGCCGTCTCGTCCGGCTCGAAGCGCTGCAGCACTCCGAGCACCCGCGTGGCCGTCAGCCCCACGTGACGACCCGCCAGCTCCGCCAGGAGGAAGAACGGCTCCGGCGCGGGGGGCGTCCCGAGCAATGCCGGAACCGAACAGATGGGCCACAGGACCTGAGCATGCGGGAAGATACCGGCGACCGGCCCGCTCTGCACGGGCAGGACGCTGAATGCTTCACCCCGGGCCACCACCTGGGACACGAAGGCCAGGGGCACGCCGAACAGCCGCCCCTGTGACTCGAAGACCAGCGCCCGCTCGGGCACGGACTCGGCCCAGTGCACGGGGCGCGGGGGAGCAGGCGTCGAGCGCGGGCCCACCCGGTGCGGCAGCGCCTCCGCGATGAGTTCCAGATACAGCCGGTCCTTGTGCAGCACCGCCCCCCGGCTCAACGGCGCCAGCGAGTCCGCCAACCCCGGCGGCAACAGGAAGAACGGCGCGCGCGCCACGTCCGCCACCTCCACCACGGAGCGCACTCGCACCGCGAGCGTGGGGCTCACATCCAACACCACCACCATGCCCGCGTCTGGCTCCGGCGCGCCGCCGAGCAGCGCCGCCAGGTCCTTCACTTCGAGCACGCCTCGCAGGTTGCTGCCATTGCCACCGGGCATCGCCACTTCCATGACGGATGTGGCTTCCACGGCATAGCGGGTCTCCCCGGCTTCGACGAGCAAGCAGAGACGGCGACCGCTTTCGAAGGGCGACACGGGGCGCGACCCTAGCAGCGTTCCATGGGGGGTGCTAAGCCATGCGGGAGATGGCGCGCATTCTCCTCGTCGACGACGAAAAGATCGCCCGCACCCTCTACGGCGACTACCTCACGGCCGTGGGCCACACCGTCACGGCGGTGGCCACGTTCCTGGAGGCCCGACAGGCGCTCGCCGCGGACCGGTTCGACGCGGTGGTGACGGACCTCATCCTCCCCGGTGGCGACGGCATGGAGGTCCTCCGGCACGTGCGGGAGCGACATCCGGGCGTGGAGGTCGTCGTCATCACCGGTCTGGACAAGGTGGACCCCGCGGTGCGCGCCATCAAGAGCGGCGCGGCGGAGTACCTGGTCAAGCCTGTCGCCCCGGAGGCCCTCCAGCACGCGGTGCGCCGCGCGCTCACCACGCGTGAGCTGATGCAGGAGAACGCCTCGCTGCGCCGGCATGTCGCGCTGCTCGAGGCCGGACAGCGCCTGGCCACCACGCTGGACCGCGAGAAGCTGGCCGTGGCCACCACCAGCGCGCTGGAGACCATGGCGCACGCCAACGGCGTCGTCCTGTTGGAGCGCGACGCCAACATGGGCCTGCGCGCGCAGGGCACGCGCGGACTCCCCGAGGGGACCGAGGAAGCACTGGTCGCGTGGCTGCGTGAGCAGCTCCTGCACGGCAAGGCGCCCAGCGATTCGGAGATGCTGGACGTCCCCTTCCAGCGCGTGAGCTCCTTCCCCGCCATCGAATCGAACACGGTGCTGGGCCACGCGGTGCTCTTCTACTCGGACGCGCGCGCCACCGACGGCAGCGCCGAGGCCGCCGGCTACCTGGTGCGCAACTGGGCGCTGGCCCTGCGCAACCTGGACCGCTTCGCGGCGGTCGAGGACCTGGCGTACGTCGATGACCTGACGCGCCTGTTCAACACGCGCTACCTGCACCTGGTGCTGGACCGCGAGGTCCAGGCCTCGATCCAGACCGAGCGCCCCTTCAGCCTGCTGTTCCTGGACCTGGACCACTTCAAGTCCATCAACGACAACCACGGCCACCTGGTCGGCTCGAAGCTCCTGGTGGAGACCGCGCGCGTGGTGAAGGGCTGCGTGAGAGACCACGACGTGGTGGCGCGCTATGGCGGCGACGAGTACGTGGTGCTCTTGCGCAACACCGACTCGGGCGGCGCCCTCAAGGTGGCCGAGCGCATCCGGCGCACCATGGAGACGCACCAGTTCCTCGCGCGCGAGGGGCTGTCGCTCAAGCTGTCCACGTGTATCGGTGTCGCGAGCTTCCCGGAGCACGCACGGGACAAGGCCACGCTGCTGGATTTGTCGGACCGGGCGATGTACCGCGGCAAGCGCGGCACCCGGAACGTGGTCTACATGGCGGCGCAGGACCTGGAGGCCCCCCCGGCCGAGCGGCGCCAGGGGAGCAACGGCACCTGAACTTCAGGGCCGCATGTTCCCCACGGTGAGGCGCTTGACGATGCTGGGCTCGGGGGCCTCGGCGCCGCCCTTGCCTTCCTTGCCCACCGCCTCCACGGACTCATGCGGGGCACCGGAGATGATGAGCCTGAACTTCTCCACGGCCTCCTGGGCGTGCTGGGCCTGCTCCGGGTCCAACCGGGCGATGAGCTGCCAGAAGAGGGCGGCGTGCTCGCGCTCCTCGTCCATGACGTGACGGAGGACGGCCTTGGCCTCCTCGTTGTCGGTGGCGTCGATGTGGGCGGCGTAGAGGTTGATGGCGTCCAGCTCCGCCTCGATGTTGAGCCGGATGGAGCGCGCCAGCTCGGAGTCGGTCATCTTCCGGGGCACGAGCGAATGGAACGGGTCGGTCTGCGGCATTGAGGCCCTCCGAGGCCTACCGGCGGCGTCCAGTCCAGGGGAGGCTGGGGCCGCGAGGCGAACGCGCGGAGCATCCGTGTCCCCGGGGAGTCGGTCAACGGAATCCCTCCTGGTGCGTTGCGTGGAGCCGCCCGCCTCCGTCATGCTCTTCACATGGAGATACCCGCGCCGCTCGCCCAACTGCTCCAGGCCCTGGATGCGGGGGACCTGCCAGCCGCGCGCGCGGCCGCGGCGGCCTTCCAGCGCTCGGGACTCCACTCCACCCAGCTCGCCGCCGAGGTGCTGCACGAGCTGCGGCAGCCGCTGCTCGGCGTGAAGGCGTATGCCCAGCTGCTCGCCGAGGACCGTGGCCCCACGGGCCCCTTGCGGCTGCTCATGGCGCAGGTGGAGCGGATGGAGCAGATCGTCTCCGACTACATCCGCCTGGCGAGCGAGCGTCCCGCGCCGCAGCAGCGCCTGTCGCTGGCCGCGCCCATCTGGGCCGCCGCGAGGCTCTTCAGCGTCAACCCGGACTCGGCGCGAATGTCGCTGGAGGTCGAGGCCCCCGAGGACATCTTCGCGCAGGGCAACGCGCGGCTCATCGAGCAGCTCACGCTGAACCTGCTCAACAACGCGCGCGACGCGATGTCGGGGCGCGGGCGGGTGAAGGTGGTGCTCACGCGCGAGGGCTCGGCGCCAGTGCTGTATGTCGCGGACTGGGGTCCGGGCATCCCCGACGATCTCAAGGAGCGCATCTTCGAGCCGTACGTCACCGCCAGCAAGCGAGGCACGGGGCTGGGGCTGTCGGTGTGTCGGCGCATCGCGCAGGAGCACCACGCGCGCATCGACCTGGCGCCGCAGGGCGCGATTCGGGACGTGCCTCCGCCGGCGACGGTGTTCCGGGTGCTCTTCCCCGCGACGGAGGCGGCACCCGGGCGACGCAAGCGACTGTTGGTGGTGGATGACGAGACCATCATCCGCATGGTGTTCCGCGACCTGATGAGCAAGGAGTGCGAGGTCATCGAGGCCGCGAGCGGCGAGGAGGCGCTGGACCTGCTGCGCGAGGCGCCCGTGGACCTCATCGTCACGGACAAGAACCTGCCGGGCCTGTCGGGGCTGGAGCTGGCGCAGCAGGCGCGGCGGTTGTCCGCGACGTCGCGGGTGATTCTGATGACGGGCTATCCGTCGCTCGTGACGACGCAGCAGGCGCTGGAGCTGGGCGTGGTGGACTACCTGCTCAAGCCCTTCGACGACATCCGCGAGGTGCGCAACCTGCTGCGCGCGACGCTCGCGGCGCCGCCGGCACAGCCTGGCGCGGCGACGCAGGTGAAGCGGGTGGACGTGCTCGAGGACAACCCCACCACGGCGGCGCAGATCGCCGAGGCGCTGGAGTTGGTGGGCCTGGAGGCGCGCATCCTCCCGACGTCGGAGCTCATCGCGTTGGAGCAGCCCGCGGGCGTGGTGGTGAGCTGGGACTTCGCGCCGGCGTACGGGCGCAAGGCGCTGGAGCTGGGCAAGGCGCTGGCGCAGGGCGCGCCCTTCGTGGTGCTCGCCGAGCACCTGACGATGGAGACGGCGCTGGAGTCGCTGCGCGCGGGCGCGGCGGCGTGCCTGCCGAAGTTGTTGTCCGACACCACGGCGCTCAGCCGTGAGCTGAGTCGCGCGTTCAAGAAAGGCGTCCCATGAGACTCGCGCTCCTGTCCGTTCTGTTGCTGGGTGTGGCGTGCTCCTCGGACAAGCCCCCGGCGCAGGGCGAACCGGACGCGAGCGGGCCCGTGGACTCGGGCTCGGATGCGGGGAGTGACGCGGGCTCCGACGACGATGGAGGGACGGGCGCAGAGGACGGAGGCTCGACGGGAGACGGAGGCACGGGCACTCCGGACGCGGGCCCCGGTGAGGAGGACGCGGGGAGCTGCGAGCCCCCCGCCTCGGTGCGCGAATCCCTGCTCGTCCCAGGGCTGAACAATCCGCGCAGGCTCGCGGTGGACGCGACCGACATCTACATCTCCGAATCCCACTCGCTGCGCCCCAATCAGACCGAGGGCAACGGGCAGATTCTCCGGGTCCCCAAGTCGGGCGGTGATGCGGTGACGGTGGCCAAGGGCTTCTTCGTCCCCAATGCCATCGCCGTGAACGCGCAGTTCCTGTTCGTATTGGACGAGACGGGACTGTGGCGCGTGGACAAGGCCACGGGAGCGCGCGGCACCGTGCCCATCGAGGCGTCGGTGCCGGATGTCATCTCCAGCGGGACGGACGTTCGCCTCGGACGGTTGGCGGGGCGCGACTACGTCGTGGTGGCGACGGGAGCACGGCGGCTCGTGCGCGTGGACGCGACGGGGAGCGCCTCCTCGGCGCTGGTGCTCTACGAGGGTCCCGCCGGCACCCAGGTCCGAGGTGCGCGTATCGACGGCTCGGACGTGTGGTTCCTCGTGACGGGAAACACGGAGCCCGGGCTCTACCGCGTCCCACTGGACCTGGAGACACCGGCGCAACGGGTGAATGCGAGCATCACGACAGGGACCTCCCTGGAGCTGACGCCCACGCGCTTCCTCATCACCGAAGGAGGCGGCGGCGCGGGCCGTGTCCTCGCGCTGCCGAGAGCCGGTGGCGAGGCCCGCGTGCTCGCGGACGGGCTGCAGGGGCCCCTCTTCCCCGTCGAGTTGCACGGCGCCGTGTACTTCAAGGAGTCCGTGGCGGGTGACGCGGGATTCCTGCGTCGAGTGCGCGGCTGCCCGGCGAACACCACGGACTCCGTGGGCCCCGTGGGCACGGGCCCGGGTGGCCTCATCGTGGATGGAGACACCCTGCTCTTCACCTCGCAGGAGAGCGGCACCGGGGGCGCGGTCGGACGCGTGCCCTGAAGCATCGTCGGACAGGGTCGGCCCTCTCCACACCCGACCTCGGTTTGAAGCACCCGTAGCAAGAGCCGATGCCCTCCGCGCCCAAGGCGCAACGGACCGCATCCCCTGAAGCGCGCCGGCCTCGCGTCGGCGCTTCGTCCGCGTGGGCCCGTGGGCACCCCGACGCACGCGGCCTCCCCTGCCCCGCCCAAAAACAACGGCCCCGGTGCCTCACACGAGGCAACCGGGGCCGAGGTCGGCTCACCCACCACGTCCCCGGGCATCGAGCCCGGGGCGCGGAGCGTGGCTCAGTACTCCATGTCGTCGCCGCCGTAGTCCGGCATGCCGGCGCCAGCGCCGCCGCCCTTGGACTTGCCCTTCGGACGCTCGGCCACCATCGCCTCGGTGGTCAGCAGCAGCGACGCGACGGAGGCCGCGTTCTGCAGCGCGGTGCGCTCGACCTTCGTCGGGTCGATGACGCCGGCCTTCTCCAGGTCCTCGTAGGTGTCCGTGCGGGCGTTGTAGCCGAACGCGCCCTTGCCCTCGCGCACCTTGTTGATGACCACGGCGCCCTCGACGCCCGCGTTGCTGGCGATCTTCCGCAGCGGCTCCTGCAGCGCGCGGCGGATGATCTCCACGCCGAAGTTCTGCTCCCCACCCAGCTTGAGCGCCTCCAGCGCGCCCAGCGTGCGCAGGTACGCCACGCCGCCGCCCGGGACGATGCCCTCCTCGACGGCCGCGCGCGTCGCGTGCAGCGCGTCCTCGACGCGGGCCTTCTTCTCCTTCATCTCCGTCTCGGTCGCCGCGCCGACGTTGATGACGGCCACGCCGCCCACCAGCTTCGCCAGCCGCTCCTGGAGCTTCTCGCGGTCGTAGTCGCTCGTCACCGTGTCCATCTGCCCACGGATGAGCTTGATGCGACCCTCGATCTCCTCCTTCTTGCCGTTGCCATCGACGATGGTGGTGTTGTCCTTGTCCACCGTGATGCGCTTGGCGCGGCCCAGCTCGGCGAGCGTCAGCTTCTCGTACGTGTGGCCCAGGTCCTCGCTCACCACCATGCCGCCCGTCAGCGTGGCGATGTCCTTGAGCATCTCCTTGCGACGGTCACCGAAGCCCGGCGCCTTCACCGCCGCCACGTTCAGCACGCCGCGGATCTTGTTCACCACGAGCGTGGCCAGCGCCTCGCCCTCGATGTCGTCCGCGATGATGAGCAGGGGCTTGCCCGAGCGCGCGACCTGCTCGAGGATGGGAATCATGTCCTGCATCGAGGAGATCTTCTTCTCGCTGATGAGGATGTAGGGGTCGTCGACCACGACCTCCATGCGCTCGCGGTTCGTCACGAAGTACGGCGACACGTAGCCGCGGTCGAACTGCATGCCCTCCACGACGTCGAGCGTCGTCTCGAGGCCCTTGGCCTCCTCGACGGTGATGACGCCCTCCTTGCCCACCTTCTCCATCGCGTCCGCGATGATGGTGCCGATGGTCTCATCCCCGTTCGCGGAGATGGTGCCCACCTGCGCGATCTCCTTCTTGTCGGAGGTCGGCTTGGAGATCTTCTTCAGCTCCTCCACCACCACCTCGACGGCCTTGTCGATGCCGCGCTTGAGGTCCATCGGGCTGTGACCGGCGGCCACCAGCTTCAGGCCCTCCTCGTAGATGGCGCGCGCCAGCACCGTCGCCGTCGTCGTGCCGTCACCCGCCTTGTCGGAGGTCTTGGACGCGACCTCCTTCACCATCTGCGCGCCCATGTTCTCGAACTTGTTCTCGAGATCGATCTCCTTGGCGACGGTGACGCCGTCCTTGGTGATGGTGGGCGAGCCGAAGCTCTTCTCGATGACCACGTTGCGGCCCTTGGGACCGAGCGTCACCGCGACCGCATCCGCCAGCGTACGAACGCCGCGCAGGATGGCCTCACGGGCGGACTGGTGGAAGAAAATCTCCTTCGCTGCCATCGCAACCTCCTGAAGTTACTTGGAATTTTCGTGGATACAACGCAGGCCGTTAGCACTCGGCCCTGGCGAGCGCCAACATAAGGGGCGGGGCAACGATGTCAACCGAGAAGGGCGGACGTGTGGCCGAGCGGACGGCCCGCCGCGTCCTTGGGACGGGGGCGGCCGGGACTACTCGGCGAAGCGCACCAGGGTCAGCAACTGACCCATGTCCAGGGGCTTGTTGAGGGTGAGGGCCACGCCCTTGCGCAGGCCCCGCTCGGTGACGTTGCCGTCAGTGCTGGCCGTCATGAGGAGCACCGGGATGGCCTGGAAGCGGGGATCCGCCTTGACCATCTCCGTGAAGGCGATGCCATCCAGGTGGGGCATGATGTAGTCCGTGATGACCATGCCCACCTCGTTGCGCTCCATGATGTCGAGCGCCTGGAGGGCGTCGGACGCCGAGTACACGGTGTACCCATGCATCTCCAGGAAGCGAGAGAGCAAGGTGCACAGCTCGAGATCGTCGTCGACGACAAGGATGTTCACAGGACGGAATGCCGCACCAACAGGGCGCTGAACCGTAACAGCCGCCCCTGTCGTTGACAACGCACAGCGGGCCTTCTTATGAGCCGGGCCATGGAGAAGCGGACCGGGAAGGCATCGGGGTCGGGGGACCCGAGGGTGCGGTTGGAGGCGGTGGCGGACGCCTTCGAGGCGGGCGATTTCGAGGGCGCCCTGGGACAGGTGGAGGGTCTGCTTTCGGACGCGCCGGAGCTGCCGGAGGCCCTGCACTACCGGGCCGCGGCCCTCACGGAGCTGGGGCGCCTGGAGGAAGCCGGCCGCGCCTTCGGCCTGGCGCTGAAGGCCGCCCCCGAGGACCTGGAAATCCTGTTGAGCGCCGCGGACTGTCTGGTGTGCCGCGCGGGGGAGGACCGCGAGGCGGTGGAGGAAGGCCTGGAGTTGTGTGCGCGGGGCAAGCGCCTGGCGCAGCGAGAGCAGGACGTGGAGATGCTCTACGAGTTCCTGCTCCTGGAGGGCATGGGGCTCAACCAGATGGGCGAGTGCGAGCAGGCCCTGGTGAGCCTGGACGCGGCGCTCGGGCACATGCCGCGCTCGGTGGACGCGAGGCTGGAGCGGGGCATCGCCCTGTTCGAGCTGTGCCGCTTCGACGACGCGCGCGGCGCCTTCGACGCGGTGCTCAAGGACATGCCGGACGAGCCCTGGGCGCACCACTACCTGGGGCTGATGGCGGAGCGGCGCGGGGACGAGAAGGAGGCGAAGAAGCGCTTCGCGCGGGCGCAGGCGCTGGTGCCCGAGGAGTTCCCTCCCCCGGTGGCGCTGGGCGAGGCGGAGTTCGACCGCGCGGTGGAGGACGCGGTGAAGGCGCTGCCCCAGCACGCCAAGCAGTACCTGGACAACGTCACCATCGCGGTGGAGGACATCCCGTCGGACGAGGACCTGTTGGGGCAGGATCCGCCCCTGTCACCGAGCATCCTCGGCGTGTTCCGCGGGACGCCCGTGGGCGAGCGCAGCGTGACGAACGCGTACGACCACCTCACCGCGTCCATCGTGCTCTACCAGAAGAACCTGGAGCGCTTCGCGAAGACGCGCGAGGAGCTCATCGAGCAGATTGGAATCACGGTGATGCACGAGGTCGGTCACCTCATGGGGTTGGACGAGGACGACCTGTGGCAACGGGGGCTGGACTGACGGGGGCCGTGCGCGGCGCTTTCATGGCGGCGAGCGTCTGGCGGATGCCCTCGGCGTAGGGCGTCTTGGGGACGTCCCCGAGCAGGTGGCGCAGCTCCGAGTCGTCCATGAGCACGGGATTCGTGAGCAGGTAGTGCATCTCCACCAGCTCGCGCATGAACGGGTCGAACAGGCCGATGAAGCGCACCATCCCCTTCCCCATCGTGGAGAGCTTCGTGGGACGGCCGAGCTGTCGGTACGTCTCTTCCATCATCTGTCGCTGGGAGGTGGCGCCGGCGCCGGCGAGGTTCCAGGAGCGGCCGTAGGCGCGGGGCTCGTCCATGAGCTTGAGGACGATGGGGCCCACGTCGGGGACGAAGATGAACTCGTGGGGTGGGTCGATGGGGCCGATGAGCTGCGAGCGCTTGCCGGCGAGCGCGGCGACGAAGGCGCGGTGGAGGAAGCTGCGCTCGACGTGGGGGCCGTAGAAGTCGGGCAGGCGGAGGATGGTGCCCTGGATGCGGCCGGCGGCGTGCTCGGCGAGGAGGAGGTCCTCCTGTTCCTTGCGCATGCGGCCCTTGAAGGAGTTGGGCTCGCGCGGGTGGTCATCGCGCACGGGCGTGGTGCGAGGCAGACCGTAGGGATAGACGGTGCCGATGAGGACCACGTGCTTGACGCCCTCGGCGATGGCGCCGTCGAGCGTCTTTCGCATGAGCTGCGGATGCAGGTGGAACTGCCAGTAATTGACGCCCACCATGTAGATGAGCGTGTCCACGCCCCGAGCCGCTTCGCGGACGGAGACCGGGTCATCCGGGTTCCACGTCACGACTTCGGCGAGCGGGTCCGCGCCGAACTCGGACTCGAGTGAGCCCCTGGAGCGGCCGACCACCCGGTAGGGTCGTCCCTCGGCCTTCAAGGCGCTGGCCACGCTCTGGCCGATGACTCCGGACGCTCCGAACAACGCCACCTTGCCTGCCATGTCGGACTCCTTTGTGCGAACAGCGGAGACTTTATGAACACCGTTCACTGAACGCCGTTCATTTAGTGGTGGTCGTTCGGAAGGTCAAGTCCTAGGGTGGTGGGTATGGGGATTCCAGAGCGGAAGGAGCGCCAGCGGGCGGAGTTGCGGGAGCACATCCTGCGGGTGGCGCGGGAGATGGTGGTGAAGGAGGGGTTCGGGGCGCTGTCGATGCGCAAGCTGGCGGACGCGGTGGAGTACGCGCCGGCGACGCTGTACCTGCACTTCGAGAACCGGGAGGCGATCGCCCGGGAGCTGTGCATCCGGGGGTTCGAGGAGTTCCTGGCGAAGCTGGAGCCCGCGGCGGTGGAGCCCGAGCCGCTGGCGAGGTTGAAGGTGATGTCCGCGGCCTATGTGGCGTTCGGCCTGGAGCATCCGGAGACCTACCGGCTCATCTTCATGGAAGACCCCAAGCTGTCGGCGGAGCTGTTCCAGGGCACGCAGGATGGAGCGGGGCCGCGCTCGTTCGGACTGTTGGCGAGTGTGTTCGTGGATCTGCAGACCGCTGGGAGGCTGGCGCCGGAGGCCCAGCCCGCGAGGCTCGCGGAGATGCTGTGGGCCGGGCTGCACGGGATTGTGAGCCTCAAGCTGACGTGCGCCGCGTTCAAGGACACGACGGCGGAGATGCTGCGGGATACGTTGTTGGAGACGCTGGTGCACGGGCTGCCGGGGTTGAATCCAGTGCGGGGCTCACGGGCGCGTTGACGGGTGCGGGGGTGGCCGGCACTAATCGGAGGCGGTAGGGCCTCCGGACCTGGTGGCCGGCTTGATCTTCAAAATCAATGGGAGGCGCTGAAAGGCGTCTTCGGCGAGTTCGATTCCCGTGCCCTACCGATAGGAACTTCAGACGTCACCACGCAGGGCGACGGCAAGAGACTCCTCAAGACTTGCACGCAAAGCCAAAGGCATTGCATCGAAGTGAGCGTCTACGACCTCGAACGGTTCAAGGAGCGCTCATCCAGACGCCAGGTGAGGCGCTTCAAAATCTCCCGGCCCTGGAACTAACATGTGGCCATGGCGACCCTCATCCCCGCGCTGAGCCAGTGCCTCCCTCGGATGCAGTCCGGCGAGAAGCGCGTCGCCCGACGACTCGAAGAGAAGCTCGAGGATGACTACCTCCTCTGGTACGACGTCGCCATTGGACAGACGGGGCACCACCCCGACTTCATCGTCCTGAACCCCCGCCGAGGCATCCTCGTCCTCGAGGTGAAGGATTGGAAGCGCGACACAATCCATCGCATCGACAAGAACCGTGTCACCCTCATCACCGGTGACGGCCCGAAGGAAGTCGCCAACCCCTTCGAGCAGGCGCGGCTCTACGCTCAGGACATCGTGAGCCTGCTTCAAAAGGATGCCTCCCTCGCTCTACCCGAGGGCCCTCACCGAGGCCGGCTGGCCGTCCCTTGGAGCTACGGCGTCGTCTTCTCCAATCTGACCCGGGCACAGTTCGACGAAGCACAACTCCATGAAGTGATTCCAGCACAGCGGGTCCTCTGCAAGGACGAGATCACCGAAAGCGTCGACCCCGAGGCCTTTCAGCAGCGGCTCTGGGGGATGTTCCCGTGGGTCCCCTCACGCCCGCTGACGCTCCCACAGATAGACCGCATTCGATGGCACATCTTCCCGGAGCTCCGCATCGGAGGAGCGCAGCTCGGTCTCTTCGAGGAGCCGGACGCCGCAGCGGCGCTGCCCGACCTCATCCGCATCATGGACCTCCAGCAGGAGCAACTCGCTCGCAGTCTGGGTGAGGGGCACCGCGTCATCCATGGCGTCGCGGGCTCCGGCAAGACGATGATCCTGGGCTACCGCTGCTTGCAGCTCGCGAAGGTCCTGCGACGGCCCATCCTCGTGCTGTGTTACAACCGCGCCCTGACCGACTGGTTGGAAGCCTATCTCGCCGCGCGAGGCATCTCACGCCAGCAGGTGAACGTCAGCACCTTCCACGCCTGGTGCCGCGAACAGCTCAAGACGTTCCACGTGGGACTGCCACGCGAGGGAACCTCCGACTACTTCGAGCAGCTCATCCAGCGCGTCATCCTCGCTGCCGACCGGGGCCTCATCCCTCGTGGACAGTACGGAGCAGTGCTGATTGACGAAGGGCACGACTTCCAGCCCGAGTGGCTCAAGCTCGTGGCCCAGATGGTCGCCCCGGAGACCAACTCGCTCCTCGTGCTCTACGACGATGCCCAGTCCATCTACCGGCGCGGGCGATTCAGCTTCCGCAGCGTCGGCATCCATGCCCAGGGAAGGACCACCATCCTTCGCCTGAACTACCGGAACACCTCCGAAATCCTCCAGTTCGCATATCACTACGCCAAGGACGTGCTGACGCCGGAGGATGCGGATGAAGACGGGGTTCCACTCCTCCTGCCGCAGAGCGCGGGCCGACATGGGCCACCACCGCAAGTCATTGCATTGCCCAACTTGAGCGTCGAGCTGCGCTACATCTCAGGGCACCTGCAGCAGCTCCGCTCGGAAGGCCTTCGCTGGAGTGACATGGCGGTGCTCTACCGCACCGTCGATGTGGGAGCCGCGGCCATCCACCAACTGCGGCAGTCGGGCATCCCATCCCAGTGGGTGGGTACTCGCGCACCTCAATCCCCGCTGAGGCCCACGGAAGACAGCGTCAAGGTCATCACCTTCCATTCCAGCAAGGGCTTGGAATTCCCAGTCATCGCGATCCCCGGGGTCGGGCGGCCCTCTCGGCGTCCGACCGACGCAAAAGAGGAGGCCCGCCTCCTTTATGTCGCCATGACGCGAGCCGTGGACCGACTGGTGCTCACGGGGACCCCCGATGCACTGCGCGTCACCCTGCCCTCCCACCGGCTCTCTCCGTAAAAGCCCCCAAGCGCGACAGGGCCGCACTCGGCAGCCGCCTTTCGTGGCCAGGGTGTGAGCACGGTCGCCGAGCAGATGTCGACACACGGATGTGACACAAAGCGCTGCGTCCCAAACGTGTCACAAAAAAACATCACAATCAGGTGACGGCCAGGGCTTGCCCTACCCAGCGAGGGGTAAGGCATACGCAGTGTGGCCGGAGCACCTCTCGCGTGGCTCCCGGTGACTCCACTGTGTCTGAAAAGTTTCATTAGACACCGCTGGGGCGTGTCAAGGACGTGGGTATTCCCTACGGGCTTGAAACATTCGGGAGACCCACGAGATGCGAACGTCCCCACGCCTATTATTGGCCGCGCTTGCCGCGTTGATGCTGTCCCACGTTGGATGCTCGTCCGATGATGACTCGGGATGCGAGGATCCCAAGACCTGCCTCGCTCCTTCTTGTGGAAACGGAGTGAAGGAAACAGGAGAAGCCTGTGATGACGGCAATCGCATCAACGGTGATGGCTGTGAGTCCGACTGCACCCTGACGCCCGGTGCTCCCGTTTGTGGCAACGGTGTCCGCGAGGGGACCGAGGCCTGCGACGACGGCAACACGGTCTCCGGCGACGGCTGCGAAGCCGACTGCACCCCGACGCCGACGAAGGCCGACTGCGGCAACGGCAAGCTCGAGGGCGCCGAGGTCTGTGATGACGGCAACACGACCTCCGGTGACGGCTGCGAGGCCGACTGCACGCTGACCCAGACCCGCTGTGCGGCGGCGGACGCACCTCCGCTGGCGGACGGCGCGACGTGCGCGGTGACGAAGGCCGGCAACGGCGCGCGCCTGTTCACGGGCGTGGTCCTCAAGGACGGCGAGACGCTGGTCGGTGGCCAGGTCCTGGTGAACACCAGCGGTGTCATCACCTGCGCCCAGTGTGACTGCTCCGCCGCCGAGGGCGCCGCGGACGCCACCCAGATCTCCTGCCCCTCGGGTGTCATCTCCCCGGGCCTCATCAACCCGCACGAGCACCTCACCTACCCCGACAAGCCGCACGCGGGCACCGAGGAGCGCTACGAGCACCGCAATGAGTGGCGCACGGGCGCCAACCGCCACACGCGGATCTCCAACGGCGGCTCGAAGAGCAGCGCGGACGTGGTGGGCTACGCGGAGCTGCGCCATGTCATGGCGGGCACGACGTCCATCGCCGGCGCCGGTGGCGCCTCGGGCTTCCTGCGCAACCTGGACCAGAACCCCGTCGCTCGCCAGGAGGGCCTCGACGAGGGCGTCGCCGACTCGGACACCTTCCCCCTGGGCGACAGCAACGGCCGCATCGTGACCACGGGCTGCACGGACTACTCGACGCGCCCCACCGCCGCGGGCCTGTCGAAGCTGGCCGCCTACCTGCCGCACGTCGCGGAGGGCATCAGCGCCGGTGCCCACAACGAGTTCACCTGCCTCTCCACGGGCGCCAATGACGTGATGCTGGGACGCACCGCGCTCATCCACGGCATCGGCCTGACGGCGCGGGAGATCGAGCTGATGGCCTCGCGCGGCACGGGCCTCATCTGGTCCCCGCGCTCCAACATCGCGCTGTACGGCGACACCGCCATGGTGACGACGCACAAGCGCCTGGGCGTGAGCATCTCCCTGGGCACCGACTGGCTGCAGTCGGGCTCCATGAACATCCTGCGCGAGCTGAAGTGCGCGGACTCGCTCAACACCCACCAGTTCGCGCGCGCGTTCAGCGACGAGCAGCTGTGGCGCATGGTCACCTCCAACGCCTCCGAGGCGGTGGACGTCTACGAGAAGGTGGGCCGCATCGCGCCGGGCAAGATGGGCGACCTGGCCATCTTCCAGCTCAAGGACTTCAAGGCCTCGCCGCACCGCGCGGTCGTCGCCGCCGAGCCCACGAACGTGGTGCTGACGATGCGTGGAGGCAAGGCGCTCTACGGCGACCAGGCGCTGGTGGCGGCCCTGAAGGGCGCCGCGGAGACGTGTGACGCGGTGGACGTGTGCGGCACGGCCAAGTCGGCCTGTGTCCAGTCCGAGGCGGGCAAGAACCTGGCGGCGCTGCAAGCGGCCAACCCCACCGCCTACCCGCTGTTCGCCTGCGGTGTCCCGGAGGCGGAGCCCTCCTGCACGCCCCAGCGCATCTCCAACAACACCGCGTGGCCGGCGTCCGTGAACAACTCCACCGTCTACTCCGGCGTGAGCGAGGCGGGCGATATCGACGGTGACGGCGTGCAAGACGCGGCGGACAACTGCCGGGACGTTTTCAACCCGATCCGCCCGATGGACAATGGCAAGCAGCTCGACTCGGACGGTGACGGGGTGGGCGACGCGTGCGACCCGTGCCCCCTGTCGGCGGACAACAGCGTGTGCACGACCTACACGGTCGGCGACGATGACCACGACGGGCTGCCCACGTGGCTGGACAACTGCCCGTTCGTGGCCAACCCGGACCAGACGGACACGGATGGCGACGGAAAGGGTGACGCGTGCGACGCGTGCCCCATCGCGAACCCCGGCGCCACCGCGTGCCCGGTGACCATCCATGACCTGAAGACGCCGGTGAACGGCGCCCTGCCCTTCGCGGGTGAGCTGGTGTCCCTGACGGATGTCATCGTCACGGGCGTGGTGAAGGGCACCGCGAGCTCCAGCGGCTACTGGGTGCAGGTGCATCCGGTGCCGTCTGGCAAGAGCGTCGAGTACTCGGGCCTGTTCGTCTACGGCCCCAAGGGCGACCTCGCCGTGGGCGACCGCCTGGACATCAGCAAGGGCGCGCTGACCATCTTCAACGGCCTGCCCGAGCTGATCGACGTGACGTACAGCCGCCGCAGCACCGGCAACACGCCTCCCGCACCGGTCGTCGTGAGCGCGGCGGACGTGCGCACGGGCGGTCCTCGCGCGGTGGCGCTCGAAGGCGTGCTCCTCGAGCTGCGCGAAGTGACGGTCACCGAGGGCGTGAACAGCTTCAAGGAGTTCCGCGTGAACGAGAGCGGCAACGCCTCCCAGCCCTCGCTCATGGTGGACGACCAGGCGTTCGACTACGCGGACCCGGCGGTGGGCACCCCCTACTTCTCCCTGCGCGGCCTGCTGACCTTCAACTTCAACGACCACAAGCTCGTCCCCCGTGGGGCGGGTGACATGCTCGGCACGCCGCCGACGCTGACCGCCTTCGGGCCCGGTGGGTTCGTGCGTGCCGGCGAGTCGGGCGCGCAGAGCGCCTTCCCGCAGGTGCTCACGGTGACGCTGTCCACCACCTACTCGGTGCCCGTCGAAGTCGCGGTGACGTCGAGCAACCCGGCCGCCCTGGTGGTGCCGGGTGGGAAGGTCTCGATTCCCGCGGGACAGACCTCGGCGGAGGTGAAGCTGGAGCCGCTCGCCCAGGCGCAGAATGTCACGCTCACCGCCACCCTCGGCACGGTCTCGCTCCAGTCGTCCCTCCGGGTGCTGGGCGCGACGGAGCAGGCGCAGGTGACGTCCCTGTCTCCCGCGACGGTGAGCCTGGTGCCCGGCGGCACGGTGACGCTCACGGTGGCGCTGGACCGTCCGGCCCCAGCCAACGCGACCATCGCGCTGAGCGTGGACCCGATGACGGGCTTCGGCGTGCTCGACCCGGCGAACGGTGTCCTGACGGTGGCGAAGAACGCGACCCAGGCGACGTTCACCTTCACGGCCGACGAGGCCGCGGAGGTCGCCTCGGGCACGGTGACGGCGCAGGTCGGGGCCAGCAGCGCCAGCACGGCGGTGACGCTGGACCAGGCCGCGCCGCGACTCGTGTCGCTGCTGCCCTCCACGCCCGTGGTGGTGCGGTTCGGAGAGACGCAGGAGTACCGCGTCGTGCTGTCCTCCGCGCCGGCCCAGGACCTCGAGGTGGCGCTCGTGGCGACGCCGGCCGCGGGGGTCACCCACTTCGGCACGGTGCCCGCCTCCGTGACGGTGCGCGCGGGTACGACGGATGCCACGTTCCTCTTCACCGCGGATGCGCGGGGTGAGGGAGCGGGCACGGTGTCCGCGTCGCTGCAGGGAATCACGCGGACCTCGGACATCACGGTGACGCCGCCGGCCGCGGCGCTCCAGGCGCTGACGCCTTCGACGGCGACCGTGTTCTTCAACGCGACGCAGGCGTTCACGGTGACGCTGGACCGGGCCGCGCCAGTTGGGGGCGCTCTGGTGGAGGTGGCGCTGACGCCGGCCACGGGCCTGGGCTCGCTGTCCTCCGCGACGGTGGCCATCGCCGCGGGCCAGACGAGCGGTCAGGTGGTGTTCACCGCGGGCCAGACGGCCGGTGACGTCCGGCTGACGGCGACGTACGGCGGCCAGTCGCTGTCGGCGGTGGTGACGGTGGCCAATCGCCCGGCCATCAACCACCTGGTCATCAACGAGGTGGACTACGACCAGATCGGCACGGACACGAAGGAGTTCGTCGAAATCTACAACCCGACGGGGGGACCTGTTTCCCTGGCGAACACGTTCCTGGTGTTCGTCAACGGCGCGGTGAATCCTCCGGCGAGCTACCAGAAGATCGACCTCGCGGAGGTCGGTACGCTGGGCGCGGGTGAGTACCTGGTGGTGGGCTCGGCCGCGGTCGTCGGTCCCCTGGCGGGTCGTCCCGGGGTGAAGACCCTCCAGCGAGGGACCTCGGACTTCATCCAGAACGGCGGCAACGCGGCGAATCCCTCCGCGGACGCCGTGGCGCTCTACGACGGGGTCCAGGATGCGCTCATCGACTCGCTCTCCTACGAGGGTGCCATCATGCAGGCCACCATGGCGGGTTCCTCGAAGCGGTTCGACATGCAGGAGGGCACCACGAGCACGGCGGCCTTGGCGGACAGCAACACGATCGAAGGCTCGCTGTGCCGCGACGCGAACAGCACGGACACCGACGACAACGGGGTGGACTTCAAGTTCACCACCACCGTGACGCCGGGCGCGGCCAACATCATCACCGCCGCTCCCGCACCGTGATGCACGTCCGATAACCGGACAACGAAAGCCTGGGCCGCGCTGGAGACTTCAGCGCGCGCCCGGGCTTTCACCGTTCATCGACTCTCAAGAGCGAGACCCGGTAGCCCATCCGCATCAACCGGTCATGGGCATAGGTCAAGTTGAGCTGGCTGAAGAACGGCAGGGAGTGGGGCCAGTTCGACTTGCGCTTGGTGATGATGGCGAACACCACCTCATATTTCGAGGGGTCAGGCCTCGTGTCCGGGATGAGCGCCCCCAGCGCGGGCCGCCCCTTCACGATCTGATTCCGGGTGTGACTCCGGTACTCCGGGTCCATCCAGAACGAGTCGGCGGAGACAACACCCTGCGCGAAGAGGTGGCTCAGCGTCGCGGAGCGCGTCTTCCTCTTCACGTGGACGAACTGGCAATCCTTCGTGAACAGGTCGCACACTTCGATTCGGGTCTTGCTCCCATCCACGAAGACGTTTCGCCGGTCCATCAGCGCATAGTTCTTCGAGGTCTTCGCCACCTGGCTGTTGTAGTCGTCCTCGTGCTGCTCGCTCCCCGCCGAAGGGAGCACGAGCTTCGAAGCGGGAATCCGCCCCAACTTCGCCTTCACTCCATCCGCGAACTTCTTGTCGACCTGG
This sequence comes from Myxococcus guangdongensis, assembly GCF_024198255.1. Taxonomy (NCBI): domain Bacteria; kingdom Pseudomonadati; phylum Myxococcota; class Myxococcia; order Myxococcales; family Myxococcaceae; genus Myxococcus; species Myxococcus guangdongensis. The sequence goes on from NZ_JAJVKW010000019.1 coordinate 143,465, forward strand.
AACCAGTCTCCTCCGGAGAGGACGTAGACCTTCCCCTCCAGCTCCGTCTCGAAGACGAGGGTGTCGAACACGCTCCATTTCGAGAGCGGGACCTCCGAGCGCGTATCGTGGAGCCGCACCACGTCCCGCTTGAGCTTCTCGAACGAGAGTTCGTCCTCGTCCACCGTGCGGAGATACTCCTCCATCTGCAACTCATGGCGCGGCGCCGGCTCAGCCTCCGTGGAGAAGGAGAACCCCCACGATTCGTGCCAATCGATGATGTCGGGAGGGGCCAGATGCAGGTCGTCGTAGTTCTTGGAGCGGATCGTCTCGAGCAGCGTCGTGGAGAGACTCGCGATCACTGACGGGTCGCGCACGGCCCTCAGCTGGTCGAACCAGGGGAAATGCTCCCGGTACGCGATGCTCTGGTAGGCCGTCAGCAGCGCCTCGCACTTCGCCCCCAGGTCTTCGACCTCCAGCTTGGCGCTCAGCGACAAGGAGTCCGAGCCCGCGATCAACTTCGCGAACTCCTCGTCGATGGGCTTCCCCGCGATGACCCGAGGGATGTCCTGATGCAGGTTCAGCGCGAACGCCGTCATCGGTGAGTTCCGACTCAGCTGCTTCCGCGTCTGTGTCGTCAGGCTCTCGACGCTCCTCACATCGACGCTCCGGAGCTGCTTCGGATCCACCGAGTTCAGCACCACCTTGATGCCGAAGTCCCGCTCGAAGCAGTCGACCTTCAGCAGGTTCCTGCCGTGCCCCTGAGTGAAGACCAACCACCGCTTCTGGACACGAACGAAGAGGACCGCACAGATGTTGTCGTTCTTCGGCTCCGGAAGGCGCCCCTCCAGCATCTGCGCCACGAAGCCCATCCAGGCAGCGGACCTGGCCCGTTTGGACTGCACGTAGAACTCACCTGTGAAACCCAGACCGCGCTTCACCTCCATCTGAGTCACGGAGGCAGGATCCTTGATGCAGTCCTTGGGACTTTTGAACTCGCTCTTGATCAACAAAGCGGTCAGATGTCTGACGCGCTTTCGCGACGGAGCCTTCTTCGTGGCCATTCACTCCCCCAATCGAATGTCGTGTTTCGATCGGGAGGATGAGTCCCAGGGGCTGAGATGTCTCTACCACCCCAGGGGTACGCACGGTGGCGCTAACCAGCGCGACGAAACACACCGTCCAACGCGCGGAAGCGCTCCAACGTGCTCGAGGGAATCTCATCGAGCGCGGCCACGAGCGGCAGCGTGAACCGGTGGAAGCTCGCGTCATAAAGCGGCTGCCCCACGAACCGCGCGCCCATCTTCCTGGCGAACAGCGACGGCGCCCGGGGCATCCTCAATCCCGCCAACAAGCCTTGCCCTGCCCGCTCGCGCTCCGTTGGAGTGTAGAACGGGCTCCTGGGGATCGCAGGCGACTCATGAGGCACCGTCGACCTCACCCGCCAACGCGGGCTCACCCAGCCCCGGTGCTCCGCCACACACGCAATCCACCGCGCGTCCTCGTGTGAGTCCGTGTCCATGTTGGCCGCTGCAACCCAGTGCGTCACACCGCGCCGCCGGCTCTCCGCGTAGATGCCCGCCTGCAGATGCGCCACCGCCTCCGTGTGCCTCCACTGCTCGAGCACGCAGAAGCGCGCCGTCTCCGCGATGACCCGCCCGGGCCCCACCAGGCTCGACAGGTCCAGCTTCTGCTCCATCTCCACCCCGAGTCGCCCTCCCGTCGCCAGCGCAACCTCCGGATTCGTCAACAACATCCGCAGCGTCGCCACCGGCGTCCGGTCCGCGTAGACCACCAGGTGCACCGTCGTCTCGAGCGTGTCGAAGCAGCTCAGCTCGCGCCGCGTCGGTGACGGCTTGCCGCCCAGCAACCGCAGCTCCCCTCCGAAAACAGCCCAGCGGATCCGCAGCGCGTCATCCAACTCGCGCTGGGTGGTGGCGACTCGGCAGTGCATGGACGTCATGGGTCCCTCCCTGAATCAGGCCGGCGACATACCGACCTCGTCCCCTTTTTCGGCGCCGCTTCCCTGACTGCGCCCACCACCCCATGTCTCGTCCACCGCGAGCCATACCACCCGGGAGGTACAGACATTGCTTCGCTCCGCGACCAACCTTCCGCGGACGTGAACGAGACACGGGCCGTCGAACTCAGGGAGCCGGTAACGAAAGGACACACAGTTCGATGTCAACCCGAGAGCGGGCACGTGTTCCCGGCGAGGAGTGGGGATGAGTCTTCCAACACCAACGGAGGAGCAGGAGCTTCACCAGCGCGTCCTGAAGGGTGAGTCATTGGCACCCAAGGACGTCTTCACGGTCTTCGTTGACCCAATCACTGCACGTTTGTGCAGAGACCCGAGACAGTCCAAGGAACAGGCGTGGGACGCGGTCATCGATGTCATCTACGCCTACCTCGCGCATCCTGAACGGTACATCCCCGAAAGGAGTCGCCTGTCCACCTACCTGAGCGAGGCGGCCAAGAAGAAGCTCTTCGATGGCTACCGCTCCCGGGAAGCCCGCACTCGCCGGGAACGGGAATTCGGGACGGTTTTCGAACTTTGCGCGAGGGCACCGAAAGAAAGCCTGGAGGTCACCGTGGAAGCCAGGCTCGCCGTGAGACGAATCGACCATGCCAGATTGCCGGAGCGAGACCGGGTCTTCATCGGGCTGGTCCTCCAGGGAGAGGGCTCCACGCACGTCCTCGCCCGGGCAATGGGGCTGCCTCCCATGCCAGACAAGGACCGCAAGCGCGAGGTGAAGCGGAATCGAGACCGCCTCGTGAAGTGGTTGAGGCGCTTCGGAAAGGAGGACCGAGATGACGAATCCTGAATGGCTCGACCGAGCAGCTCGACGGGGCCGGAGCGAGCCCTGGTCAATGGCCTACACATTCGAGCAGTACCAGCGCATTGAGGGCATCAGCGAGGACACGCTGGCGGAGGAGTTTCAGTGCACCCGGGAGACACTCCACTGGATGTCTCTGTGCCGCCGCCCTGAGGGCAACAGCTTCAGCGAACAGTGCACCGCCATCGCCCAGAAGTTCGGCGTGGACCGCCTGACCCTCATGAAGGTGATTCGCCAAGTCGACGCCATCAATGCCTTCTCCAAGGGCACACGAGACGAGTCGACGCCCCCCATCCGGATGGCGGCCCGAGACTGTCATCCTGACGAAGAAACGGACCCGTGATGGAAAGCTGGCTGCAAGAAGCAGTGGAGGCTTGTGCACTGAAAGACTGCCATGCATCCGTCCATGATCTGCTCGATTGCTTCTGCGGCCAGTTCTCCGTTGTGCCGGTCGCCATTCCAAAGGTCACCCAGCAGGCAGCCCAAGACTGGTTGTCCTTCAGAAGACCGGGCCAGTGGTTCACGACGGAACCCCATAGCCACCATGGCCTCATGGCATGGTGGCGCGGGCACGGCATCCTCTTCTACAATAAACAGACGAAGGCGCCGGAGCAGCGCTTCACCGTCGTCCACGAGGTCGCGCACTTCGTCCTGGAGGAATGGGTTCCTCGCAGGCGGGCCCTGAGCGTCTTCGGCCCGGAGATACTCCCGGTCCTCGATGGCGAACGAGCCCCCTCTCCCGAAGAGGCCCTGACCCTGTTCTTCGAACAGGTCCCGCTCAATCTGAGCATGGACCTCATGGCCCGCGACGAATCGGGTGGCTATGCCAGCCGGGACATCGTGTTGGCCGAGCACCGCGCGGACCGGGTCGCCCTCGAACTCCTGGCACCCGTGGAGCAAGTCCTGCCACTCGTGAAACAGCTCTCACGGGAGGCCGCCATCAACAGCTTGCGGTTCCAGTTCCACCTGCCCATGGAGAAGGCCACCGAATACGTCGATGGGCTTCGGCGGCGACTGCGTGTCTCCAGTTTTTCCATCGCGGAGTTCCTGGGAGTGGAGGAGGGGTAATCCATGTCGAGTGACTTGCCGCCCGAGGCGGATGAACTGAAGGAAGAGCTGTTTGGTGATGCGGACTACCGTTCGGCGTTCGGGGAGGACCTCGCCTCGACGTTGGACCTCGACCGGTGGTCCACGGGGCTCGACCTCGACAAGATCATGGAGCGGTTCCGTCGGGAGATCGCCAGCGCGGTCCACAAGGAAGGAGAGCTGCGCGCCATCGTGCGCAGCGAGGTCTTCCCCCGGCTGGCCTCGCGCGGTGACGCCTTCCCGGACGCCGGTGTCTACAAGGTCACCCCCGAAGACCTGTCCCTCATCCACGAGCGCCTGCTGTTCCGCAGCAAGGTCGACGCGGTGACCGGAACCCACGTCTCGCATGACAGCCTGCCCATCGGCATCTCGCAGATTGGTGTCGGTATCGTCAGCTACCAGGGCACCTCGGGCGCCTTCACCAAGCGACTGTTCCGCAAGGAGATGGCGTCCCAGAACACCGGCAACCCCCTCCAGGAGGCGATGGACTTCATCGACATGCGCCAGAATCGCTATCAGGGGAAGCAGGACACCCTGTCGCGCATGGCCCGCCGTGGCATCCAGGCCTATGCCGAGCGGGCCGCCCTCGTCGAGAAGGCCACCGCGGAGTGGCGCATGGGCTCCGGCAATCCGTGCGCCCACGAGCTGCTCTCAGGCTCGGGCTACATGACGCTCCTGGACCGCTCGCTCACCGTGCTCGAGCGGCTCATCCACGAGCACAAGAAGTTCGTCTACGTCTCGGACTCACTCACCGACCGCGGCTTCCTCACGATGGGGCTCGCGCTGGACGCGGGCGAGTATGCCCTCCTGGAGACGCTCCAACGCGAGGGCAAGCAGATCGTCCGCAATTGGGAGTACGGCGGACGGAGCAAGCACCGCGCCTGGAAGTTCGTGCGTGAGTCGAGCCCCTGCGTCGTCAAGGGCATCTTCCGCGTGTCGGACACCTCGGCGCCGCGCTTGTTCTACGCCCACAAGGACCACGCCCACGAGGCCGCATGGGTGGCCATGGCCGACAGCATCCTGCGCCCCGAGCGTGGCTTCCCGATGCTGCTCGATGTCGCAGCGGTGACGTGCCGCGGTGTCTTCGGGGTCGACGGATTCCTGGGACTCGTCGAGGACGCCTACAGCCAGGCCGGAGCCAATCTGCAGTTCATGACCGAGCGCGGGATGCGCCGTTAAGGGGGGACCACGGATGTCCAATGATGGCAAGGAACCGAGGCCGCAGGGTGCAGGTGACGTCAATGGGAAGGCACCTTCCCTCCAGATAGTGAATGGCGCGCGCACCGTGCCTCCACGTCACGGCACGCCACCGCCGCACGGCGCGTCGAGGGCCGCTCCGCCCAACGGGCAGCGTGAGCCCACTTCAAATGGCGCAGCCAACCGCCCCGCGACTCCGAATGGTTCGACCCACCGCCCCACCTCTCCGCCGGTGTCCATCGGACGAGCGCCGTCATCCACACAGGCGCCTGACCGCGCCGCGCCACCTGGAGCGCCACCGGCCACGAGAGCTCCATCGACATCCCCGTCGTTGACCTCTGCTTCGGGAGCCACCCCTTCCGGCCCGGGCGGCGCCTCCCGTGCTTCAGGTGGCCCTTCAACCAGCTCGGGAGCCGAGGCCTCCGGTTCGGAAGGCCCCTCCCGCACCTCGGGAGGCCCCTCAAACATCTCGGGGCCTCCGTCCTCCAGCGCGCAGAGCACCTCCCGCTCCATGGGAGCGACCTCCAGCGCGGGCACCACGTCTCGCGCCTCAGGAGGCCCACCCCCTGTCCCGGGAGCGCCCGCCGACGCGGGAGGCTCGTCTCGCGCCACGGGAGCGCCCTCCCCTGCTTCGGCACGCGTGCCCACGGGAGCTCCCGGCCCGACGTCCGCGCGGGGGCCCTCGACGCCTCCCATCGGGCCTGAGAGCGTCGTCCGCGAGACGCCCCCTGCGGCCCGCGCCGCGCTCGAGCAGCTGAAGAACGACCCGGCAGCGGCCCCCATCGACCCGGAGCTCGAGTCCGCCGCGGGCTTCACCCACTTCGACACCGCGTCGAGCGCGGACAACCTGCTCACGGTGCTGCTCACTCGCGCGGACCTGCACCTGCTCGCGTCGCAGACGCTGGTGCGGGTGAAGTCTCGCGAGGATGGCCGCGCCTACCTGGGCGTCGTCGTCAAGGGCCCCTTCGCCGAACCCAACGCGGTCCCCGCCAACTCGACGATGGCCGTCGGCGTCGTCACGCACGGCAAGAAGCTCACGTACACGTTCGACTACCACGGCCGCGCGGAGGTGGAGCTGCTCGGCGAAGAAGTGGAAGGCACCCTCAAGCCGCCCCGCTTCCGTCCTCGCCCACAGAGCCCCGTGTTCGTGCTGACGGACGAGGAGAGCCAGCGCGTGCTCGGTGTCGGTGGAGACATGTGCCTGGGTGTCGTCGTCGGGTACGAGCAGATGGAGGCCCGGATCAGTCCCAGCGACAAGTCCGTCCTCCCTCGCCACACCGGCATCATCGGGACGACGGGTGGCGGCAAGTCCACCACCGTGGCCACGCTCGTCCACCGCGCCCAGTCACAAGGCATCGCCACCATCGTGTTCGACGTCGAGGGCGAGTACACCCACGTGGACGAGCCCACCGACCATGAGCCCATGCTCGAGGCCCTCAAGCGCCGGGGCCAGCGCGCCGAGGGTGTCCGCGACCTGCACATCCATCACCTCATCGGCCGCGCCAGCCGCAACCCTCGTCATCGCAACCTGCACCGCTTCTCCCTCAACTTCTCCAGCCTCTCGCCCTACGCCATCGCGGAGATTCTCGGCCTGTCGGATGCCCAGCAGGAGCGCTTCCTCAAGGCCTACGACGTCACCAAGCAACTGCTGGAGGACTTCGAGGTCTTCCCGCAGACGGACGAAGAGAAGCGCCAGGCGCTCGAAGTGGACGAGATGTCCACGGGCTATCCCAAGATGACCATCCAGCACCTGCTGGATGTCGTGAACGCCTACATCTACAGCCTGGGCGACGAGAACCGCGGTGAGACGCCCCGAAGCCGCTCACGCACCCGGCGAAGGGAGACGACCGCCGAAGCCGGTGAAGCCGAGGACGAGGCCGACGAGGCAACGACGCCGACCGGTCCTTCTCTTCAAAGCGAGTTCAAGGCCAACCGAGGCATGGTCATGAGACGCGTCATGGCCCAGAGCAGCCGCAACGCGGTGAGCTGGAAGACGCTCTACGGCAAGCTCCACCGTCTGCGCCGGCTCAACATCTTCGACATGGGCTCGGTGCCCGGCCCCGCGTACAACTCGATGCTCGCGCCGGGCCGCGTGTCCGTCATCGACCTGTCGGATACGGACTCGCCGCAGCTCAACAACCTGGTCATCGCGGATGTCCTCCGGGGACTCCAGGAAGCCCAGGAGGTCCGCTACGAGAAGGCCAACGCCCAGGACCAGGCCGTGCCTCCCGTGCTCATCATCATCGAGGAAGCCCACGAGTTCCTCTCCGCCAGCCGCATCAGCCAGATGCCCGTCCTCTTCGAACAGGTGGCTCGCATCGCCAAACGCGGCCGCAAGCGCTGGCTCGGACTCGTGTTCGTCACCCAGCTCCCTCAACACCTCCCCAACGAGGTGCTCGGCCTGCTCAACAACTTCATCATCCACAAGATGACCGACAGCACCGTCATCTCCCGCATGCAACGCACCGTGGGCAGCATCGACGAGAGCCTCTGGAATCGCGTGACACGGCTCGCGCCAGGACAGGCCCTCGTCTCCTTCAGCAACTTCGCGCGCCCGCTCATGGTCGCCGTCGACCCCGCGCCCGTGAAACGCCTGCTCGTCGATTGAACACGCATCCAAATCCACCCGGGGAGGCATGGTATGACGCGCCACCATGCCGCCCTCGGAGACCGAGTCCTACCTCCTCGACTACCACCGCCGCCTCGCGGGAGTGACGGCGCGGTGGTTCTCCCGCACGCCCGTGACTCGAGGCGACCACCGCTTCGCCTCGACCTACGCGCTGCTCGCCGCCGAAGTCCCCTCGGACTCGCACGAGCACACGGTGCTCGACCTGGCCTGCGGTGATGGCTACCTGCTGGCGCAGCTGGCCCAGCGCGAGCCGCACCGTCCCCGACTCCTCGGCCTGGACATGAGCGCCGATGAGCTCGCCCACGCCCAGGCCCGACTCCACGGCGCCGCCACGCTCCACCAGGGATTCGCGCAGTCACTCCCCTTCGAGGACGACAGCCTCGACGTCGTGCTGAGCCACCTGGCCCTCATGCTGATGGACGACTGCGAACAGGTCCTCTCCGAGGTCCGCCGCGCGCTCAAGCCCGACGGCAAGCTGTCCTGCGTGGTCGGCGGAGGCTTCGCGCCCACGGGCTCGCTGGCGGTGTTCCGCGAGCTGATGAAGCCCGCCATCGAATCACAGCCGCGTCCCCTGCTGAGCCTGGGCGACACGCGCTTCCGCTCCACCGAAGGACTCCAGCAGCTCTTCGGCCTCGCCTTCCAACACGTCGACGTCTTCGACCTCCGGGTCCACGACGGCGGCACCCCCGAGTATGTCTGGGACTCGCTCGCCCAGACGTATGACGCCGACCAGCTCTCCGCCGCCACCCGCGAGGACGTCCGCAAGGCCTTCCTGGCTGCCGTGGAGCCCATGCGAGACTCCGCTGGAAACATCTCCTGCCACTGGAGCATGCGGCAGGTGACGGCACGTGCCCCGCGACGCTGAAGGCTGGCATTGAGGTGACGAATGCGTGGCCTTGTCGTCCACGCGACAAGGTCACCGACTCGTGATGCGGTGGGCATGCTTCGCCATGCGACTCAATCTCCTTCGCCCTCCTGGCGATTGGAGACATGCCCATGCAGCGCAGGAACTTCCTTCGACTCACCGCGATGAGCAGCGGAATCCTGGTCCTGGGGCCCGGCTTCTGGCGCGCGGCCTATGCCGCTCCCGCCCGACCGGGGCCCGGCCCCTATGGCGCCATCGCCGGCTCACCCGATGCGCAGGGATTGAGGCTCCCCGCGGGCTTCACCTCGCGCATCCTCGCCCAGACCGGACAGAACGTCCCCGGTACCCACTACCCCTGGCACGTCGCGCCGGATGGTGGTGCTTGCTTCGACACCGGCGACGGAGGCTGGGTCTACGTCTCCAACAGCGAGATTCCGCTCCTGGGCGGCGTGTCCTCCCTCCGCTTCGATGGCGGCGGCAACGTGGTGGACGCCTACCGCATCCTCTCCAACACGAGCGTCAACTGCGCCGGAGGCCCCACCCCCTGGGGCACCTGGCTGTCGTGTGAGGAATGGGACCTGGGCCACGTCTGGGAATGCGACCCGCGCTCCCCCTCCCAGGGCCAGCGCCGCTCGGCCCTCGGCGCCTTCACCCACGAGGCCGTGGCCGTGGACCCGGTGGGACAATGCCTGTACCTCACCGAGGACCGCCCCGAGGGCCGGTTCTACCGCTTCACGCCCTCGCAGTGGCCCTCGCTCGGCGCCGGGCGCCTGGAGGCCGCGAAGCTCCATGGCAACGCACTGGACGGCACCGCGAGCTTCAGCTGGGTGAAGGTCTCCGCGTCACGCTCGGCCTCGCTCCAGCTCGAGCGCTTCCTCACCACCGGCTTCGACGGCGGCGAGGGCTGCTGGTACGACAGCGGCACCGTCTACTTCACCACCAAGGGCGACAACCGCGTGTGGGCTCACACCCCCGCCACCGGCCAGGTCGAAATCATCTACGACGACGACCTCTACCCGGACTCGCCCCTTCGCGGCGTGGACAACATCACCATGTCCCGCTCGGGTGACCTCTTCGTCGCGGAGGACGGCGGAGACTTGCAGCTGTGCCTCATCACCCCGGGCCCCGAGCGCACCGTGGCCCCCTTCCTCCAGCTCGAGGGGCACGCGGGCTCCGAGCTCACCGGCCCCGCCTTCAGCCCCGATGGCCGGCGCCTGTACTTCAGCTCGCAGCGCGGGACGGACGGCACCACCGGCGTCACTTTCGAGGTGAGCGGGCCGTTCCGCTGAGAGACACGACGCCCCGCGCGGGGGATGGCCTCGCGCGGGGCGCCAGCACGACTCAGGGCGAGTAGTAGAACGCGTTGCCCCAGACAAAGGCGGACTTCCCGGGCGGCGGCGTGCCCAGGTAGCAGTTGGCGCCGTCGAACCAGCCGTACTCACACGTGTTGTTCGGGCCGCGCGTGATGTAATAGTTGTTGGCGTGGATGAAGGGCGAGCCGTCCGTCGCGGGGACAGCGGCCACGTAGCAGTTGGCGCTATCGAAGCCCGCCTTGATGGTGTTGCCCAGCCAGCTCACGTCACCGGGGCAGGCGTCACCGGGCACGCCCACGACGAAGCTGGAGCTGCACACCGTCTGACCCGCCGTGTTGGCGACGTTCATCGTCACCGTCGAGTAACGACCCGGCAGGGCGCCGGCCGCCATGATGAAGCTCAGGTAGAGCGTCGTCGAAGAGCCGATGAAGCCCTTCTGCCCGTTACTCCAGCTCACACCGGGCGCCGCGCTGAAGGCCAGGTTGATGAGCCCGGCGCTGCCGGAGAACGACGCCGTGATGATGTACGTGCCGTAGGCCAGCCCCGAGACGTTGATGGTGTCCGCGTACGACGTCCCCGGCGCCACCGAGGTGTTGGTGGGCCAGCTCGTACACTGGGCCTCGGCGCGCACCGGCGCCCCCAGGGCGAGCGCCACCGCGGCGACAGCCACCAGCGTGCCAAGACGAGACATACCCATGCGTCCACGAGACGATGAAGAAACAGCGTGCATACGACCTCCAGGTGATGCGCGCACTCTGCTGTGATTGACGGCTCAAAAACAAGACACAACATCAACATTTCACGACACGCCACTCCGAGCTGTGACGCTCGACGCTACACGTCTGACAGCGACGTCCCGAACACGTGATGACACATTGAAACTGTAGCGACCCACGCCACAGCCGAGTCAGCTTTGTCAGCCATCCGCTGTAACACCACTCGTCACAACCGAGACACCACCACCCGACCCTGTCTCCGACCGTCCCCCAAACGTCACGGAGCCCCGCCCGCTCCAACAGGTCCTCTCGCTCCGGGTGTGTCCTCTGAGCGGCGGACCGTCGCCCCGAGCCGTCGACCAGGCGTCGCCCCTCTCAGAAAGGGCGCGGCGCGGGCGGGAAACTGGCGTATGGAGCGCTCCATGGCGCGGAACATCGATGGAACCGAGATCAGCCGGGTGATGCGGGCAGAGATGGCCCAGCAGGTCGCCGAGCTCCTGGCCCAGGGAATCATTCCGGGGCTCTCCGTGGTGTTGGTGGGCAACAACCCCGCCAGCCAGGCCTACGTGGCGAGCAAGACCCGCGCGTGCGAGGCGCTCGGCATGCGCGGGCAGACGCTCAACCTGCCCGAGGAGGTCTCCCAGGAGGAGCTCTTCTCCGTCATCGACCGGCTCAACCAGGACCCCGCCGTCCACGGCATCCTCGTCCAGCTCCCCCTCCCTGCGCACCTTCCCTACAAGGCCGTGCTGGAGCACATCGACCCGGACAAGGACGTGGACGGCTTCCACCCGCGCAACGCGGGCCTGGCCTTCGTGGGAGACCCGCGCGCCTTCATCCCGTGCACGCCCGCGGGCATCCTCGAGATGCTGCGCCGGGAGAACATCTCCACCCGGGGCAGGCACGTGGTCATCGTGGGCAGGAGCCTCATCGTCAGCAAGCCGCTGGCGTCGCTGCTCATGGCCCCCGGCCCGGACGCCACCGTCACCCTCACCCACCGGCACACCCCGGACCTGGCCTCCTTCACCCGTCAGGCGGACATCCTCATCGTCGCCGTGGGCAAGCAGAACCTCATCACCCGCGACATGGTGAAGCCCGGCGTCGTGGTCATCGACGTGGGACAGAACCGCGTCGAGGACCCCGGCTCCGCGCGCGGCTTCCGCATGGTGGGCGACGTGGACTTCGACGGCGTCAGCCAGGTCGCCGAGGCCATCACCCCCGTCCCCGGCGGCGTGGGCCCCATGACCATCACCATGCTGCTGGCCAACACCCTCCAGGCCGCGCGGCAGTCCGCCCAGGCCCGCAAGTAGCCACACCGGGGAGTCCACCGCGCCCCATCCCGGGGTGCGCACTCGGGCGCGACTCCGTGTGAATACATCGACGCGGCTTGCGTCGAGTACCGCACGTTTGCCGGCGCGACGACGCGTCAGCGCCATTCACGGACTCCCCACCATGACGAAGCATGTCCTCGCCCTCGCCGGGCTGTGCCTCTGGCTGTTCACGCCGGGCACCGTCCACGCCGCGCCCCGCCCCTTCGATTTCTCCGCGCGCCACCGGTCCTCGGCCCTGCGGCTGACGTCCTCGCGCGTCGCGAGGGGTGTGATGGCGGAGGGCCACCGCCCGCGGGCCCTGCAAGCCGACGGGTACGAGGACGACACGTTCATCCCCACCCACGTCTGGCTCGTGCCCTTGATTCTCACGGGCGGGGGGCTCGTCGCGGGCATCGCCGTCTGCGCGAGCGGCGGGGTGGGCGACGGGGACTGCGGCAAGGCCATCCTGGGGGGAATCGTGGTCGGCGCGGCGCTCGGCCTGGGCTACCTGGAGCTGCTCGCGGACCTGGATGACGACGAGGACACCGAGGACTATGGCGGCTGCGTCGACAAGGCGTCCTGCCGTCAGGCCCAGCGCGGCGGCCCCCGCCCCACCCGGAAGGCCCAGCTCGCGCCCTCGCGCGGCCCGCAGCTGCGGCTCCCCCTGGGGCTCATGCCCACGGTGGGCCGGGTCAACGACGCCGCGGTGCTCGGCCTCGGCCGCAGCTTCTGACAACTCCCAGCAACTCCGGCCCCCCATGACAACGGGCGCGGCCGGAGTGCCGTCCTCTTCCCACTCAGTACATGAAGTTCAGCGCCGCGATGTCCGTCGAGGTGAACTCCCCGTTCGTGCTCAGGGGCACGCACGTGTTCATGATGGAGCCGCCCGGCGTCGCGCTGGAGGGCGTCCCGGGGATGAGGATGGCGCCTCCCGGGTTCGCGCCCTCGCGCACGGGCGTGCCTCCACAGCTGATGGCCGTGTTGAAGAAGTCCGTGTGGCGAAAGCCAATCGTGTGCCCCAGCTCATGCGTGAGGACGTGCTCGATGACGTTCAGCGGGTACGTGGACAGGCCCGTGCCGATCCAGATGGTTGAAAAGGGCAAACCTCCGGAAGGGTAGCCGCTCGCCCCGCTCGGGCCGCTGGGAAGCGAGGGGTTGACCACCACGTTGATGAGGGCGTGGCTGCCGGGCGGACACGCCGAGGGATTCGCGAGGCACGGATTGGCGGTGTAGAACGTGAGGCGCAGCCCCAGCGCGTTGTAGTTGGCGACGGCCTCCGCCAGGCCCGCGGCAACCGTCGAGGTGGCGGGAGACTGGAGCTGGACGGTGATCTTCGTCACGGCGCTGGAGACCAGGTTCGTGGTCCGGTAGTGCTCGGCCCCCGCGCCTCCCGTGTCGAGCATCTCCCGCGAGGCCTGGAGGCTCACCACCGCGTCGCCTCCCACCTGGACCACGCCATCAGCCACCCGGATGTCGTCGGCCCGGAACCCCGCGGCCACCAGGTTCTCGACCGTCTCCCGCGTCGCGTCCTCGACGCCAGACTCGACACCACAGCCGACCATCCACGCGCAGCAAAGCCATGCAACCGCGGTCACCTGCTTCGTCATCAGCCTCTCCCCGTCAGCGTTCGATGTGGACGTGCCATTACAGAAGCACGGCATCAATCCAAACCGACGGGCCGCGGGAAGTCCACCAGCGGATGGACGCAATCGCAGACGCGAATCCCAGGCATTGACGGCACCAACGCCATGTCACCATGCGCCCGCGGCAAACGCCCCTGGCGGGCAGAGGAGACACCTGTATGCACTGGCTCGATTTCCGTCGTCTCACGCGCGCGGGCTCATGGAGCCTCGGCGCCCTTCTCACGGTGGCGGGGCTCGCGACGGGCTCGCTGCTCCTGTCCCCGGCGCAGGCCCAGGCCGATGACACGAATCCCTGTGCCTTCTCGGACGTGCTCTGCCTGTTCGATGGGGAGGACTACACCGGCGCGGTGTGGAACGTCCGGGCCTGGCCTCCGGGCACGTCCACCTGCGTGGGCCTGCCCGAGCACGGCTGGGAGGGCCGCGCGGAGTCCGCCATCAACCGGGGCACCCAGAACGCCTACCTGTATGCCGAAGAGGACTGCTCGGGCTACCCGGTGACGCTCCTGCCGGGCGAGTGGCTGAGCCCGCTCGAGTTCGCGCCCAAGAGCGTCTTCGTCTTCTGATGCGGGACGGGGCGCGCCAGGGGACTCTTCGCCTCCCTGGCGCACCCCTTCACCAGACTACCGTGCGTCCGCCTCCAGCCAGACGGCGCGGTAGGAGTCCACGGGCGTCACCGTGACGTACCAGAGCCCCGGCGCGGGGTCGTAGACCCAGCACACGCTCGACGACATCTGAGGGACGCTGGCCTTGCAGCCGTACTCGGTGGCTGTCGGCGGGCTGCCCTTGCGCGCGGAGACCGCCATCGTCCCCCAGGTGGAGCCCGACTCGGCGATGCCCGCCTCCACGGCGAGGTGGTCCACGCCCGGAGGCACCATGACCTTGAACGTGCGAGGCACCGCCGTCGAAGCCGACAGCCCCTTCGTCCGCACACCGCTCCGCAAGAGCGGCACGTCGTCCACCTGCGACGTGTGGTGGCCGATGAGCCACAGGTCATCCAGCGCGCTGCGCGTGGACGTCACCTTCACGAACCAGGTCCCGGCCCCGGGATTCGCCACGGAGCACCGCACCACCCCCATGGAGGACTCCACGCAGGCCGTGCTCGGGGCCGTGGGCAGCACGTCCTTCGCCACGGAGACGGACAGGTCCCCCGTGCGCGTCGCGGCGGCCGTCACGTCGAACGTCAGCAGGGACTCGCCCGCGGGCACGTCCAGCGCGAAGTACTGGTCCGTGCCCACCCGGGACACCAGGTTCATCTGGGGCACGCCATTGGTGAGCGGCGTCACCGCCGACGCATCGACATAGCCGCCCGTCAGCGCCAGCCCGTTGTAGGCCAGGGGCGCATCCGGCAGCGCCACGAACCAGGTGCCGGCCACGGGATTGGCGATGACGCACTGCTGGCCGCGGGCCGTCGTCACACTCGCGCAGTCCACCGCGCCGCCCTCGATGGGACGGCTCCCGCGCTTCACCTTCAGGCTCGGGGACCCCCGGCCCTCCTGGGTGCCGAACCACAGCAGGCGCTGCCCCTCGGGCACCTCCAGCTTCCACATCCTGCGCGAGCGCGCCGCGCCCCGCAGCCCCGTGAGCGTCTCGTGAGACGTGAGCGAGGGCACGTCCTCGTCCGCCGCCTGGAGGTACGTCGCCGACAGCCGCGCGCGCGAGCCCGCGGTCCGCGTGTACACGCCGACGTACCAGGTGCCGGCCTGGGGATTGGCGAAGTCACACGTCTCCTCGGCCCCCGAGGCGTTGCGCGACGCGCAGTCGTACGTGGAGGTGCCAGGGAGGCCACCCCGGCGCACGTAGAGGTCCACGTCGCCGTTGTTGGGCTGCTCGCCCTTCAGGTTGACGTTCAGGTGGGCGGCGCCCGCGGGCACCTCCAACCGGAACAGCGTCATCGACTGGAGCGCCGCGGAGGGCATCGTCAGCTCCGTCATCCCATTGACCAGGTTGCGCTGGTGCTTGCTCGCCGTCGTGACGCGGAGCGCGCCGTCGATGGCGTTGATGGCCCGCAGGGTGATGTACCAGGTGCCCGCCTCGGGTGAGGTCACCTCGCAGGAGCGACTGCCCCTGCACCGCAGGTAGAAGTCCGTGGGGTACGCCTGGTGCTGCATCCAGACCTCGTTGGCGGTGTACTCGTCGTTGACACGGTCGATGACCTCGGCCAGCAGGTACGCCTGTCCCGCGGGCACCTCGACGCGGTAGGTGGCGAAGCCCTTCCTCGGGATGGACACGAGCACGGGCGTGTTCTCCGTGGCGACGCCCAGCGGCCCCACCTCCGAGTACTTCGCCTCCAGCGTCACGTTCCATCCCGAGGGCTCGGGGAACATGGAGAAGGTCTCCACCAGCGCGAACCACGGGCCACCCTGCGGGTCGAAGAAGTCACAGCGCTCGGAGGACGTGTTGAAGACGGCCGAGGCGCAGTGATAGTCCGTCCGCGAAGGCAGCGCGCCCTGCTTGACGTACAGGTTCGCATCCGAACGGTACTGCCCCCCGGTGGTGAAGCTCAGCCCGTTCTGCCCCGGGGGCACGTCCAGCCGGTAGTAGTTCTTCACGCCCGGGGGCACGCCGTACTCGACCGTGTAGCTGCTGAGCACCTTGGGCGCCTTGAAGCTCGCGGTGATGCGCTTGTCGGTGAAGTCGGTCCGCCCGCGGACGCGCACGTACCAGAGGCCCGCCGCGGGGCGATCGAAGACACAGGATGCGTACTGACAGGCGACCGTGCCCGTCGGCGGCGCGCCGAACCCCGGCTCCACGTAGATGGCGTACCCATCCCCGTGGTTCCACTCGAACTTCAGCTCGGATTGATGGGGAGGGACCTGCACGGTGAACAGGTACTCGTCGAACGGGGTGCCGCTCACCGGGGCCGAGGGCTCTCCGGGGATGAGCTCCGTCGTCGTGGTCGAGGGAACCGCCGTCGTGTAGTTGGCCACCAGCGTGTGGCCGTAGAAGGGCAGACCGCCGCTCGGGTCGACGTAGAAGTGCCACGTGCCAGCCTGCGGATTCGGGATGACACAGCTGCCGGGCAGCGAGCTCCGGCAGGTATACGCCTGGGGCGTGGGCCTGCTGCCGAAGCGCGCGTAGACGGAGGCCTCCCCCATGCCGGTGGTCGACCAGATGGCCAGCCGCTTCTGGCCCGCGGGGACCTCCAGCGTGAAGTAGAGCCGGTCCACGTCCTCACCGCCCACGTCGAGCACGGGCTGCCCCGCCACCAGCGCCTGGGTGCTGATGGTGCCCTCGTACGTGGCCTTCAGGCTCAGGTACCTGAAGGTCGGGTTGCCCGGCGTCAGGCGCACGTACCAGATGCCCCCTTGCGGCGCGTCGAACGTGCAGCTGCCGTACTGGCTCGTCTGGCGGCAGTCGTAGTCGGTGCCCACCGGAGGGCTGCCGCGCTTCACCGTCATGGCGAACTCGCCCGAGAAGACGTTCGTCACCTGGAACCGGAGCGACGAGACGCTGCCGGGGACCTCGAGCTTGTAGAGGAATGGACCGCCGGTGCTGCCCTCCAGGCCGACGACCTCCTGGCCATTGGTGAGCGGAACCGCGGGCTCGGCGCCCGACACCGTCTGGGCGAGCAGCGCGACGCCACTGAAGGCGGCGCTGGCGCGCACCATGACGTAGTACGTGCCCGCCGTCGGGGGGGTCATGGTGCAGGACTCCGTGTTGGTGCTGCCCCACGAGCGGCAGCCGTAGCTGGTGGTGGTGGGGATGGCACCGTGCTTCACGTAGAGGTCCGCGTCGCCCGTGCCGCCCGCGAGCGTCACGTTGAGGGCGCTCTGCCCCGCGGGGACCTCGAGCGTGTAGTAGAGCGCGGTGCCCTGGGCCGCCGAGAGCGGGCCCACGGGCTGACCGTTGACGAGCGCCGTCAACGGCGGCGTCACGGTGGCCACCACCGACACGCCGCTGAAGGCCGTGTAGCCACGCAGCATGATGTACCAGAGCCCCGCCTGGGGCGCGGTCACCTGACAGGACTCCGTGTTGCCCGTGTTGGTGGAGCGGCAGGCGTGGTTCGTGAGGTCGGGCGTGGAGCCCTGGCGCAGATAGAGGTCCGCGTCGCCGGTGCCGCCGGAGACCGCCACGTTCAGCACCGCCTGGTTCGCGGGGACCTGGAAGGAGAACATCTTCCAGTCGCCCGTCACGCCCGAGTTGCCGACGTAGGAGACGCCGTTCGTCAGCGTCCGCACGGGGCTGGAGTTGGTGCCCAGCGGGGCGTAGCTGCCCGTGAGCGTCACGTTGGAGAAGGACGCGGTGGCGGAGAGCTGCACGTACCACGTGCCCGCCGCGGCGCGGGCGGAGACGGTGCAGGTCTCCACGCTGTCCGGGCCGGCGGAGGTGCACGCGGCGTTGGAGGTGGTGGGCTCGGCCCCGAAGGCCACCTTCATGTCCAGGTTGCCAGGGCCCCCCGAGGTGGTGAAGGTCACCGTGTTCTGGTTGGCGGGGACCGCCAGTGAGTACACGAGGGAGGCGCCCCCGGGCGCGGCGAGCGAGTTCAGCGGCGTGCCCGAGGTGAGCGCGCCGTTGACCGCCGCCTGCGTCTGACTTCCGGTGGAGGCCTCGCCCGACTCGCGGGCTCCACCACAGGCGCTCAGGAGGAGCAGGGCTCCAGCGAGCAGGAGAATGCTTCGACGATGGTTCACGAGGACCTCGAGGGGTGTGTCGGAGCGCGGGCACACGTGTGCCCGGACCCGCGTTTCATGCAATCCAGTGGCTCTTGTTTCCGACACTCCCGAACGGTCCCGGCGGCGGAATGTCGCGCCGCGCCATGCGGATTGCGGAGCACCGTTCCGGTGCCATCCGACCTGGGACGTCCGTTCGTTCAGCGCGGGCCCTGTCCCACCGCGCACTTCCACGACGGAGGCCCGGCGGAACGGTCCGCCCCGGCAGGTCCAGCTCCGCCGCGCCAGGATGCGCGGGAGCAGGGCCGGAGGACGGGGCCACGCGCCTTCTTCAGCACGTGGCCCCGGACGACAGCACTACTCCGCGGAGACCTCTTCCGCGGCGCGCTCCCAGGAGGCGTCGACGTCCTCGGAGGACATCAGCGACTCCTCCTCGTTGCCCTCGGCCGCCAGGCTCGGCGTGCACATCCCCGGCTGGTGGTACTCGGTCTCCCACCTTCCGCAGTTGATGATGCGCGTGGTCCACGGCACGGCGCACGTGGTGTCACACGCCTCGAAATCCGCGCAGATGACATCACAGTCCGGAGGCAGCGCCAGCGCGGACAGGGGGGACAGCACCAGCGCCGTGAGCCCCGTGAGCAACGTCTTCGAGATGCGATTCATTGAGTTCTCCAGGATGAAACGTCGAATGGAACCAGTCACCACACGCCCCCGAGGGGACGGGACTCACTGCTCGGCGGCGTCCGCTTCGGAGCACTCCCAGGAGGCGTCGAGCTCGTCCGCGTCCTCGGACGAGAACAGCTGCTCCTCCTCGCGGGCCTCCGCCGTCAGGCCCGGCGCGCACGCCGCGCCGGGGTCGTAGTCGGCCACCCAGACGCCGCACGACACCACCTTCATGCTCCAGGGGATGGCGCAGACGATTCGACATGGCACATCGGACGTGCAGCGGACATCGCAGTCCGGCGGCAGCGCCAACGCCGACAGGGGAGCCAACGCCAACGCCGCGAACAACGACTTCGAGATGCTGTTCATGAAGTCTCCAGAACGACACATCGTGTTCGAACAGCCGTGTCACGTCACACGGCCGCGGGACTATCCTCCCCGAGCCAGGAAACATCAAAGACAGTCGTCCCGGGTCGGACACCACTCCCCAGGATGGATTCGATTCAACGACAGACGAAGCCTCCGCTGTTTCATCCCGCCGCAAGACTTCACCCACGCGGCAGTTTCCTGCCCGGGCCCCCTGCCCCACCCGCCAAGGACAGTCGTTCCCAGATGACGCAACACGTCGTGAGTCTTTCGGAATCGGGGCGCGTGGACACTGTTGACACCCCGCCAACAAGCCTCCAATATCCCTGACATCGAAGTGATGAGGCCCCCACCATGAGCTACCAACACATCCGGACCTCGGTCTCGGACCGGGTTGCCACTCTCGAGCTGAACCGTCCCGAGGCGCGCAATGGCTTCACCATCACCATGGCGGACGAGCTGGCGGACGCGCTGACCCAGGCGGACACCAACGAGGACGTGCGCGTCGTCATCCTCACGGGGGCCGGCAAGGACTTCTGTGTGGGCGCCGACCTGAGCGGCATGTCCTTCGAGGTCGCCAACGGCGGCCTGCCCGAGCCGGGGTGGGTGGAGCCCGCGACGCGGGTGACCCGCCGCCTGTTCTCCCTGCGAAAACCCGTCATCGCCGCCGTGCGGGGCGCCGCGGTGGGCGTGGGCTCGACGATGCTCCTGCCCGCGGACTTCCGGCTCGCGGCGAAGGACAGCCGCTTCGGCTTCGTCTTCAGCCGCCGGGGCATCTACCCGGAGGGCGGCTCGAGCTGGTTCTTGCCCCGACTGGTGGGCATGGGCCGCGCGCTCGACTGGATGGTGAGCGGCCGGCTCATCCCCGCGGACGAGGCGCTCGGCGCGGGGCTGGTGCGCTCGCTGCACGAACCCGACGACGTCCTGGGCGCGGCCCAGGCGCTGGCGCGCGAGCTGGTGGACTCCACCGCGCCCGTGTCGGTGGCGGTCATCCGTCAGTCCCTCTATCAGATGAGCGCCCTGCCCTCCCCGGAGCAGGCCTTCTCCCTGGACAGCCAGCTCATCGCCAGCCTGGGACAGAACCCGGACGCCGTGGAGGGCGTGATGGCGTTCCTCCAGAAGCGGCCCCCCGCCTTCACGCGCACTGTGGAGCAAGATTTGCCGGGCTTCCTTCCGTGGCGGGAGCGCAAGTCATGAGCCCCTCCCCCGCCCCCCGCTGGAAGCGCCTGGAGCCGGACGAGCGCCGCGAGCAGATCCTCGAGGTCGCCACGCGGCTGTTCGGTGAGCGTCCCTACGCGGATGTCTCCACCACGGACATCGCCAAGGAAGCGGGTGTCGCCCGCGGCCTGCTCAACCACTACTTCGGGCAGAAGCGCGACCTGTACCTCAAGGTCGTCAAGCGGATGCTCCTGATGCCCGGCCTGGAGGAGAAGGTCAGCAACACGGGCACCCTGCGCGAGCGCGTGGAGCGCAGCGTCCGGTGGTACCTGGACACGGTGGCCACCCACGGCAAGACGTACGTGGCCGTCACCGCGGTGGGCGGCATCGGCGCGGACCCGGAGGTCGAGCGCATCATCTCCGCGGCGGACGACGTGGCCGCGGCGAAGACGCTCGAGTTCCTGGGCCTCAAGGTGGAGGTGGGCAGTGACGCCCGCCACCGCGCGATGATGCGCTCCTACTCCGGCATGGTGAAGGCCACCATCCGCGAGTGGATTCGCGGCGGGACGCTCACGCGCGAGGAGGCACACCTGCTGCTGAGCGAATCGCTCATCACCCTCGTCCGCGACGTCATCCCCCAACTGAAGAACATGCCGCCCCGCGCGGAGCCGGTGGCCCCTCCCGCTCCGTCCGAGGGCCCGCAAGACCCGGAGTCGTGATGAGCTCGAAGCCCCTGTCGGGACGCACGCTGTTGATGTCGGGAGGAAGCCGCGGAATCGGCCTGGCGATCGGCGTCGCCGCGGGGAGGCTGGGCGCCAACGTGGTGCTCCTGGCGAAGACAGACACGCCCGACCCCAGGCTTCCGGGCACCGTCCACACGGCCGCGGCGGACATCGAGGCCGCCGGAGGCCAGGCGCTCGCGGTGGTGGGCGACGTGCGCGAGGAAGCGGACGTCCAGCGCGCCGTGGACCAGGCCGTCCAGCGCTTTGGCGGCATCGACTTCTGCGTGAACAACGCCAGCGCGCTGGCGCCGCTGAAGACAGACGAGCTGCCCCTCAAGCGCTTCGACCTGATGCAGCAGATTCAGGTGCGCGGCACCTTCCTGCTCACGCGCGCCGCGCTGCCCCACCTCAAGCGCTCCCCGCACGCGCACATCCTGTCGCTGTCGCCGCCCATCAACCTGGCGCCGCACTGGCTGGGCAAGCACCCGGCGTACACGATGGCCAAGTACGGGATGACGCTGCTGACGCTGGGCTGGGCCGCGGAGTTCGCCGAGGCGGGCATCGCCGCCAACGCGCTGTGGCCGCGCACGCTCATCGCCACCGCGGCGGTGAAGAACCTGCTGGGCGGGGATGACTCCATGCAGCGCGCGCGCACGCCGGACATCATGGCGGACGCGGCGGTGGCCCTCCTTCAACGCCCACCCCGCGACTGCACCGGCCACACCTTCATCGACGAGGATGTGCTGCGCGCCGAGGGCATCACCGACTTCAGCCGCTACGGGGGCGGCGACGACGTCATCCTCGACCTGTACGTCGACCCCTGAGGAGCACCGCAGTCGCCGCAAAACCAGACGCAGGAGGAGTCCATGGGTACGTCGCTCGCAGACCTGGAGGCGCAGTGCCAATCCCTGGCGAACAAGCTCACCCTGCCGCTCTTGCTCAAGCGCAACGCGGACGAGCTCGCGGACGAGCCGGCGCTCACCGCCGGTGACACCACGCTCACCTGGGCGCAGATTCGCGCCCGCACCGCGTCGCTGTGCCGGGGCCTGGGCGCGCTCGGACTCCAGCGCGGCGAGCGGATGATGATCATGATGTCGAGCCGGCCCGAGCACTGGCTCATCGACTACGCCGCGGCCCACCTGGGCGCCATCCCCTGTACCGCCTACCAAACGCTGAGCACGGAGCAAGTAGGCTACGTCGCCCAGCACAGCGCGGCCACGGTGGTGGTGCTCGAGGGCGCCGAGGAGGTGGCCCGCTGGCGCCCCATCCTCAAGTCGCTCTTCTCCCTCAAGCGCATCGTCGTCATCGACGCGGCGGCCGTCCCCGCGGGCGACCCGCTCTATGTCTCCTTCAAGCAGCTGGAGGCGGACGGCGCCGCGCTGCATGAGCAGGCGCCGCAAGTCTTCGAGGACACCTGGAAGCCCATCCGTCCCGAGGACCCCATCGCGATGATGTACACCTCCGGGACCACCGGAGATCCGAAGGGCGTGGTGCTCAGCCACCGCAACGCCTTCTACGAGGCCATCTGCGTGGACGCGGTGGTGCCCACGCCCATGCGCGCCCCGTCCATCGCCTACCTGCCGCTGGCGCACATCGCCGAGCGCGAGCTGGGCCTGTACCGGATGCTCTTCAAGGCGCTGCACGTGCACGTCTGCTCGGACCCGGCGGGCGTGGTGCCGCTGATGGCCAAGGTCCGGCCGCCCGCCTTCTTCGGCGTGCCCCGCGTCTGGGAGAAGCTGGCCGCGGGCCTGCGCGCGAAGCTGGGCACGCTGGAGGCGCCCCGCCGCGACGCCATCATGGGCGCGCACGCGCTCGCGCTGGAGGCCTTCCGCCTGGAGGGCTCCGGCCAGAAGGTGTCCGAGGAGCTGGCCGCCAAGGTCGCGGTGGCGGAGGAGAAGGTGCTCAAGCCCCTGCGCTCGACGCTGGGCCTGGACGCGCTCCAGTGGGCCAGCAGCGGCTCCGCGCCCATCCCCGTGGAGGTGCTGGAGTACCTGGGCGGCTTCGGCATCCGCGTGCTCGAGGTGTGGGGCATGAGCGAGACGACGGGCTGCGCCACCATCAACCTGCCCACGGACTTCCGCGTGGGCTCGGTGGGCCGCCCCGTCCCCGGGCTCGAGCTGAAGCTCGCCTCCGACGGCGAGATCTTCGTGCGCGGCCCCGTGCTGTTCATGGGCTACCTGTCCGGAGACGGGCGCATCGTCAGCGCCACGGACGAGGACGGGTGGCTTGCCACCGGTGACATCGGCACCATCGACGCCGAGGGCTACCTCACCATCACGGACCGCAAGAAGGAGCTCATCATCACCTCGAGCGGGAAGAACATCGCCCCGTCCCGCGTCGAGGGCTTCCTGCGCGCCCACCCGCTCGTGGGACAGGCGCTCGCGATTGGCGATGGCTGGCCGTATCTCACCGCGCTCATCTGCCTGGACGCGGAGGTCGCGCCCGTGTGGGCCAAGGCCCGGGGCCTGCCGCCCATGTCCGTGGCGGAGCTGACGCGAGATCCCGCCATCCGCTCGGAGCTGGAGGCGCTGGTGGCCTCCGTCAACCAGCGGCTGTCGCGCGCCGAGCAGCTCAAGCGCTTCGAGGTCGTCGACGAGACGTGGTCCCCCGCGACGGGCGAGCTCACCCCCACGCTCAAGCTCAAGCGCCGCGTCATCCTCCAGCAGTACGCCGAGCGCATCGCCACCTTCTACGAGAACGCCTGAGCCCCGCCGCCATGCACGCCAGAACCCCCGAGCAAGCTTCGTTCGCCGCGTCCATCGATGCCTTCTGCCGCGCCAGGACGGGCACCCGCGCCCAGCGCGACGCCCTCACCCAGCACGGCGTCGAGGCGCACAACGCGGCGCTGTACGCGCAGATGGCCGAGCTGGGCTGGCTCGGCGTGGGCATCGACGCGGAGTACGGCGGCTCCGGTGGCGGCATGTCGGAGATCTGCCTGTTCGCCGAGCGGACCGCCTATGGGCTCGCGCCCGTGGGCGGCTACGTCACCACCGCCGTCGCGGCCGGGCCCTACGCGAAGTTCGGCACGCCCGCGCAGAAGCAGAAGGTGCTCACGGGAATCACGCAAGGACGGGTGGAGGCCATCTCCATCTCGGAGCCTGGCGCGGGCTCGGACGCGGCGGCCATCACCTGCCGCGCCGAGCGCGCCTCCGGCGGCTTCGTGGTCAACGGCCAGAAGACGTGGTGCTCCAACGCGCACATCGCCGACCACCTGCTGCTGGTGGCGAGGACGCGCGGCGCGGGCCCGGGCTCGCGGCATGAGGGGCTCACCATGTTCTGCGTGCCCGCGAGCACGCCGGGCGTGGAGATTCGCGGCATCCCCACGCTCAACGGCAAGGAGGTCAACGACGTCTACTTCACCGACTGCTTCCTGCCCGAGGACAGCGTCGTGGGCGTGGTGGACCAGGCGTGGCCGCAGCTGATGTCGGGGCTCAACAGCGAGCGGCTCATCCTGGCGGCGACGATGCTGGGCCGGGGCCGGCGCGCGTTCGACGACGCGCTGGCCTACATCAAGGACCGCAAGCAGTTCGGCAAGCCGGTGGGCTCGTTCCAGGCCCTCAAGCACCGCATCGCGGACCTGGCGCTGGAGCTGGAGTGCAGCGAGCTCTTGCTCTACCGGGTGGCGCAGATGGCGGACGAGGCCCCCGAGAAGATGCTCCCGCGCGAGGCCTCCATGGCCAAGCTGAAGGCCACGGAGACGGCCAAGCGCGTGGCGCTCGAGGGCGTGCAGATGATGGGTGGGTATGGCTACGCCACCGAGTTCGACATGGAATCGCATCTGCGTGCGACGGTGATTTCCACCGTCTATGGTGGCACCAGCGAAATCCAGCGGGACATCATCGGCAAGACGTTCGGACTCTAGACAGCAGTCACGACAGCGCGGAGACAGACAATGACGGCACGTCCTCGGTGGAGCTCCGACGAGCTCGAGCAGGTGCGCGGCCTCGCGGCCACCTATTTCACGAAGGAGGTCCTCCCCAACGTGCCCAAGCACGTGGCCCAGGGCTTCCCGGACAAGGCGCTCTACCGCCGTGCGGGCGAGCTGGGCCTGTTGTGCATGTCCGTCCCGGAGGCGTACGGCGGCGGCGGCGGCACGTTCGCCCACGAGGCCATCCTGCTGGAGGAGCAGGTGCGCGCCGGAGACCCGACGATGGGCTTCGCGGTGCACTCCACCATCGTCGCGCACTACGTGCTCGCGTACGCCTCCGAGGCGCAGAAGCTCAAGTGGCTGCCCAAGCTCGCCAGCGGCGAGTGGGTGGGCGCCATCGCCATGACGGAGCCGGGCACGGGCTCCGACTTGCAGGCCATCTCCACCCGCGCGGTGCGCGACGGCGACTTCTACAAGGTGAGCGGCTCCAAGACGTTCATCTCCAACGGCCGCGTCTGTGACTTCCTCATCATCGCGGTGCGCACCAGCGACGTGAAGGGCCACGCGGGCATCTCCCTCTTGTGTGCCGAGGTCTCCGACACCACGCCCGGCTTCGAGCGGGGCCGCATCCTGGAGAAGCTGGGAGGTCACGGTCAGGACACGACGGAGCTGTTCTTCGACGACCTCCAGGTCCCGGCCGTCAACGTGCTCGGCGGCGAGGAGGGCGCGGGCTTCATCCAGCTGATGCAGCAGCTGCCCCAGGAGCGGCTGGCCACGGCGGTGCTCGCGCAGGCGAGCATCGAGCGGGCCGTGGCGCTCACGGTCGACTACACCAAGCAGCGCCAGGTGTTCGGCAAGCCACTTTTCGCGCTGCAGAACACGCGCTTCGAGCTGGCGGAATGCGCGACGCTGGGGCGGGTTGGACGGGCGTTCCTCGACGAGTGCGTGGAGAAGCACCTGTTGGGGGAGCTGGACGTGGCGTCCGCGGCCATGGCCAAGTACTGGCTGACGGACCAGGCGAGCAGCGTCGCGGACCGTTGCCTCCAGCTTTTCGGAGGGTATGGGTACATGAAGGAATACCCCATCGCTCACCTGTTCGCGGATACTCGCGTCATGCGCATCTTCGCCGGCGCCAACGAGGTCATGAAAGAGCTCGTCGCCCGTTCGCTGTAGACCACTCCCACACCGAATCCCAAGGAGGCTCCCGGTGAGCCAGGAAGCATTCATCTTCGACGCCGTCCGTACACCTCGCGGCAAGGGCAAGAAGGGCGCGCTGCACGGCATCAAGCCCATCTCCCTGCTCGTCGGCCTGGTGGACGCCCTCAAGCAGCGCCACCCCACGCTGGACCCCAAGCAGATCGACGACATCGTGCTGGGCATCGTGTCGCCGGTGGGCGACCAGGGCGCGGACATCGCGCGCACGCTGGTGCTGGCGGCGGGCCTGCCGGAGACGGTGGGCGGCGTGCAGCTCAACCGCTTCTGTGCCTCCGGCCTGACGGCGGTGAACATGGCCGCGCAGCAGGTGCGCTCGGGCTGGGAGCACCTGGTCATCGCGGGCGGCGTGGAGAGCATGTCGCGCGTGCCCATGGGCTCCGACGGCGGCGCGTGGGCCATGGACCCCGCCACCAACTACGACACGTACTTCGTGCCGCAGGGCATCTCCGCGGACCTCATCGCGACGATGGAGGGCTTCACCCGCGAGGACGTGGACACCTACGCCGCGCAGTCGCAGGCGCGCGCCGCGAAGTCCTGGGCGGAGGGCTACTTCAAGAACTCCGTCATCCCCGTGCTGGACCAGAACGGGCTGGTGGTCCTGGACCGCGACGAGCACCCGCGCAAGGACACCACGGTGGCGTCGCTGGGCCAGCTGAGCCCGTCCTTCGCCGGCATGGGGGAGATGGGCGGCTTCGACGCGGTGGCGCTGCAGAAGTACCACATGGTGGAGCGCATCGAGCACGTGCACACCCCGGGCAACTCGTCGGGCATCGTGGACGGCGCGGCGCTGGTGCTCATCGGTTCGGAGAAGGTGGGCAAGTCGCTGGGGCTGACGCCGCGCGCGCGCATCGCCGCGGTGGCCACGTCCGGCTCGGACCCGACCATCATGCTGACGGGCCCCATCCCCGCCACGCGCAAGCTGCTCGACATGACGGGCCTGTCGGTGAAGGACATCGACCTGTTCGAGCTCAACGAGGCCTTCGCCTCCGTGGTGCTCAAGTACCAGAAGGACCTGGGCATCCCGAACGAGAAGATCAACGTCAACGGCGGCGCCATCGCCATGGGGCACCCGCTGGGCGCCACGGGCGCGATGATCCTGGGCACCATGGTGGACGAGCTGGAGCGGCGCAAGGCGCGCCGGGCCGTCATCACCCTGTGCGTCGGCGGTGGCATGGGCGTGGCCACCCTCATCGAGCGCGTCTGACCTTCCTGCGCATCCCCTTTCGACCAAGATTCGAGCAAACCCCATGAGCGAGCAGAGCACCATCCGCTGGGACAAGGATGCCGACGGCATCGTCACCTTGACGCTGGATGACCCCAACCAGTCCGCCAACACCATGAACGCCGCGTACATCCAGTCGATGCGCGCGACGGTGGAGCGGCTGGTCAAGGAGAAGGCGGACATCACCGGCGTCGTCATCACCTCCGCGAAGAAGACCTTCTTCGCCGGCGGCGACCTGAATGACCTGTTGAAGATCCGCAAGGAGAACGCGAAGCAGGCGTTCGAGCTGGGCCAGGAGCTCAAGGCGCAGCTGCGCGCGCTGGAGACGCTGGGCAAGCCCGTGGTCGCCGCCATCAACGGCGCGGCGCTGGGCGGCGGTCTGGAGATTGCGCTGGCCTGTCACCGCCGCATCGTGGCGGACGTGAAGGGCGTGCAGATCGGCCTGCCGGAAGTCACCCTGGGCCTGCTGCCCGGCGCGGGCGGCGTGGTGCGCACGGTGCGGATGCTGGGCATCGTGGACGCGCTGATGAAGGTGCTGCTGCAGGGCCAGCGCTACCGCCCGCAGGAGGCCAAGGAGGTGGGCCTGGTGCACGAGGTGGTGGAGTCGGTGGAGGCGCTCGTCCCGGCGGCCAAGGCGTGGGTGAAGGCGAACCCGAGCTCGCAGCAGGCGTGGGACCAGAAGGGCTACAAGATTCCGGGCGGCACGCCGACGTCCCCCGGGCTCGCGGCGAACCTGCCGGCCTTCCCCGCCAACCTGCGCAAGCAGCTCAAGGGCGCGAACATGCCCGCCCCCCGCGCCATCATGGCGGTGGCGGTGGAGAGCACGCAGGTGGACGTGGACACCGCGTTCACCATCGAGTCGCGCTACTTCACGGAGCTGGCGACGGGCCAGGTCGCGAAGAACATGATTCAGGCGTTCTTCTTCGACATGCAGCACATCAACTCCGGTGGCGGCCGGCCCAAGGGCCATCCGCAGCACACGGCGAAGAAGGTGGGCATCCTGGGCGCCGGCATGATGGGCGCGGGCATCGCCTACGTGTGCGCCAAGGCGGGCATCGACGTGGTGCTCAAGGACGTGAGCACCGAGGCCGCCCAGAAGGGCAAGCAGTACTCCGTGAAGCTGGTGGAGAAGGCCCTGGAGAAGGGCAAGACGACGAAGGAGAAGGGCGACGCGCTGCTCGCGCGCATCACCCCCACCGGGGACGCCGCGGCGCTCAAGGGCTGCGACCTGGTCATCGAGGCCGTGTTCGAGGGCGTGGAGCTCAAGCACAAGGTCTTCCAGGAGGTGCAGGACGTGGTGGCGCCCGACGCGGTGCTGGCGTCCAACACGTCCACGCTGCCCATCACCCTGCTCGCGGAGGGAGTGAAGCGCTCCGAGGACTTCGTGGGCATGCACTTCTTCTCGCCCGTGGACAAGATGCCGCTCCTGGAGCTCATCGCCGGCAAGAAGACGAGCGACGCGACGCTGGCGAAGGCCATCGACATCGCGGTGCAGATTGGCAAGACGCCCATCGTCGTCAACGACAGCCGGGGCTTCTTCACCAGCCGCGTCATCGGCACGTTCCTCAACGAGGCCATCGCCATGGTGGGCGAGGGCATCTCCCCGGCGTCCATCGAGCAGGCGGGCCTGCAGGCGGGCTACCCCGCGGCGCCCCTGGCGCTGATGGACGAGCTGACGCTGACGCTGCCGCGGAAGATCCGCCTGGAGACGAAGGCGGCCGTGGAGGCCTCGGGCAAGCCGTGGGCGGACCATGGCAGCTACGCGGTGGTGGACGCGCTCATCGACCAGCACGGGCGCAAGGGCCGCTCCACGGGGGCGGGCTTCTACGACTACGTGGACGGCAAGCGCGCGGGCCTGTGGGCGGGGCTGGCGAAGCACTACACCAAGCCGGGCACCACCATCCCCTTCGAGGACATGAAGGAGCGGATGCTGTTCGCGGAGGCCATCGACACGGTGCGCTGCTTCGACGAGGGCGTGCTGCGCTCGGCGGCGGACGCCAACATCGGCTCCATCCTGGGCATCGGCTTCCCGGCGTGGACGGGCGGCGTGGCCCAGTTCATCAACGGCTACGAGGGGCCCACGGGCACGGGCCTGAGGGGCTTCATCGCCCGCGCGAACGAGCTGGCGAAGCGCTACGGCAAGCACTTCGAGCCGCCCGCGTCGCTCATCCAGAAAGCGGAGCGGGGTGAGCTCCTGAAGTAGCCACGCATCGCCTTTCGCAAGGAGAAGTCCATGGTCCAGAGCTCCAGTCGCCTCGCCGCCGTACCGTCTCCGCTCGACGCGGGGGCGCTCGTCGAAAAGCAGCGCGCCTATTTCGAGTCTCGCGTCACGCTCCCGCTCGAGTGGCGGCGAGCGCGGCTGGAAGCCCTGGACCGGGTGGTGCGCAAGTACGAGGCGGAGATTCTCGCCGCCCTCAAGGCCGACCTCTCGAAGAGCGCCGAGGAGGCGTATCTGACGGAGGTCGGCAGCATCTATGGAGAAATCAAGGGCGCGCTCAAGCACGTCAAGGCGTGGATGAAGCCGCGCCGGGGCTCGGCGCCCATCGTCATCCAGCCGGCGCGGGCGTATCAATACTCCGACCCGCTGGGCGTGACGCTCATCATCGCGCCGTGGAACTACCCGTATCAGCTGTCCATCGCGCCGCTCATCGGGGCGCTGGCCGCCGGGTGCACCGCGGTGCTCAAGCCCAGTGAGCTGGCGCCGGCGACGTCGGCGGTGCTGGCGAAGCTGCTCGGCGAGGCCTTCTCGCCGGAGGTCGTCGCCGTGGTGGAGGGCGACGCGGACACCAGCCGCGAGCTGCTCGCGCAGCGCTGGGACCTCATCTTCTTCACCGGCGGCACCCAGGTGGGCCGCGTGGTGGCCGAGGCCGCCGCGAAGCACCTGACGCCCACGGTGCTGGAGCTGGGCGGCAAGAGCCCCTGCATCGTCGACCGGAGCGCGGACCTGGAGGTCACCGCGCGCCGCATCGCCTGGGGCAAGTACGTCAACGCGGGCCAGACGTGCATCGCCCCGGACTACGTGCTGATTCCGCCCGAGCTCAAGGCGCCCTTCACGGAGCTGGTGAAGAAGGCCGTCACCCAGTTCTACGGTCAGGACGCGCGGCAGAGCGGCGACTACGGCCGCATCATCAGCCCCAAGCACTTCGAGCGCGTGCGGGCGCTGGCGGGACACGGCAAGGTGGCCTTCGGCGGCGAGCACGACGCGGCAAGCCGCTTCTTCGCCCCCACCGTCATCACCGACGCGCCGCTGGCCAGCCCGCTGATGCAGGATGAAATCTTCGGTCCCCTCCTCCCGCTGGTGGACTGCCCGAGCATCGACGAGGCCATCCGCTTCGTGCGCTCGCGCCCCAAGCCGCTCGCGCTGTACAGCTTCGCCAAGGACTCGAACGTCAACGAGCGTGTGCTGACGGAGACGTCCAGCGGCGGCGCGGTGGTCAACGACGTGTGCGTGCACTTCGCGGCGGAGGGGCTGCCCTTCGGCGGCGTGGGAGAGTCCGGCGTCGGCGGCTACCACGGGCAGTCCAGCTTCGATGCCTTCAGCCACAAGAAGAGCGTGGTGAAGCGGCCGTTCCTGCTGGACCTGGCGATGCGCTACCCGCCGTACGTGGGCAAGCTGGGCCTCTTCAAGCGTTTGATGTAGCCCTGACACGACGAGGCCGCCGGGCAGCTGCTCCCGACGGCCTCACTCCCCCAAGCCTCCCGCGGACGGGCCACCGGGCCCATCCGGGGAGGCTTCTGTCATTACAGCGTCTTCATGTACTCGATGATGGCCCAGCGCTCGCTGTCGGTGAGCGACTGGGTGAAGTCGTGGCCCTCGTTGCCGAGCCCGTACAGGTGCGAGTTGAAGATCATGCGCGAGCGGATCTGCTTCTGGGTAATGGGCGGCGGCGACTGGTAGGCCAGCGAGTTGTAGTTGGCGACGGTGTTGGCGACGTTCGCGAACAGGATGTCGAGCGTGGCCATCTCCTGGCTGCAGGGGATGAAGGGGTCATTCGCCGGGCGGTCTCCGCAGGCCAGGGCCTGCACCTTCCAGCCGAGCTTGTTGAAGTCATACGCGGCGAAGCTCATGTCGTAGCCGGCGTTGGAGCCCAGCGAGTTGCCCTCGGTCTGCTGGCGCTTCCAGACCTTGGGGCGGTCCGAGGGCTTGAGCACGTCCCACAGGGTGGGGACGCTGGAGTTGTGGAAGTACGGCGCGGAGGCCCAGGCACCGTAGAGCGGCGTGGCGATGTAGCCAAAGGGCTTGATCCAGATGTTCGGCCCCTCCGGCGAGTAGATGGGACCCATGCCCCGGTCATACGCGGCGCGCGGCACACGGCGCAGGGCGCTGGTGATGGGGTCGTCGTAGTAGGGGCCGTGGTCCGGGTGCTGGTCGTTGTAGGCCAGGAAGGACGTGTTCCACGCGCGGCGCTTGCGCTCGTCCGCCATCAAATCCTTGCGGGCCGGGTCCGTGCGGATGGTCTCGATGGGGGTGATGACGCCGGAGATGCCCTTGAGGCGGGGGTCCGGCAGGAAGGCGGGGTTGGCGGCGTGGCGCGGCGAGTAGACGCCGTGGCAGCTGGCGCAGGAGCCGTTACCGGCCTGCTTGGGGATGTTGGCGTTGGCGCCGTTGGCCCACATGTCCCGCTCGTGGAAGAGGATGGCGCCCTGCTCGGCCAGGGCCGTGTTGATGGCCTTGGGATAGGTGGGCGGCGACATCGACACGAAGAAGTTGTCGTTGTCCTCGAACTCGGCGGTCAGCGCGCGGCGCTCGGGGGCGGAGCGGGTGATGTTGGCGATGCCGAACGCCATCTCCGAGCGGACGTTGTCGGACGTGAGCGCGCCGTCCCAGAACTGACGCGTCTTGAAGGCGCGGTACCACCAGTTGGGGGCGCGCGACATGCCGCCCGCGTGGGTGGGGAAATACTCGAGCAGGCTGGGCGCGAGCGACATGGCGTCCATGTCGAAGAGCGCGGGCAGCAAGTCGACGATGCCGATGGCGTCGCTCATGCCGCGCCCGACGCTCCAGGGCACGGGGACGATCTGGAAGACGTTGCCCACCACGGTGGAGCGGAACATGTCGGACTGGATGAGGCCGGCGTCGATGGCGTCACTGGAGCGGCCCCACAGGAAGTACCCCTCCGAGTCGTTCCCCAGCTTCGAGTCATGGCAACCCGAGCAGGAAGACGCGATGGCGCCCGTCCAGCGGCCGTTGGAGTCGCGCTCCTGGACCATTCCGAGCGGGAGTTGCCCGCTACCTCCGTTGGTGAGGTTGGGGTTCTCCCACGGGTATGGGTAGGGATTGCGGAAGGGGGCCTTGGCCAGGCCGAAGCGTTTTTGAATCTGCTCGTCGAAGTCCGACGGGCGCAAGAGGTAACCCCACAGCGTGTACATGTAGTAGTACGCGGACGCCGTGGTGAAGGGTTGGAAGTACGCCCGCGTCTCGATGTTGTGCTTTCCGCGAGCGACGCTGGCCCGGAACTCACCACACGTCTTGGGGTTGGGCGGCAGGTTGGAGACGAACGGCGCCGGCGGGGTGTGCAGGTCCACCCAGTAGGCATTGAACTGCACCGCCGCGCCCGGCTTGTTGACGCCCGGCACGACGAGCGTGCGCGGGTCCACCGGTAACAGCGTGGAGTCCGGCTTCCCCTCACAGGCCGCCGCGAACGGGGCTCGCAAGGGGGTGCTGTCCAACAACGGCAACTCGGCGGCTGCGGCCTGGGTCACTCCCAGGGCCGCGAAGAAGAAACTCGAAAAAGCCAACGAACCACTGCGGTGCAGTCGCATGAGCGGGCCCTCCTCCGCTTATTAGCAGGGTGACAACAAGGCACTTTTTATGCCTGTCAGTGAAGCGTCTCAATACGCGGCGCGTCACCGTGCGACTGCCAATTGCCAATAAGGCGTGCCCCAGAAGCGGGCTCCGAGGACAATCACAAGCAAGACGGCAACCCAACAGACAAAGACTCCCGCCGAAAGACATCCACCTCTTGTTCATCAGCAAACAGCGCTGGAGCATGCCCCTCCGCGCAGGTCAAGCCCGTCAATGCCTCCCACCTTCACGGACCTGTCCCCACGCCTGACATTGAGGGCGGGCGCGTCCAGACAGCTCCTCAATTCCAGCTTTCCGGGCCATAATGAAAGCACCGCCACGAAGGAGGCTCGCGATGTTCGACGTCATGCAGGTCGCAAGGCAGCTCAAGAGCGCGGTGCTGGCGGACCCCGAGCGTTTCTATTCGAACGAGACGGGTGCATGGGTGGCAGGGCTGCCCAGACCGCAAGAGATTCGCGTCGTCACGGGGCGGGAGCCCTTCTGGATCAACCTCGGCTACTGGCGCGACGTGGAGCGCGTGGACGAGACGAACTGTGAGCGCGTCGGTGATTTGTTCAAAGCCGCACAAGCCCAGATGGCCCACCTGCTCGCGCGCACGGCGAGACTGAGCGAGCGGGACGTGGTGCTCGACTGCGGGTTCGGCTACGCCGACCAGGACATCCTCTGGGCGGAGGAATACCGCCCCGCCAGAATCGTGGGCATCAATGTCACACCCAATCAGGTCCGCGTGGGCAAGGAGCGCGTGAAGCTGACAGGGCTGGAGGAGCGGGTCCGCCTGGAGGTGGGCTCGGCGACCCAGATTCCCTTTGGCGACGGCGAGTTCGACGTCGTCTTCGCGCTGGAGTCCGCGATGCACTTCCGCACGCGCGGCGACTTCCTGCGCGAGGCCTTCCGGGTGCTCAGGCCCGGCGGGCGTCTGGTGATGGCGGACATGTGTCAGAAGACGGACCGCGAGTCCGGCGCGGGCCTGCGCCGACGCCTGCGACACCGCTACTGGCGCGGACGGATTGCGTTTCCCGAGGCCAACGTCTGGACGACGCAGCGCTACCTCTCCGAGCTGCACGTCGCCGGCTTCCAGCAGGGGAAGCTGGAGTCCATCGCGTCGGATGTCTACCCGGCCGTCAACACCGCGCTGGCCGCGCTCCGGGGCATGACGGCCGCGGAGCGTCAGCCCGGCAGCGTCACCGTGGCGAAGGTGCGCGAGGACGTGCGGCGCGCCCGGCAGATGGAGTTCGAGCAGCTCCAGTGGCTGACGCTGTTCAACTGCGACGAGTACGCGGTGGTCAGCGCCGAGAAGCCCTGACGCCCGCGGGGCCCACGCGCCCGGAAGTCACTGGAGGACTTCCGGGCGACGGCGCTCAGACGAGCGAGGCGACGTAGAAGTGCGTCGGCAGGTGGACGACGAGCGCCTCGTGAATCTCTCCGCAGACCGCCAGGCCATCGCGCGGGAAGATGCCGGGGGGCGGCTGGGCGAAGCGGATGGAGGAGCGGCCGCTGTCGAAGATGGTGGCCGCCGCGGTGAAGTCCCCGACGATGACCTGCCCGGGGTCCACCATGCGCGCGCGGGCGATGCGCACGCCCATGCTCGTCAAATCCGCCAGCAGCCCGCCCTTGCCCACGAAGTAGCGGTAGTAGTCCGCCGGGTTGACGAGGATGCCGTCCGCGCTGCCGCCCATCTGCTCCACCCGGTCACACGCCGCCAGCAGCGATGACACGGGGTCCGAGCGCGCCGGCAGCCGGGCGACTCCCGGCGTCTCCAACAGGCCCCGCACGCGGTCCCCACCCCGCCCTCTCGCGAGCGCCTGGTTCTCCGCGGTGCACAGCCGCACCAGCAGCCGGAAGTCAATGAAGGTCGCCAGCGTCTCCGGGTCATCCAGGAGCGCGGGCGGGACTTGAATCCACGCCGTGGTGGGCTTGAGCGTGGCCAGGTCCGTGTGGAACTCGAAGGCGGCCTCGGGACGCAGGCCCACGTCCTCCACCTGGACGGTGGGCGGCGACTGGGGCGGCGTCTCGTGCCAGTACTTCACCTTGCCGCCCTCGGCCTTCACCACCTTGAACAGGCCGCGCACCGCGATGCGCGGGCGCCGCTTGAAGCCCGGGAAGGCCTCCGTGATGGTGTGCGAGAACTCCACCGAGGCCTTCGCGCCCTCTTTGGCGACGGCCTGGGCGAAGACCCTTCCGGGTGACAGGAGCGGCTGCTCCGCGGATTCGTTCGTGCTCATGGCGCTCCCGGGCCTACTCGCCCCAGTCCTCCTCGACTTCGGGCGCTTCCTCGAGCCGGAGCGGATTGAGGCCGACCACCTCGAGCTCTCCGTCACAGCCCGAGCACGTCAACACCTCGCCCTGCACGCGGCCCTCGGCCTCGATGGGCTCCGAACACGTGGGGCAGCGGGCCTGCCCGGTCGCTTCCGACTGCTTCGTCAGTGCATGCATGCCCTTGCTCCTCTTGGATTGAATCGGCGCAGTCTCTGAGTCTTCATTCCGGTCGTCAAGACAAGCCCTGAAACACAAGTGAGTGCAGCAAGGCCACATTTCTCAGGTATTTCGGCACGACGTCTCGACGTGCTCACGCGGATACACTCCGAGGGAGTGTCCGGGCGTGGGACCGCTCCAACGCGTCACGCAGGAGCGTGACGAGGGTGTGAACTCCCGGTGCACGCAGCAGCGCGTAGTGGTCGCCGGGCAGCGTGTGGACGTCCACGCCTCCCCTGGCGAGCAGGTCCCACTCGTGCGCGCGAGGTGACTCGGCGGATTCGATGGAGAGCAACGCTCCCGGGTAGGGCCTGGGCACGTAGCGCCAGGCGGCGCGGAGGTTGGATTCGAACACGGCGCGCAGCGGCGCGAGCCCTGTCTCAGGGAGCGCCGCGACGTGGCTCGCCGCGGCCTCCAGCATGCGCAGCGCTTCATCGGGGGGAAGGCTCGCGAGGACGTCCTCCGGACATGGCAGCTCCGCGCCCGCCGAGCGCAGCACGTCCCGGAAGAAGAGCGCCCCCAACCGCGCGGGTTCGAGCCAGGACGGGTCCACGGCGCCTCCCGGGTGGGCTCGCGCGTAGGTGTCGATGAGCACCAGCAGGTCCACCGCCTCGCCACGCTCCTGGAGCTGCTGGGCCATCTCGAACGCGAGCGTCCCGCCCAGGGACCACCCCCCGAGCAGGTAGGGGCCGTGTGGCTGCACCGCGCGAATCGCGAGCAGGTAGCGCTCCGCCAGGGCCTCGACGCTGTCGAGCGGCGCGGCCTCCCCATCGAGGCCCGGTGCCTGGAGGCCGAAGAAGGGCTGGTCCGGGCCCAGCAGGTGCGCGAGCTCCGCGTACGCGAGCACGGTTCCGCCCACGGGATGGACGCAGAAGAAGGGGCGCTTCGTCCCGCCGCGCAGTTGAACCAGGGGCGAGGAGGTCTCGCGCGCGTGGCCCGACAACAGGCGCGCGATGCGCTCCACCGTCGCGCCCTGGAAGAACGCGGCCACGGGGAGGGAGCGGCCCGTGAGCTCACGAATCCGCGCGAGCAGGCGCATGGCCAGCAACGAGTGGCCGCCGAGTTCGAAGAAGTCATCGCGGATGCCCACCGGATGGACGCCGAGCGTCTCCTCCCAGGCCCGGACGAGCTGGAGCTCCAGCGAGGTCCTCGGAGGAACGCGAGGCGCCGCGTCCTGGCGTGCGACGTCCGTGTCCAGCGCGGGCAAGGCCCGGCGATTCACCTTGCCGCTGGGTGACAGGGGCAGTGACTCCAACGTCACGAAGTGGCCCGGCACCATGGAGTCGGGCAGTCGCTCCTGGAGGAAGGCGCGCAGGGCCCTCGCCTCGGGAGCGGCGCCATCCGAGCCCACGACATAGGCCACCAGGCGTGACAGCCCCGAGCCATCCGCGCGTGCCTCCACCACGCAGTCCTTCACCGCGGGATGGTGCGCGAGCGCGGCCTCGACCTCCGCCAGCTCGATGCGATAGCCGCGCACCTTCACCTGTGCGTCGCGGCGTCCGAGGAACTCGACGGTGCCCTCGGAGAGGTATCGCGCGAAGTCTCCCGTCCGATACACCCGTGTGCCTGGAGCAAGGCCCAGCGGGTCCGCGACGAAGCGCTCCGTCGTCAGGTCCGGACGGTGGAGGTAACCGCGCGCCAGCGCCACTCCCCCCAGATACAGCTCGCCGGGGACACCGGGAGGAACCGGCGTGCCTCGCGCATCGAGC
Source organism: Myxococcus guangdongensis (assembly GCF_024198255.1). Lineage (NCBI taxonomy): Bacteria > Pseudomonadati > Myxococcota > Myxococcia > Myxococcales > Myxococcaceae > Myxococcus > Myxococcus guangdongensis. The sequence continues at coordinate 180,848 of NZ_JAJVKW010000019.1, forward strand.
ACGTGAACACGCGCGTTCGCGATGGGGCGACCGATGGGCGGAAGGTCCGGCCAGGATGAGGGGTCGCCCTCCAGCGTGTGGGCCGTCACCACGTGGGACTCCGTGGGCCCGTAGTGGTTGTGCAGGACGCAGCCCGGCAGACGACCGATGAAGCGCCGCAGCGCGGGTGTCACGCGGAGCTGCTCTCCGGCCGTGATGATTTCACGGAGTCGACTCGGAGCCGGTCCATCCCGGTCCGCCACCTCGGCGAGGTTCTGGAGCGCGACGAAGGGGAGGAACAGTCGCTCGACGCCGTGCTGGTCCATGTGCTCCAGCAGCGCGCGCGCATCCAGCCGCAGCTCCTCGGGGATGAGCACCAGTTCCCCACCTGCCGCCCAGGTGGAGAACAGCTCCTGGAAGCAGACGTCGAAGCTCAGCGCGGAGAACTGGAGCGTGCGCCCCTGGGGCAGGCGCGAGGCGCCCAGCTGCCACTGCACCAGGTTGAGCAGCGGCCCGTGCGGCATGGCCACGCCCTTCGGGTCTCCCGTCGAACCCGAGGTGTAGATGACGTACGCGAGCGACTCCGCCCCCGCCAGTGGCGGGAGGTCCTCCGGGTCCTCGTCCTCGAAGCGCGCCGCCTCGGTGTCGAGCAGCAGCTTCTGGGCCGTCCCTTCCGGCACGAGGTCGGCGAGGGACGACTGCGTGAGCAACCACGGAGTCCTGGAGAAGCGAAGCATCCACGCCAGTCGCTCGCGCGGATACGACGGGTCCAACGGGACGTAGGCTCCACCCGCCTTGAGGATGGCGAGCACACCGACGGCGAGGTCCAGGGAGCGACGGACACACAGGCCCACGGGCACATCGGGCCCCACGCCTCCCCGGCGCAGGAGTCTCGCCAGTCGGTTCGCTCGTTGGTTCAGCTCGCCATAGGTGAGCGCGTGCTCGCCGAAGCGGACCGCCACCGCGTCGGGAGTGCACTCGGCCTGCTCCTCGAAGAGCGCGTTCACATGACTCACGGATGGAGGTGGCGCCTCGGTAGCGTTCCACTCCACCAACAGCCGGTGCCGCTCGGCCTCGGCGAGCAGCGGCAACGTCTCGACGTCCTGCGCGGGCTGCGCGAGCGCGGACTGGAGCAGCCGGAGGTAGTGCCCCGCCATCCGCGACACCGTCCCCTCGTCGAAGAGGTCCGTGTTGTATTCCCAGGACGTCACCAGCGACTGGGGCTGCTCCTGGACGAACAGGGTGAGGTCGAACTTCGACATGCCCGGCTCGAAGGCGAGGCTCTCGACACCGAGCCCCTGGAGCGACATCGGCACGGTGGGTCCCGGCATGACGAACATGACCTGGAAGAGCGGTGAGCGGCTCAAATCCCTGCTCGGCTGCAGCGCGTCCACCAGCTGCTCGAACGGCAGGTCCTGGTGCGCGAACGCTCCCAGGCACGCCTTCCTCACCCTCCTCAGCAACTCCCCGAAGCTCGCTCCTCCCGTCTCCACCCTCACCACCAACGTGTTCACGAAGAAGCCAACCAACTCCTCCACCTGCCTCCAGTTCCTCCCCGATATCGGCGTCCCCACCACCACGTCGCCCTGCCCGCTGTAGCGCCCCAGCAGCACCTGGAACGCCGCCAGCAACGTCATGTACAGCGTCACTCCCTCCTTCCGGCTCAGCTCGCGCAGCGCGCCCGCCAGCTCGGGAGGAATCCGGAGCGACAGGTGCGCCCCGTTGAAGGACTGCACCGCGGGACGAGGTCTGTCGGTGGGCAGCTCCAGCACCGGCGGCGCTCCCGCCAACTGCTCCTTCCACCATCCCAGCTGCTTCTCCAGCACCTCACCCTTCAGCCACTCCCGCTGCCACCTCGCGTAGTCCGCGTACCGCACCTCCAACGGCGTGTACTCCGCCGTCTCCCCTCGCACCCTCGCCCCGTAACCTTCTCCCAGCTCCTTCTCCATCAGCCCCACCGACCAACCGTCGAACACGATGTGATGCACCACCCACACCAGCACGTGTTCTTCCTCCCCCACCCTCAACACCTTCGCCCTCAGCAGCGGCCCTCGCTCCAGGTCGAACGGACGCTGGGCTTCCTCCTCCACCCTTTGCAGCACTTCCGCTGCGGCGACCTGTTCCACCGTCAGCGACAGCTCCACGTCCTCGTGGATTCGCTGCACCGGCGTCCCATCCACCTCGCCGAACGTCGTCCTCAGTGACTCGTGCCTTCGCACCACGTCACGGAACGCTCCCTCCAGCGCCCTCACATCCAGTCGGCCCGTGAGCCGCGTCGCGAAGGGCATGTTGTAGGAGAACCCCTCCGCGTCGAGCTGCGAGAGGAACCACAATCGCTGCTGCGCGAAGGACTGCTCCACCACGCCGCTGTGCGGTCTCCTGGCCAGCGCGGGCGGAGGCGCACCTCGGGCCTCCTCGACGACGTCCTCCAGGTGCTCCGCGAGCTGCGCCACCGTGGGCGATTCGAAGAGCACACGAACAGGAAGGTCTCGCCCCACCACGTCCTTCAAGCGGGACACCGCCTGGGTCGCGAGCAGCGAGTGCCCTCCCAGTTCGAAGAAGTGGGCGTCCACGCCCACGCGCTCCAGGCCGAGCAGCGGACCGAACACCTCCGCGACCACCCGCTCCATCGCCGTGCGTGGCGCCACGTCGCCACCGCGTGACTCCTCCACGCGGGGCACGGGCAGCGCCTTGCGGTCCACCTTCCCCGTCGGGGCAATCGGCAGCGCCGGGAGCGCGACGAAGGCCGAGGGCACCATGTACTCGGGTACCTTCGCCTGGAGATGCGCGCGCAGCTCCGCGGGCGTCAGCGAGTGCCCCTCCTGGTACACGACGTAGCCCACCAGCCGACGGTCTCCCGGCACGTCCTCGCGCACCACCGCCACCGCGTCCCTCACGCCGGGCAGCGCGCGCAGCACCACCTCCACTTCGCCCAGCTCGACGCGGAAGCCCCGCAGCTTCACCTGCCCATCCAGGCGCCCGAGGAACTCCAGGTTCCCGTCCGCCAGCCACCGCGCCCTGTCTCCCGTGCGGTAGTAGCGCTCACCCGATGCACCCTCGAGCGTGTCCGGAAGGAACCGGTCCGCGGTCAGCTCGGGGCGACCGTGATAGCCGTGCGCCAGGCTCGCGCCCGCGACGCCTACTTCTCCCGGGACACCGATGGGACAGGGCTCGCCGTTCGCATCCAACACGAACAGGCGCACGTTGGTGATGGGCACGCCCACCGGAGGAAGCGCGGGCCACGATGAGGGCGGCCCCGAGGCCCGCCACGCGGTGACGACATGCGCCTCCGAGGGACCGTACTGATTCTCCAGCACGCACCCCGGGAGCCGCTCGAAGAAGGCCACGAGCGCGGGCGTCACCTGGAGCTGCTCTCCCGCCGTGACGACCTCCGTTAGGGGAGGCAGGACCTCCTCGGACGCCGCGGCGTCACAGACCGCCTGGAGCGCGACGAAGGGGAGATAGAGCCGCTCGACCTTGTGGCGCACCATGTACCGGAGCATCGCGCCAGGGTCCTGACGCAGCGTCGGGGTGATGAGCAGGACGCGCCCGCCCAGGCACCAGGTGCCGAACATCTCCTGGAAGGAGACATCGAAGTTGAGCGAGGCGAACTGGAGCGTCGTCGCGTCCGGCTTCACCGTCCGCTTCAGCAACCACCAGAGCATGTTGCCCACCGCGCGGTGGGACATGACGATGCCCTTCGGTCGGCCCGTGCTCCCGGACGTGTAGACGAAGTAGCAGTGCGTCTCCACGGAGAGGTCCACGCAGGGCGCGCTCGTGGGGCGGCGCGCGATGGCGGCGGACTCGTCCTCCAGGTTCAGCAGGCGCGCGGACGTCCCCGACGGCAGCGCGGCGACCAGGTGCGACTGCGCCACCACCACGGGCGCTTCGGTGTCCTCCAACATGAGCCGCAGCCGCTCGGTGGGCCACGTCGGGTCCAACGGAAGGAAGGCCGCTCCGGCCTTGAGCGTGGCCAGCACCGCCACGGGCATCTCGAGACTGCTCCGGTCCAGGCACAACCCCACCGAGCCGTTGGGCGGAACCCCCAACGCCACCAGGTGGTTCGCGAGCTGGTTGGCGCGCGCGTCCAGCTCCGCGTACGTCAGCGAGCGCGTGCCGTCCGTCACCGCCTCCGCGTGCGGCGTCCGCGCCACCTGGGCCTCCACCCATTGGTGCATCAGGCCCGGCACATAGGTCGCGTCCCGACGCGCACCCCACTCCACCAGCAGGTGCCGACGCTCCGTCGCGTCGAGCAGCGGGAGCGCGGAGACGGGCTGCTCCGAGGACTCCACCACCGCGTCGAGCAGGCGACCGTAGTGCCCCGCCATCCGCGACACCGTCTCCTCGTCGAAGAGGTCCGTGTTGTATTCCCAGGACGTCACCAGCCCGCGCGGCGTCTCCCACGCGAACAGCGTGAGGTCGAACTTCGACACGCCCGGCTCGAAGTCGAGCTCCTCGGCCGTGACTCCTTCGAGCGACAGGGGCGCCAGCTCGCCGGGCATGACGAACATGACCTGGAAGAGCGGTGAGCGGCTCAAATCCCTGCTCGGCTGCAGCGCGTCCACCAGCTGCTCGAAGGGCAGGTCCTGGTGCGCGAACGCTCCCAGGCACGCCTTCCTCACCCTCCTCAGCAACTCCCCGAAGCTCGCTCCCCCCGTCTCCACCCTCACCACCAACGTGTTCACGAAGAAGCCAACCAACTCCTCCACCTGCCTCCAGTTCCTCCCCGATATCGGCGTCCCCACCACCACGTCGCCCTGCCCGCTGTAGCGCCCCAGCAGCACCTGGAACGCCGCCAGCAACGTCATGTACAGCGTCACCCCTTCCTTCCGGCTCAGCTCGCGCAGCTTCTCTTCCAGACCATGCGAGAGCGTCACGCGCTTCAGCGCACCTCGATAGGTGCGCACCGCGGGACGAGGTCTGTCGGTGGGCAGCTCCAACACCGGCGGCGCTCCCGCCAACTGCTCCTTCCACCACTCCAGCTGCTTCTCCAGCACCTCACCCTTCAGCCACTCCCGCTGCCACCTCGCGTAGTCCGCGTACCGCACCTCCAACGGCGTGCGCTCCGCCGTCTCCCCTCGCACCCTCGCCCCGTAACCTTCTCCCAGCTCCTTCTCCATCAGCCCCACCGACCAACCGTCGAACACGATGTGATGCACCACCCACACCAGCACGTGTTCTTCCTCCCCC